>CALWAU010000142.1 GCA_944375795.1 uncultured Clostridia bacterium | reverse complement strand
TACAGCTCCACCTTTCCAAGAGGAGTATCCTTTTCCACCGGTGCGGTCAAAGTATCCTGATACCGGATCACCTTGCGGATCACTTGAGAGGAATCCACACCCGAGGCCACAATGGTGGAGAATTCTTCCACCGGAACCGCAGCAATGGTGTCCTTTTCCCAGCAAAGGGAAACCGGAATCCGGTCAACCGGTTCATTTTTGTTCAGCAGCGTCTTATATGAAAAATCGCTGAAACCCCATTGAAGCAATTTTTTAGCGTCGGAAAAATGGACGGTGGCTGCACCATTTTCGTCTTTTTGCGCTCCCATAGCCACCGCCATGTATTCATATCCCGCTTTGGCTCCCATAGCCACAATGGAATAACCGTCGGCATAGCCGGTCCGGCCGTATACCGCATCCTTGTAATAATTGCTGGAGGTGGAGCGCAGCAACTCATTGCTGGATGGCCAACTGCGGGCCTCTCCCCCGCTGACGGGGTGTGCGGTGTACTGGCTCATCTCCATCATTTTCCGAAGAGCCGGAAAATCCGCCGCATATCGGGTGATGATGATAACATCCCGTGGAGACATATACTGATTCTCGTCGTGAAGGCCGGTCACGTTGGTGAAATGGGAATTGGTACAGCCCAATTCTTCCGCCAGATCATTCATGCCCTGTACAAAAGTGGCCTGATCGCCGCAGAGCGTTACCGCCAGCGTCAGGGCCGCATCCGCAGCCGTCTGAATCATGGAAACTGAAAGCAGATCCTTTAAGGTCCAGGTTTCACCAAAAGCCATATTGGCGGTGCCCAGACCAGTGCCGGCTATAGTGTGATTGAACATCTGGAGGGTATAGGTACCGGTTGTGGTCTCCATATCCAGGTTTTTTTCCTCAATAACCTCCATGGCATAGGCACCCACCATCACCCGCACCAGGGCACCGGGTGAATACCGGGTATCCGCGTCCTTTTCGTACAGCACCACATCCTGTTCTGCGGTAGTGCCCAGATATACCAACATGGCTGAGGGAGATTCGATGGTATTTCCCTCAGATGTAGGGTAATCGTACAGTACCTGTGCGGAGACCGGCGCGGCCAAAAGCCCAGTGAACAGCATGAGACAGAGGAAAAACGACAAAAATTGAGATTTCTTCATAGACATTCCCCAATGTTTTGATATAATATAAGGTGTGTTCGTTTCAACAAGGTGAAGCCAGACAACCGCTGGCAATTTTTATAAGGTTTCTTAGAGTCATGGACATTTCTGGTACTCTTCCGGTTTCATTGCTCTCAAAGTCTGTTGAAAGCCCGCACCAGCAAGAATAAAAGCGATATCTCTAAATCAAGTCCTGGATCATAGTCCAGTGCAACATCAGGCTGCGCTGGATACAAAGGGATCAGAAGCCGTGACTGACGACGGACAGGCGTATACTAGTTATACATTGCTTGCAGCGACAGATCTGTTGCCGCTATTATACCATAAAACCGGTCTGGAGAAAACAAACAATTTTGTCTTATTTTCCGACCGCAGGAAAGGCTGGTTCACTTTATGGTTTACATCACCGGCGATATGCACGGAGATTATGCCCGTTTTTCTTCCCCCGCCATGAGAAAGCTGAAAAAAGGGGATACCCTGATTGTATGTGGAGATTTCGGCTTCCTGTGGAGGGGCGATAAAAAGGAAGAAGCGGTCCTGAAAAAAATCGGGAGGCTCCGGTTTCAGGTGCTGTTTGTAGAGGGCTGTCACGAGAACTATGATCTTCTGAAGCAGTATCCCACAACAGAGTGGAACGGCGGCAAAGTTCGGGAAATTTCCGGAAACCTGAAGCAGTTAATCCGGGGAGAGCGGTTTGACATCGAAGGGCATTCCTATTTTGTTTTTGGTGGCGGGGAAAGTGCGGAGCATGATATTCGTTCCGCTTCCAAGACCTGGTGGGAGGAGGAAATGCCCAGTCCGTCCGAGATGCGGCACGGTCTGGAAACCCTGATGAAGGCAAACCGGCAGGTGGATTACATCATTACCCATGAGCCATCGGGAAAATGTCAGGGTTTTTTGGGGGCGGGGACGGCCCGGCTGGATGGGATCAATATCTATTTCAATCAGCTGGAAGAAAACGTGGACTTTAAAAGATGGTTTTTTGGTTCCCTGCATCTGGATAAATCTTTGAGCAAACGGCATTTGGCGGTATTTCAGAAGGTAGTTCCTGTGGACTGCTAAAGTTTATCAAAGCCGCAATGAAAATTTACTTAAACAAGCCAAGGGGAAAAATCACGCTATTCAAAAGCAAATGTATGGCAGTTCGGATATACGTATCATAAGATGAACCTTTTGTAAATGTGATTGCTAATAACATTATAAGGCATACACCGTTAAAAAGGAAGGATTCTTTTGAAAAGATGGATTGTTATGGTTTTAGCATGGAGCTTTTTGTTTATGCTGGGCGGTTGTGTACAGGGACAGGTCCGCATTCCTGAAAAAGTTTATACATATAATGGTGAAGGCTTTGGCGGCGAGTTTACCATTACAATAAAGAGGAATGGGGACTTCTCATACTCTGAGGGAGGACTCAGTAGCCATATTGGCATAGGTACCTGGTCAGTAGAGGAGGACGTTTTGACTCTTACAGAGAATATTGAGGAACTGCTGCCGGTAATCAACCATTTTTTAATGGATGGTGATCGTCTCGTTTTTATAAGCAAGGGCTCAAGTAATTTTCGTCATATTAAACTGAAGGATGGGGCGGTATTTATATAATTCCAACCTTTTTGTATTCCCTGCAAGTCTGATTAAAAAACATGAGCTTTTGAGAAAGGTTTATTTTAAAAACGAGCATCTATAAAAAGGCAATGGTCTTAAAAATCAGATACGCCCAAAAGATATTATCCCTTTAATCCTCTTTCCTGCCGGTCCATATTTTCTATCACCACATCAAAAATCTCTCCTTGTGTAGCGGCATATTCCAATACCTTCCAAGGCGTATTAGTATGAAAATGGATTTTAATAAGGTTTTCATCACCGACCGCGATCAAACAGTCCCCTTTTATATGGGAGGTAATGTACTCGTGGATAATCTCTTCATCCAGATGGTTGCCTTCAATGAGCAATTGAGTGTCGTACATAAATTTCAACATATAATCAACTCCCTTTTGTATAATTATTTTTGAATTATACAATTAGAATATGATAAACTTTTCTTCAAAGAGAATTTTACCTAACAAGAGGGAACAGGGTGTAGTATAGGAGAAAAGCCATATGTTATGCCGATGAATTAATCCTCCGGATACACCAATTGGGTGTGGTGGCAGACCTCGCTGATTTTATCCCGCAGAGCTTGAAAATCTGCAAAAGCGTCCGGTTTTTGACCCGGATTGCGGAGCAGGGAAGCCGGATGATAGGTACCCATCATCCAGATGCCGCCCTTTTGTATGAAAAGGCCGTGCTGACGGGTGACCTTGAAATTGGGGTCCATAATTTTACACGCGGCAATCCGGCCCAGACAAACCAGAATTTTGGGGCGCAGAAGGCTGGTCTGCTCCCGCAACCATCCGATACAGGCTTCCTGCTCCTCCGGCCGGGGATCCCGGTTTTGGGGAGGGCGGCATTTGACGATGTTGGCAATATAAATGTTGGCATTTCGAGAAAGTCCAACCGCTGCCAGCATCTTATCCAGTAGTTGGCCGCCCCGGCCCACAAAGGGC
>CALWAU010000141.1 GCA_944375795.1 uncultured Clostridia bacterium | reverse complement strand
CGGAGTTGGCGCCGTCTATCCGGGCCGCCTCATAATATTCGGGCGAGATGTTGGTGAGCGCGGCGAGATAGATGATCGCCCCCCACCCGACCTCCTTCCAGATATCGGAGATCACGACGAGCGCCAGGAACTGGGCGTTGTTGCTGAACACGTTCAATTCTATGCCGAACAGCCCGAAAAAGTTGTAAATGGCGCCCGACGTCGTATCAAACAGGGACATAAGCAAGCCGGAAACGACCACCCAGGACACGAAATGGGGCAGATACACGATGGTCTGCAACGCGTTTTTCAGCTGTTTATTGGAAACTGCATTCAGCATGACCGCCATCATAACGGGCGCGACGAACCCGAACAGGAGTTTGAGCAAATTGATGACGATGGTGTTCCGAAACGCCCTCCAAAACATGTCTATCTCGAAAAGGGCGGTGAAATTTTCAAAACCGCACCATTCGCTGCCCAAAATCCCCTGCCGGTAAGAAAAGTCCTTGAAGGCGATGAGAATGCCGTACATCGGCCAATAAGCAAAAATCGCCAACAGCACCACAGCGGGCATCAGCATCAGATAGAACATTTTATGCGCATAAACGCGCTTCAGATACTTTTTTATCCTGACGGATCTCTTTGGTTTCGGCACCGAAACGGCAGCCGACGCGACAAGATCTTTTTCGTAATCCATAACCGGGTCTCCTCATTTCCGCCTTTATTCTCTCACATTTCGGACGGGAAGAAAATGGAGAGAGTTTAGTTCTTTGTTGTCGATTGTTTATGGATTCCGTATCTGTGCCGGTATTCCTGCGGGGAAACGCCGATGTGCTTTTTGAATATCTTGCTGAAATGATAGTAGTCCTCAAACCCCACGCGAAAAGAAATTTCGCTGATGGTTTCCTCCGTGTGCGCGATACGATCTTTCGCCGCGTCCAGGCGCACGCGCATAAGATACTCCATAAAACTCTCCCCCATTCTCTTGCGGAAAAGCTGGCTGAGATAAGAAGGATTAAAGCTGTAACGGCGGGCATAATCGCCGAGCGAATGCTTTTCCTCTATATGCAGGGCGATATTCTCCGTAATTTCGCGGATGACGTCGTTCTTTCCGCCCTCCTCTTTCGGAAACAGCCTCTTGCGCGCGCCGGCCAGCAACGCCGACGCACTCCCGAGAAAAAAGAAATCCTCCTTCGATAATTCTTCGCTCCCCGTCACGCGCAGCCGGCATGCCACATGCAGGAACTTTTCATACAATCTCTTGAAATCGTAAACGTTCAACCCGCCCGCAAGCGCCGAAGAAAAATCCGAAAAGAATTTTTCCAGAGACGCGTCGTCGTCCGCCCTTTCCGCCTCCGCCGAGAGCCCGGCGTAAGCGGGGCTCTCCCGATAGACGCAACACCCTTTCCAGCCCGTGACGAAATCGTTTTTCGCGCAGACGGATGCGATCTTCATGCCGCTTAAAACATAGCCGTAATCGCCGAGCGGGGCGCTTACGCCCGCATTTTCGCCGCGAAGGGCGCATTCCCGGCAAAGCGCCTCCGTATCCAGCCCGAAACAGATCCCCAGCCACAATTTTCCTTCGGTCCGAACGGATGCGTACGCCCCGGAAAACGAGCCGAAAGGCTCGGCGCCGAGTTCGGAAGCGACGCACCGCGCTTTGACGGCCGACGGGAGAAAAGGAAACTTTTCCGCGATTTCTCGCCGCAGCTTATCCCGCGTTTTTACGCCGTCTTCCGCAACAAAATAACGGGACAGGTATTTGCCGAAATTCGCATAGGCGTCTTTTTTCACCGAAGCGACCACTTCGAGAAGCTCCGCTTTTTTCACCGGTTTGGTGAGATACCCCGCCACGCGCAGCCGTATCGCCTGCCGGGCGTATTCAAATTTGTCATAAGCACTTAAAAAACAAATCGCGATGTCCCTGTCCATGGCATTGATCGCCTCGGCGACTTCCAGCCCGGAAATATCCATGCGGATATCGCTGACGACGAGATCGGGACGGAGTGCCGCTATCTCTTTCAAAGCGAGCGCCGCGTCGGTATTATATCCGCACACTTCAAAACCCTCCGCCTTCCAATCGATGACGCTTCTGAGCTCCTCCACGATAGGTTCTTCGTCGTCGGCAAAATAGACCTTAAACATATTTCTCCTCCTTTTTTTGCAGAGCGAGCCGAAGAAAGGTGAGAGCACCCCCCCCCGCATCGCCCGGATACGGATCGAGCTGTCCTCTCCCACGGACAACCGAATCCTCTTCTGAATGTTGGAAAGAGCAAGTCTGTTCCCGCTCGTTCCCTGCGGCGAAAGCCCCGCACGCAACGCCGTATTCACTTCCGCCGCCCGCCGTTCTTCCAGCCCCCCGCCGTCGTTGAACACGAAAACGGCGGCGCCGTACGGCCGTTTTCTGCAGACGACGGAAACGGAAATCTTTTTGGTACGGGAATGGGAAAACGCGTTTTCCACCACGGGCTGCAAAATCATCTTCGGCACGACAAGCCCCCGGGCTTCGTCATCGCACATGATGGAAAACCCGATTTTCGGAAAGCGTACCTTCTGAATTTCCAGATAGAGCTTTATGCTTTCCAACTCCTTATCCAGCGTCGAAGTATTTTCCATAGACAGAGAATACCGCAGAAAATCGCCCAAATTTTCCAGGCATACTTTGGCCTTTTCCGCTTCTCCCGTATTGACGAGCGAACGCACCGCGCTGAGCACGTTGATGAGAAAGTGCTTGTTGATTTGCGCATACAGACTGTCCAGCTTAAATTCGATATTTTCCACCTGCAGCCGCAGCGCCCGGGTTTTCTGCTCCACCATTTCGGCGTTGAGCGCCGTAAGGGATTCTATCATGCGGTTGAAGCTCTCGATGACGTTATCTACCTCACGGTTCTTCGTGTAGCTTATGCTGCCCGCCCTGCAACCTGCGCTGATGTTTGAAAATTCCGTAAACAGAAAACGAAGGGCGCGGCTTGTCTTTGCGTTGGCGATGATAAAACATATCATGATCAACAGACATACGAGCACGACGACCGACGCTATCCCTACCGTCGAACCGATCGCTTCTTTGAAAAATGCAAACCAACCATAATAAGCCACTACCTTCGCGTCAAAGTCCGTCAACGCCTTTTCCGCCACAAAATATCCCTCGCGCCCTTGCTCGACGGCGGAAAAAACCGCCTCGCTGCCGAGAAACGCCTTGCCGTCGTAAAATACGCCGAATTCCAGTCCTCCGAGTGTTTCACTCCTGTCAAGAGTGTCGAGAAGTTTATTTTTATTGATTGCCAATATGCCTATCCCCATACTTTTCATATAATATTCCGAATAGGAACGAATATCCAGAATGTTTCTGCCGAACGCATAAAAATTGCTCAACGTATTGTCATCGTAGAAAATATCCGTGACAAACATGGAGCCCCGGGCGTACTCTTCTCCTGTGGCAATTTCCGCGATGCGAAAAAGATTTCCCGCCAGAACGTCCACGTTCAGGCCATAATAGAGAGTTTCCCCTGCTTGCGGGGAATTTTCGTAATCCAACGGAATAAAGGCAATTTCCTTGATGAGAGACTGATCGAGCTGCACATAAGCGTCCATAAAATCGGTTGCGCGCTGTACGATCTCCGTGAGGTCATCCTCCTCTTCCACAAATCGGGCCGTGCGGTAATCGGTAAAAATATCCTGCATATCCCGAGACAAAAAAATGGCTTTGTTTATTTGATTGATTAAGCTGAGCTGTTCGTTCATTTCCGTCGCCGCGCTTCTTGCGATGTCCTCTACCGTCTCCGAGACCCGCCGCCTTTGATCTTCAAACATCAAAGCGAGCACGGCGACGCTGAATACGAACATTACGAGCAACAGAATCAATCCGTTTGTAACCACTCTACTTTTCTTCGGCATTTTTCTACCCCTGTTTTCCGTCGGTATTCCGCCCGGAAAATTTGGAAAACCGCTTACTTTCCTAAACGATTTCTCACTTCATTATACCAAAAAAAACACATTTTGAGCATGTACTTTTTTTAGGTTTTTGATATATCCTTGTTAGGTATGAATGTCCGTCCGGCGGACATTCATACCTTAAATCCGGAAACAGGACGCCCCAGCCTTCCGACGCGGAGGACCGCCGCCTCTTTCCGTCGGTTCCAAAAGCCCGAACCGAAAGCTGCGACATTTTTAGATACGAAAAAGCCGCCGTTCCCGAAAGAACAGCGACTTTTATAAAAAAATTTGATATTCCAGGATTTTAACCTTTCAAAACCGTAATTCTTCCATACTTTCCGTTCATTTTTTAATCGCCCGCAATCTATATACCCTCAGTCCCAAATGGAAAGCCCTTTTCAGCAGCGTGTATCGGTCACTTTCTCCTGATACAATACAATTCTCAGGAAAAGTGCAGTTTAGAAAAAGCACTTTCCAAAATGCGTTCCACAAGCCATAACAAAAAAATTAATGTCTGATGGTTTATGCTTACACGCACACAACAAAAAGCTGTCATCTGTTATAAATAAGAATGACAAATCCACATCAAAGTAAATACAATAACTGTCCATAAAAATATGTGTCAGTCACGAAATAATTGAAAGTCTGTAAATTGACCTTTCTCGTCATACGGATACGACGACATATAAGATTTCTTCTCTTTCGGTTCATATTTGCATCGACATAATATTCCGTTTCTTCCGCCGTGTCAAAATAGGGGCGCATCTTCCGAACAATAACTGCCTTTCTCTTATTCTTCGGCAGTTTGTGATAAGCAACATACAGTTCTTCAAACAATTCCTTTT
>CALWAU010000140.1 GCA_944375795.1 uncultured Clostridia bacterium | reverse complement strand
GAAATCTCGGAGCGGCCACAGCAGGAAATCTCGGAGCGGCCACAGCCGGAAATCGCGGAGCGGCCACAGCAGGAAATCTCGGAGCGGCCACAGCAGGAAATCTCGGAGCGGCCACAGCAGGAGAATGCGGAGCGGCCACAAGTAGAGGAAAATCAGCCTCCGGCAAAAACGGCCTTTCCGTGGCGCGCGGCAATGATGTGCGCGTAAAGGGTGGACTCGGAGCTATCCTGGTGATAGCGGAAGAGGAAAAAGATAACTATGATATTCGGGAATGGAAGGCAGTTGTGGTAGACGGAGAGAAAATTAAGCCTGATACCTGGTATAAACTTTCCGACGGTGAACTGGTGGAAGTGGAGGAGTGAACATGAATATAACGAAAATCAAAATCAAGAACCTTTTCGGAATTTCCGAATATGAGGCAGACGGCAGTTCTGTGGAGCTGGCTGGAAAGAATGGAGCTGGGAAAACATCGGTGATTGATGCGATCCGGTATGCGCTTACAAATAAGAGTGACCGGAAATATATTGTCCGCCGTGGTGAAACAGAAGGCGAGATTCTGATTGAGACCGACAACGGCCTGAGAATCAATCGCAAGGCCCGGACCACGCAGGCAGATTATAAGAGCGTGAAGAAAGACGGCCGGGAAGTCGGAAGCCCTGAGAGCTTTCTGAGGGACATTTTCACTCCGCTGCAGTTGAATCCTGTGGAGTTTATCAGCCTTCCGGAGAAGCAGCAGAACGCTATCATTCTGGACATGATTGAATATCCGTGGGATATGCAGAAAATCAAGGAGTGGTTCGGGGAGATTCCTTCATGGGTAAATTATGACCAGAACATTCTTGCGGTTCTGAATGATATTCAGAGCGAGAACGGCGAGTATTTCCAGAACAGGCAGGATATCAACCGGGAAATGCGGAATAAGCGGGCGTTTATCGAAGAGATTGCCTCGGCTATCCCGGCGGGGTATGAAGTCGAGAAATGGGAAAAGGCCAGTGCCGGACCCGTATACCAGAAGATTGAGCGAATTAGAAAAGAGAATGAGGAAATCCAGAAAGCGAAGTCTCTTCTGGAGCTTCGGGATAATAAAGTCCGAAAATTCGAAGCGGACAGAGAGATTGCAAAGACGTCCATTGCCCGTGAAATCGGAGCCAGACGGACACAGATTGAGAATGAGATCACCCGTATGGAGGACCAGATCCGGAACTTGAAGGCCGAAAAGGAATCCCTGGCTGAAAAGATGGCAGACAAAACCGCTGTGATTGAAGAGCAGTACAAAGCGGCTGTGGCAAAGTATGATGCTGAGGTGGAAGCCTATGCTGAATACCGGGACAAGGAGCCGCAGAGCACGAAAGAGCTGGAAGAAGAGGCTGCCATGATTGAGAACATGAAAGCCCACGTCAATGAATACCGCCGGATGCAGGGGCTCCAGAGTGACGTTGAGATTCTGAAAGAAGAGTCCGACTTACTGACGGCTCGTATCGAGAAGGCCCGTTCTCTTCCCGGGGAGATTCTTGAGACAGCGAAGATTCCGATTGCAGGCCTGACCATCAAAGATGGGGTTCCGCTTATCAATGGGCTGCCAGTGTCAAACCTGTCAGACGGGGAGAAGCTGGATCTCTGCATTGATGTGGCAATTCAGAAACCTAATGGCCTGCAGATCATTCTGATTGATGGCGTGGAGAAGCTGTCAACGCCTGTACGGGAAGCACTTTACAAGAAGTGTAAGGACAAGGGCCTGCAGTTTATCGCTACGAGAACAACAGATGACGAAGATTTGACAGTGATCACTTTGTAAGGAGGAATGGACATGGAAAATGAAGTAATGGTTCAGCAGGAGAAACAGGAAATCGTATCTCCTTTCGTAGACGCCGAGAGCTTTCAGCAGATTTTTAATATCGGAAAGATGTGGGCCAGCTCAGATTTGGTGCCATCTTCATACCGCGGGAAGCCTATGGACTGTACGATTGCGGTTGATATGGCGAACCGGATGGGGGTATCGCCCATGATGGTAATGCAGAATCTTTATGTCGTGAAAGGAAATCCGCAGTGGAGCGGACAGGCCTGCATGAGCTTGATAAAGGCTGACAAGCACTTTAAAAATGTTCATCACGTTTACACGGGGGAGCGTGGAACGGATTCCTGGGGATGCTACATTTCCGCTATCAAAAAGAGTACCGGAGAGGAAGTCAGAGGGCCCGAAGTAACAATCGCTATGGCAAAGGATGAAGGCTGGTATTCAAAGAAGGATAAGTATGGGAATGAAACTTCTAAGTGGCAGACCATGCCGGAGCTGATGCTTGCTTACCGCGCCGCAGCATTTTTCGCAAGAATCCACATCCCAAACACTTTGATGGGATGCGCTGTAGAAGGAGAAATAGAGGATATTCAGCCCGCAGAGGCACCAAAGGCTGTAGATGCTTTTTCAGCGCCGGACCAGAAGACTATCGAGGAAACGGAGGATATCTTTAAATGATTTTGACGGCAGAGAATTATTATTCGCAGGAAGCAAACCGGGAGTATCTGAGCGTATCTCAATACAAGACATTCTGCGGAACCTTTGGGCGGCCGGCATGTGAAGCGCGAGCTATGGCAGAGCTGAATGGTGAGTGGGAGCAGCCTACGTCAGTTTCCATGATGGTCGGATCTTATGTGGACGCACATTTCGAGGGGACATTGGATATCTTCCGAGCAAAGCATCCGGAAATCTTCACACAGAAAGGCGCCCTTCGTGCTGAGTATAAAAAGGCTGAAGAGATTATTGCCAGAATAGAGAGAGACCCGCTTTTCATGAAATATATGTCCGGACGTAAACAGGTTATCATGACCGGAGAAATCGGCGGAGCGAAGTGGAAAAT
>CALWAU010000139.1 GCA_944375795.1 uncultured Clostridia bacterium | reverse complement strand
TGTGCTGTTTCTTTTTCCAATGCTTCCGTCAGCAGTTCCATGGCACCTTTGGCAGCTGAATAATATCCATTGCCAAGAGCTCCTCTTACGGCTCCGATGGATGTTACATTCACGATAAAACCGCTTTTTTTCGAACGCATGAACGGAAGAACCATCTGGATCAGCTCCGCCGGAGCGAAGAAATTCGTTTCAAAAAGTTCCCGGATTTTCTCCGGTTCACTTTCCTCCACAGCCGCCCGATAACCATGGCCGGCATTATTGACAAGCACATCGATGTTTCCAAAACATTCATATGTATCCCAGACTGCCTGTTCCATACTCTTCTTATCCTGAAGATCCAATTTAAGTGTCAAAACCTGTTTCGGATATTTTTTTGTAAATTCCTGAAGTTTCTTCACGTCCCTGGCAGTTACCGCAACCTTTTCCCCGCGCTTCAGGGCGGCCATTGCGATTCCTCTTCCAAGTCCGCTGGAACATCCGGTAATCAGCCATGTTTTCATTTCTAATTCCACCTTTCTTATTATCATTATAAATTAGCATTTGTTCTGATTGAAGAAACAATAAGTTGCCTAGTATATACCAAAAGGTTTCCGGTTATAAAGATACAGAAAAGCCAGGGCAGTTGCTGCCCTGACTCTTCCGCTGCTATTATGGAAATATTTATTTTGCAAATCCGAGGTCTTCTACCCATGTTTTGATATCGCCCCCGGCATCTGCCACATCATCTCTGGCGATGGAAAGTCCGCTTGATACGACTTCCGCATCTGGTTCCAGTGTCTCAATGGATGATATTGTATCAGAAAATCCACTGCCGCCGTGTGTGACGAATGGAATAATCGTTTTGCCGCTGAAATCATAAGTATCAAAGAATGTGTACATTGCCTGCGGCATATCACCCCACCAGTTCGGATAGCCTACAAATACAACATCATACTGGTCAAAATTATCAATTTCTGAAGATAGTTCCGGTCTGGCGTCCTCATCCTGTTCCTGTGATGCCTCATCTACCAGGGCATCATGATCGCCTGGGTAAGTTTTTGTTGTCTCAATCTGGAACAGGTCCCCGCCTGCTGTGTCCTGAATCTGCTGTGCCACAAACTGTGTATTTCCAACCACATCTCCATTTTCTACGATTCGGCTGGCTCCGGATACCGCGTCGGTTCCGTCTGTTTCCGGCATTGTGAAATAAACTGTCAGAATTTTAGCGTCACCATTTTTTGCCGCATCCACTGCCTGGGTCTCTGTTTCTGTGCTTGCGCCTGAACCGCCGCCGCTGCATCCCCAGCTGACAGCACTCAGACATAAAAGGCATACAAATACCATCCATTTTTTCTTCATAAGCAATATCCTTTCGTTCCTTAACTCTGTCTTTGTTTCTACAATCTCAGTATAATTTGCGGTAGTTACTATCGGTCAAGCACTTTTTTCTTTTCTTTACCCGTTATACTGACTGGGGCAATTACTCAGCACACTCTTCCAGGATTTCAAAAATCTCATCTGCTGTCAGTTTCTTGCAGCATCCGGCTGTTACGTTGGAAGAATCTGCAACTTTTCTCAGCATTTCTTTATCCTTGATTCCCATTTCTTTCAGAGTAGACGGCATTCCGATTTCTTTGATAAAGGCTTCCAGCGCATCGATTCCCTCTGCTGCTGTCTGTTCATCGCTCTTGCCTTCACCGAAAATTCCCCATACTTCTTTTGCGAAACGGGCGAATTTGCCGGCAGCTTCTTTATAAATATGGCGGTAAAGCGTCGGATGGATGACTGCCAGTCCCTGACCATGATTGCAGTCCGTATATGCTCCCAGCTGATGCTCGATCTGATGAGCCTGGAAGTCTGTTACTTTTCCAATCTTCAAAATACCATTTTCTCCCATGGCGGAAGCCCACATAAGTTCGCTTCTTGCATGATAATTCTTCTCGTCTTTTAAGAGGGTCCGGATATTCTGGATCACGCTCTTCATGATGGCTTCATTGATATCATCTGAGAGATTATCTTCCTGCGGCTGTCCGAAATAAGTTTCCATACAGTGGCTGAGAGTATCAAAAGCTCCGGAAATCACCTGTTTCATCGGAAGTGACATTGTAAGTTCCGGATCCAGAACTGCGAAATCAGCAAAAGCGCCCAGCATTCCGCCCTTGATTTTTCTTTCTTCATTAGTAATAACGGCTCCATTGTTCATTTCAGCTCCGGTACCGGATGCTGTAACAATGGCTCCCATCGGCAGGAAATTTGACGGATAGGTTCCCTGGTCAAATTCCATCTCCCACAGATTTTTTTCCTCCAGCGCCTGCGCAGAAACAATCTTGCAGCAGTCAATGACAGATCCGCCGCCTACTGCCAGAATGAAATCAATGTTATTTTCTTTCGCCATTTTGGCGCCTTCCTGTACTTTTGCATAAGTTGGATTCGGCATGATTCCTGAGAAATCAAAAACTGTTTTTCCTTCTTTTTCCAGAATGCCTTTTACAGCATCATAGACACCATTTTTCTTAACAGAGCCTCCTCCGTAAGCTAACAGCACATTTTTTCCATATTTTTTCAGTTCTGTTGTCAGCGCGGTCTCTGTTGTGTCCTTTCCAAAATATACTTTGACTGGATAACTGTAAGTAAAATTATTCATTCTGATATCTCCCTTCTAATGAATAAAATTTGTAAATTCTGTTACTGGTTCTGCTTCCGGAAGACAGACTCCTGCTTTGT
>CALWAU010000138.1 GCA_944375795.1 uncultured Clostridia bacterium | reverse complement strand
CAAAAACGCATAAGAAATGAATGGATAATAAAGCGCAACAGAAGAATAAAAGAAAACCCTAAAGAGTATTCAGAATATTGGGGAAAATTTCAAAAATGGGCTAAGGCTGCTTTCTCTAAGTAGAAGGTGGCCTTTTTATATGCCGGAAAGGAGGTAAAAGAAAAAATGTCGGATGTAGTAGGGCAGATAGCTTTAGAACTTGGAATTGATTCTTCACAGGTTGCTCGACAGCTTACAGGCGCAGCCAACAGGGCAAACAAGCAGGCGACTTCTGCATTTGCCGGTATTGGAAAGAAAATAGCAGCAGGATTAAGCGTTGCAGCATTTGCGAAGTTCACAAAAGACTGCATAGAAGTCGGCTCAAGCGTCACAGAGGTGCAAAATGTTGTAGATACAGCTTTCGGGAATTTAAGCTCCGAGGCTGACAGGTGGGCTTCAAACGCAATGACAAACTTCGGTTTGTCGGAGCTGTCTGCCAAGAAATATATGGGCGTATTCGGACAAATGAGCTCTGCAATGGGAATAACAGGACAGGCGGCGCTTGATATGTCTGAGCAGGTTACAGGATTAGTTGGAGATGTCGCGTCATTTTACAATTTAGGAACAGATGAAGCATATACAAAACTCAAATCAATATGGACAGGAGAAACCGAAACATTAAAGGATTTAGGCGTTGTAATGACACAGACAAACTTAGACCAGTATGCTCTTAATAACGGCTTCGGCAAGACAACGGCAAAGATGACTGAGCAGGAAAAAGTAATGCTCAGGTATCAGTATGTAACAAGTGCATTGTCCAACGCTTCTGGAGATTTTATAAAAACTCAGGACAGCTGGGCAAATCAGACACGAATACTTACATTAAGGTTTGAACAGTTAAAAGCAAGTCTGGGAAAAGGTTTCATAGCCTTGTTCACGCCTATTCTGAGAGGATTAAATAATCTCCTGGCAGGCTTGCAAAAGGCAGCTGACGGATTTGCGGCATTTACGCAGATGCTTACAGGTGCAGATATATCTGTATCTATGGGAAGCGTCAGTTCAGATATTGCGGGAATAGGGGATACAGCTTCAGACGCCGCAGCGGGTGTAAGCGGAATAGGAGATGCGGCAAAGGATACGGCGAAAGAGGTAGAAAAATCGCTTACAGGATTTGACCAGATAGAAAAGCTGACAGAGCCGTCATCTGACAGCGGCGGCTCAGGAACATCGTCAGGCACGAGTTCATCTGTTATCGGCAGCAGTTCCACGAATGTTGCAAGTGAAATTGATAAGGCTGGAACAAAGTTAGAGAGCTTAAAAAAAATAATAGGCGATGTCGCCCAAGAATTAAAGAAGAGCTTCAAATACGGACTCGGCAAGGATTTTGATGCAAGTATTAAAAGACAGAAAAAACACTTATTAAGCATTAAAGACGACCTTGTGGATATATATACTGACCGTAAAGTTGTGAGTGCTGCTAAAAAGTACTTTGATAGTCTGGTCAAAAATGCAGGAAGAGTTACGGGCGCATTTACAAGCATAGGAGCGTCTATATCTGAAAATTTATTGGGCGGAATAGACAGATATTTGTCTAAAAACAAGGAATTTATCAAAAATAGATTATCAGAAATTTTTGACGCCTCAGCAGTGCTCTCGGACAAGATTGGCGATTACTATCTGTTTTTAAGCCGAGTGAGTGAAGTGTTCAGAAGCGATACAGCCAAAGGCATTTCAGCGGACTTAATATCAATATTTACAAATCCATTCATGACGATAAAGTCTCTTTTTGCTCATTTTACAGCTGACATAACCACATTATTTGTAGACCCGCTCGTAAATAACACGGATAAAGTCAAAGAAGCATTTGAGCGGACATTAGTGCCTGTTAAAAATGTATTGGACGGAATATCAGCAACCCTTACGAATGTATGCGAACACGCGATTTTTGTTTATGATGAGCATATAAAGCCGTTGTTTGAAACATTTACACAAGGGCTTGATAAGTTGCTGAGTAAAGTGCTCGATGTTTATAACAACTATATAGCACCTGTTATAGATAATGTATCTGATAAGGTCGTAAATATGTGGCAGGAACATATTGAGCCGGTAATGCTCAAAATACAAGATGTCATCGGCAGCGTGGCAGATTGCCTGAATGCATTATGGCAAAATGTGTTAGAGCCGTTAGTTACGTGGGTTATAGATAATGTAGTTCCTTGTATAGCTCCTGTTATCGAATTTGTATCGGATATGGTTATTAATACAGTTTCAACGATGATGGATAAGCTTAACAGTTTTTTGGATTTGTTAAAAAATATATTAAATTTTGTCACATGTATATTTAAAGGTGACTGGGTAGGCGCATGGGACAGTATAGTAAATGCTTTTGGTGGAATATTCGGCATGATAGTTGATATAGCAAAATCACCTATAAATATGATTATAGGACTTATAAACGGAATGCTTACAGGAATAGAGAGCGGAATTAATTTCATTGTGAGCCGTGTAAATTCGCTGGGATTTGATGTTCCTGATTGGGTCCCGGGTATAGGAGGAAAGAGATTTGGCTTTAATCTTCCTGAGGTTAGTTTTGGAAAAATCCCATATCTCGCACAGGGCGGCTATGTAAAACCAAACACTCCGCAGCTTGCCATGATAGGCGATAATAGACATCAGGGCGAGGTTGTGGCTCCCGAGGATAAGTTAAGAGATATGGCTGTTCAGGCAGCGCAGATGTCAACAAACGCTGCGTTGCTGCAGGAAGCAATAAGTATCTTGAAAGAAATACTTAAAGTAATAACAGCTCTCGATTTAGATATACAGATTGACGGAGTTAGTCTGAAAAAATATATCGTAAATAAAATTAATGAGCATACAAAAGCAACCGGAAAATGCGAGAT
>CALWAU010000137.1 GCA_944375795.1 uncultured Clostridia bacterium | reverse complement strand
AGACGATTCTCTGTACGAGATTGATCACCGCGAGGACCGCCGTTGCTATGACGGGGGCCGCAAGGCGGACGCTGTAAGTGATCCCTTCAAATCCTTCCATGGTCTGGTTGACCAAAGCCATATAGACTATGGAGAGAGCCAGCACAACGACTGCAAGGGCGAGGGTGAGGATGGGATAGACAAGATTGGTCTTTTTGTCTTCCGCAACGGCTCTGAACCCGTTCACGAATTGAAGCGCCGCCGCCGCGAGGAAGGCGAAGCAGAAAATGTCCAGCAGAATGCCGATGACGGAAAGGACGTTTTCGATTTGTGAATTGCCTAATACGCCCATATTTGCGGGGGACAGACCCGCTGCCAAAAGCAGATCGGAATTGTCGTAATAGGATTGGAAAAGCTGTGAGATCTGTTCTTGTGCGCTGCCGTATAATTCAAGCGACGGATTATCTGCCGCGTACATGGCGAAGCCGCATGCCCCCGCAAGGGCGCTGCTGTTATATCCCGAACTGAAACGCATAAGCGAGCTTCCGGACAGGGTGCACGTCATGCCGAGGACGGAGGCCGTACCCAGGAAAAGCACGATGAGGGAGACGGCCGCACCGACGCCCGCCGAGATATATGTGGGGATTTTGGCTTTCTCGAATTTCAGATCCCCGTTCAGAATTTTATATACGAGCTCAGCCGCAAAGGCGAGGATTCCGCACAGGGTCAGAACGGTTGCACCGGCGCCTGCACTCCAGGCGGGGGAAAACATCATTCTCAGCAAGAAGGAAGAGAAGAAAACTGCCGCAAGGGTCAGCATATTCAGCCTAAAAGGCGCTTTCATGCGTTTTTTTCCGCGCAGCACAAACGCGAAATCCACGGCGCTGACCGCCAGAAATGCCGTGCTCAAACCTATGTACGCAAGACAGAAAACTGCGGCGACCCAAATTTCCCCCACGACGGTGGGCGTATATTCCAGGGTCTCTTTTACCGCCATCAGTTTCAGAGCATTGTATCCTTCCACCGATTCTTTCATGAGACGAATGACTCGCAGGTCGACTTTGCTGTTATTGACCATGCCGTTGATGATATCTATTTCCCGATCGCTCAGGTGATCCATCATATTGCCGACAAACTCGCCCAAAACTTCTTCTTCGGATTTGGGCGAGGTAAAGGCAAATGCTCCCTCGATGACATCCACGGAAGTGATTTTTACGCCTCCTAAAGGCGGTGCATCCAATTCCGTCAATTGCGCACTGACATCGACTTTGCCGATTGAAAAGAAAGAGGCGATAAACATAATCAGGGCCAAAGCGAGCGTGACGGATGCGCGCACGATGGAAAGGATGCGCTCATAGAGCTGTTTTTTGTCCCGCTTCGGTTTCTTTTTTGCCGTGGTCGCAGCCATGGGTGCCGCCGTAGGTACCGCTGCGGGCATTGCGGGGCTCTGTTCCCGGGAGGGCGCGGATGCGGGGGCATTACCGCCCAAAGTCTCACCCAAAGGCGTGCCGCAGCTTTCGCAGAAGCGATTTTCCGGGTCGTTGACGGTTTTGCAGTTGGGGCAGACTTTCTTTCCGTCCAACCGCGCGCCGCAGACGGAACAGAAGATTTCACCCTCCTCCGTGATGCTTCCGCACTGCGGGCAGCGTTTGTCGAGAGGCGCGCCGCATTTTACGCAGAAATGTGCGGCGTCCTTGTTCCCGAAGGAGCATTGAGGACAGTTTTTCATACAGATTCTCTCCTTACAGATTTTCGGTCGGAAGGGGGCGTTTTCGGGCGAAAACACTTCCGCCTCTCTTATTATACAACCCTGCCGCGCGAATGTCAATACTTTTATAAAAATTCCCATAAAAAATCGCCTCGGCTCCTTGAAGGCGGAGGTAGCCCACGAGTTTTATTTTAATATAGATTTGGGGGTAAAATTTGGGGGTAAAACAAAAATTCAAAAGAGCTAATAATTTGGGGTGTGCAGATAATGAAAAAGAGATATTTTCAGGAGGTTACGAAGTTGCTTGGTAAGAGAAAAAGGAACAACGTAAAATGCGTTGCGGCAAAAGATTCACGTGTTTCTGTTTTTGACCTGTCGATATTCTTAAAAAACATAACTAAAACTTATAGAATATATGAATATTTTCTATGAAGCATTACTGTGAAAATTTCTTGACAAGATAAAGGGGATTGTGGTAAAATTACAAAAAATATTTTGGTGATGGTATGCGGATTTTTTGAAGATTATGCGATGAAAAGTGCATTTTGAGCTTGAAAAAAGGAGTTTGATGTAAAATATTGTTATATCATAGCTTGTGTTTTTTCATCGAAATTGATTGACAAATTCGTTTAGAAAAGAGTATAATATCACCAACATCGATTATATATGATCGGAGATTCGCCTGCTCCCGGGAAAGTCGGGAATAGCTGGCTTCTTTCTGCATTTTTTCGGAAGAATAATGACGGAAAAAGTTTTGGGTTCAAAGCGAATCTCGATAAGGTAGCAGAGCAGATTGCCAAGATTTTATCCATTACTAAATTCCGGAAATACGACAGAGGAGTAGAATTTTTTATGGTATCCGCAAAAGCGGAGAAAAACGTCTGTCGGAATGCTTCCGAAATCCGGTATCCGAACGCAAGCAGGACTTAGGGTTTGCGCAGTGATAAAATCATGTAGAGGAGGGCTTTATGAAACTGAAGAGATGGCTTTTGATATCGGTCATGTCGGTTGTTTCCGCATTGTCATTTACGGTAGCGGCATGCGGAGGCGGCGGCGATCAATCTTCGTCGTCATCGTCATCTGAACAGTCTGGTCAGGAAGTGACCGAAGGCGCCGAGACGGGCGTATATTATTACGACGCGGGCGACGAGGAGTATCTGATCACGCTGAACAGCGGAAATCGTTTCACTTTTTTGGTGATGGGAGAAAACAAGTCGGGCGAATATTCGCTGTCCGGCAATTCTCTCACGCTGGATTTTGCCTTGGACGCTGACGGGGAGATTACGGCGACGCTTTCAGACGATGTTCTGACGCTGACGTACGAAAATTCCCAGATGCGTTTTTTGCGGAAGGTCTCTTATACGGTCAGTTTTGATTCGGGCGAGGGGAGCGCGGTGTCGCCCGTTGCCGTGGTGAACGGCCAGACGATCGAAAAACCTGCCGATCCTACCCGTGACGGTTATACTTTCATCGGTTGGTATACGGATGAAAATTTTGACACTCCGTTTATGTTCGGTTCCCAGATCGTCTCTTCCGATATGACGCTTTATGCGCGTTGGGGGGAGAAAGTCCCGGGACAGGCGGAATTTACGGTCGATTTTGACTTAAATTATGCCGACGCCGAATCCCTGCCGAGTATGCAGACGGTGGGAGGGCTCCTGTATGAAGCGCCTCAGCCCGAACGCGACGGTTATACGTTTGCGGGCTGGTGGGTGAGCATGTACGATGACGGGGAGAAACTGTCCTATCGCTATGAGGAAAGCACGGTCTTTTCCGAAGACAGCACGCTGTATGCGGTTTGGACGCAGACGGGCAGCGGCCTCTCTGCGCCTTTGGCGACCGTCAGCGGCGACACGGTGAGCTGGACTGCCGTCAGCGGTGCGGATACATACGATATATCCGTTACGGGTGAGGACGGGACTTCGCTTGTTTCGACGAGCGTGGGGACCCTGAGTGTTTCCGTGCCTTTCTCGACGGCGTCTGCGGGCGATTATACCATCGAAGTCAGGGCGGTTTCCGGAAGCAATCGTTCGGAAGCGACGACGCTGTATTATAAGAATAAGGCGCTTGCGCGGGTTTCCTCCTTTGAGGTTGTGGATCCTTCCGTCCTCGTCTTTGAAGGGGTGGAAAATGCAGAGCGGTACTATATTACCGTAGATTGCGGCAACGATTTACATAATCATACCCTTTTCGATCTCGGCACTTCGACGAGCTTCAATTTTGCCGGATGTGCGATGCAGGAAGGAGGGATTACCTTTACGGTGACGGCGGTTGCGTCCGGTTATGCTTCTTCTGTTTCCCGTACGTTTGTATACAACCGTATGCTGTCTGAAGTGACGGGACTGCATATGGACGAAAGCACGCAGCTGCTCGTTTGGGATGCAGTTCCCGGAGCGACCAATTATATCGTTTCCGTGCTGTGCAGCGATGCTTCCCACGTGCACGAAATTGTGGATAACGGCAGCAAGACGAGCTATTCTCTCAAGGAATGTGCGGCGGGCGAAATCACGGTAAATGTATATCCCAAGACCAAGGGGTATAATTCTCCTGCGGCGAGCACGTTTACCTTCACCAAAACGCAGCTTGCTACCCCCCGCGATCTCAAAATTGTAGATCACACGCTTACGTGGACGGCGGTGCCGGGTGCGACGGGCTATGAGGTTCGTATCGGAAGCAATGCTTTTACCGCTTCAAGCAACAGCTTTGATATGACGAGCGCCATCGAATGGCTGGAAGGCTCCGATTATCAGCTGAGCATTCGCGCGACGGGTTCGGTCAGTTCTTTGTGGAGCGATCCTCTGGATGTCCGTTATTATGCCATGTATGCGTCCTTGTCCTATTCCGGAGGCGTCGTGTCCTGGCGTCCGGTGGTAGGTTCGGTCTCCTATCAGGTGCGGGTCAACGGCGGCACGCCGGTTACGGTGACAGACGGCGAATGTTCTTCCGAAATCACGCTGACGCAGGCGGGTACCAATACGATTTCCGTGCGTTTCTATGACGGTGTTTCCTATTCCGAATGGGCGGAAATTGAGGTCTATGCGCACACGATCGAATTTGATACCCGTGCGGGTTCCTATGTCCCCGCGCAGTACAAGGCGATAGGCGATAAGATCACTTTGCCGGAGGCGACCAAAGACGGTTATAACTTTGTCGCCTGGTACATGACGCCGGGCGGCCCTGCGGGCAACAGTGCGCAGTATACGGACGAAGTGTTTGCCGAATCCGGGGATATTATTCTGTACGCTTATTATACGCCCGTAACATATGACGTTACGTATGATTATCAGGGCGGTGCGGGTTCCGAAACGGCCGGGTCAGTTGTGTTCGGCGAGCATTATACTCTTGCAGTGCCCGATACGACGCCCAATAACAACCTGGTTTTCGTCGGCTGGTACAGTGAGCCCGAGGGGCGCGGTACGCAGTTTACGGATGCAAACGGCGTAAGTATTGCGCCTTGGCAGCTCAGCCGCGGTACGACGGCGTATGCATATTGGCTTGCGATTTTGGACTTCTTTACCGAGCAGGACGGTACCTATTCGGTTACCAAGGGCGACGGTATCGGTTATGTCACGGAAGTGACGGTTCCCTCGCAGCATAACGGAATCGATGTCACTATCGTCGACGCGTATGCATTCCAGAGTTGCAGAAATCTCATTACCGTCAATATTCCCGAAACGATCCAAATCATTTATACCGAAAATTCTTTTTCGGGATGTTCCAGCCTTCGGGCGGTGAATATCTATGACGTGGAAGGCTATAACGGCGAAGTGCTCTATGAGTCGGATGGCGGTATAGTTATCTGGCATAATACGGTGGCGGAAGGAAGCCCCACGGAAATTGCGTTTGTTCCTCAGGGCAAGACGGGGGCCTACCGCATTCCCGACGGCGTGACGAGCGTTCCGCAGTCCGCATTTTACGGTTCTTCCCTTTCGTCCGTGACGATACCGGCAAGTGTTACCTCTCTCGGACAGACGGCATTTTTGGGCTGTCACGAACTTACCGAAGTGGTGTTCCTGACGTCTGAGGACGAGCAGCCGCTCACGTTCGGAAACCGCGTATTTTCTAACTGTACGTCGCTCGTCGAAATTACTTTGCCGGCGCGTGCGCACGAATTTGACCTCAATATTTTCAGCAGCTGCACTGCATTGCGGAACATTTACGTAGACGAAGAGAATCCCAACTATTCTTCCGTCGACGGTATGCTTTGCAATAAGTTGGGTACGACGATTCTCTATTGCCCGAAGGGCAGAACGGGAAGCTATACCATTCCCGTGGGTATCACGACGATTGAAACCGGCGCTTTTTCGAGCTGTACCCATCTTACCGAGGTCATCATTCCTGACTATGTAACCACCATCGGTAACAGTGCATTTTCAGACTGTAATCATATCGTTTCCGTTACCTTCCGGGGCGGACGGCTTACGGATCTCGCAATCCCTCAGAGCGCGTTTTCCGGCTGCACGAGATTGCAGAATGTCATCTTCGAGGATGGCAGCCGCGTAACGTCTATCGGCGACAGCGCGTTTACAGGTTGTTCGTCGCTTTCCGCAATCACGATCCCGGCAAGCGTGGCGACTATCGGTGCCACCGCATTCAGAAATTGTACCGCTTTGTCGAATATCAGTTTTGAGGAAGCGGAAGAAGGCTCGGCGGCGGAGATTTCCATCGGCAATTCGGCGTTCAGCGGCTGTACGTCTCTGACGTCCATCACATTGCCCGCGCACCTTACCGAATTGAATACGGGCACATTTGCGGGCTGCACCACATTGCAGAATGTGTATGTCGATGCGGACAACGCGGCGTATACTTCCGTGGACGGTGCGTTGTACAATAAGAATATTACCGAAATCCTGTTCTATCCTCAGGGCGCCTCCACCGATGTGTCCTTCCCCGACACCGTGACGACGATCGGCGCCAATCTGTTCCAGAACAATACATATATCGAGCGCGTCACAATCGGCAAAAACGTGACGTCCATCGGCAACTATGCGTTCGACGGCTGTATCAATCTCAAAGAAGTTATTTTTGAGGAAGGCGGCACGGAGCCGATTACATTTGGTACGTATTTGTTCCAGAACTGCAACGGATTGACCGAGTTCACTTTCCCCGAAAGGGCGACGGCGACCGGACAAAATATGTTCCGCTTCGCCATGAATCTTCAGCGGGTGACGCTGAGTTCCAAGATGACCTCTATCGCTGCAAGCACCTTCTGGTATAGTTTGTCGCTTACCACGGTGAGCGTTGCGGGGCAGGAAGCGGTGGAAGGCACGGCGATACTTCCCGCAGGCGTCACGGAAATAGCGTCGGGTTCGTTTGCCTTCACGGCGATTTCCGAAGTGGTTTTGCCCGCAGGCGTCACCTCCATCGGTTCAAACGCTTTCCAGTATGCTTATGATCTTGCGGAAATCAATCTTCCCGATGGGCTCGAATCTATCGGAAACGGTGCATTCCAGGAGACCGCGCTCACCTCGTTGGAAATCCCGGGGACGGTGACCTCGTTGGGAAATTATGTATTCCAGAATTGTTACAGCCTGACGGAGGTGACCTTCGGAGAGGGCAGCAAAATTGAAACCATCGCTTCGCAGCTGTTCCTGAATTCGGGTTTGGAAAGCATAGAGCTTCCCGAGACGGTGACCACCATCAGCGGCAGTGCGTTCAAAAACACGCAGCTCACCTCGATAGACATTCCGGCAGCGGTGACCTCCATCGCCAGCATCGGAACGACGACCAGCGCTTTCGACAGCTGCGCTTCGCTTACGGCCATCAATGTCGCTGCGGAGAATACGACTTATTCCTCCCTCGACGGCATTCTGTACAACAAGGACCAGACCATTCTCTATCTCTGCCCGATAGCCAACCCGGGTGACGAAAACGGCTCGGTTACCATTCCCAACACGGTGGCGACCGTTACGAACAGGGCATTTATGCAGAACGCCGGGCTTGAAGAGATCGTCTTTGCGGAAGGCAATACGGAGACGGAATTGCTTATCGGAACGTCTGCGGGAACTACGTCCTCTCAGGTGTTCGGGCAGATGACGGGCGTCAAGAGAATCGTTTTCCCGGAGAGATTGACGGAATTGAGAAATTATACCTTCTACAATTCCACGGGGCTGGAAGAAGTGGTGCTTCCCACGACGTTGGATACGCTGGGCACCAATGTGTTCAGGGGATGTACCAGCCTTACTACCGTCGATTGGGAAGGCTGCCAGATAACGAAGACCAATACCGGTCTTTTCCAGGGAGCCACTTCGCTTGTCAACATCGTTATTCCGGAAGGAGTTACGACAATTGCAGGCAATGCATTCAACGGTTGTACGGCATTGGAAACGGTATCTATTCCCGCAAGCCTTACAACGATTACCAATACCGCTTTCCATGACTGCACATCTCTGACCGAATTTATCGTAGCAGAGGGCAGCCTGACCTATCAGGCAATAGACGGTTCTCTGTACGATGCGGCGGGCACGTCGTTGGTTATCGGCGCCAAGGGGACCGGAGAAAGTTCCACCTACCGCATTCCCGACGGGACTACGACGCTCGGCCAGTATACGCTTCGCGGTCGTGAATGGGTCGAAACGTTGATTATTCCCGGCAGCGTGACAAATATCGGCAATTATGCGTTCTATGGCTGCACCAACCTCAAAGAGGTCATTTTTGAGGAAGGAACGGCGGATCTTATCATCGGCAACAGTGCATTTTACGGCTGTACGGCACTTACGAGTATTGAGATACCCGCTCGTACAGCGAGTCTCGGAACTTCCATTTTCAGTAACGCTACTTCGCTTTCGGAAATAACGTTTGCGGAAGGGTGCAAGATTACGCAGATTCCGGGTACGGCATTCAGAGGCTGCACGGCGCTTACCAGCATCGAAATTCCCGCATCCGTCACGGCCATCGGCAGTACGGCTTTCCGTGAAACATCGCTTACGGAAGTGACGTTTGCGGAGGGATGCCAGCTGCTGTCCATCGGCGGCAGTGCATTCTGGGGAACGTCTACGCTTACTTCGTTTACTATCCCCGATACGGTGAATTCCATCGGGAACAACGCTTTCCAGGGAACGGGTATCACGACGATTACTTTCCCCTTGGGCGTTACTACGATTGGAACTTATATGTTCCAAGATTGTGTAAATCTGGAATCGGTTACTTTCCTCGGAAATATCACCAGCGTCGGAAATTATGCTTTCTACAACTGTTCTTCGTTGAGAAGTATTTCCCTGCCGGCGGTGACAAGTATCGGTGGTTATGCGTTTTATGGTTGCTCGTCGCTGAGCGAAATAGTGCTGGGAGACCAGCTTACCAGCATGGTAAGTAATGCATATCACTCTCAGCTTGGGAACGGAGGGTATGCATTCTATGGGTGCACGTCATTGACGACAATTTATCTGTCTGCTGCTCTTTCCGCAATTCCGACAGGTACTTTCTACGGCTGCGAAAATCTGGAGTCGGTTGTCATTCCCGATTCCGTGACGAGCATCGGTCAATATGCGTTCTATGGTTGTGCGGGGCTTACGGAAATCAATATTCCGTCCGCGGTGACAACGATCGGCACGGGTGCGTTTGGTGCTTGTCTCGGTTTGGAGACATTCAACGTGTACAGCGGCGGTTACTTTGTAAGCGACGGCGTGCTCTATGACATTGACATGACCGAGCTTATCAAAGTTCCGGTGAGCTTTGAAGGGGAGTTTACCGTACCCGATACGGTGACCACCATTCAGGCGGGTGCATTTGCGGGTTCCGGTGTGACAAAGGTAACGCTTCCCGAAGATTTGAAGAGTATCGGGACGGGGTTATTCGATGGCTGTACGGAGCTTGCGGAAGTGGTTCTTCCCGATACTGTGACCACTATCGGCGATTATGCATTCCGCAACACGAAGATCAGCAGCATCAATCTTCCTACCGGTTTGACGAGTATCGGCGAAAGTGCTTTTGCGGGCTGCACGGCGTTGGAAAGCATTTTTATTCCGTATTCAATTTTAACAATCGGAGATTATGCCTTTGACGGCTGCACCTCTCTCGCCGAAGTGAATTTTGAAATCGGATATAAGAACTACGGCAATTCGACGCTGCTCGGCGCCTATGCGTTCCGCAACTGCGTGGCGCTGGAAAGCATTACGCTTCCGCAGTATCTGAGAGATGATAAGGGTTCGGACGATTCCGGCATATCCATCTTTGTGGCCGGTATCGGTGAGCACTGCTTTGAAGGGTGCGTCAATCTCAAAGAAGTGTTGTTTGACGACAATACTTTCAGAGATCTCGACCTTCAGTATGCAAATGTGCTGAGCTTCGGAGCCTATGCGTTTGCAGGGTGCACGTCGCTGGAGACGGTGGAAGTTCCCGCGTTTGTGACGTGGGATGCCGACGGCGGAACCAACCCGATGCCGTTGGACGGGATTGAAGAGTATGCGTTTGCAGGCTGCACTTCCTTGAAGAACGTGATTTTCGAGGAAGGCGATCTGAGACAGGATCTGAGAATCGCGGCGCATGCGTTTGAAGGCTGTACGGCGCTGGAAAGCCTGGTGCTTCCGGCCGTGACGACCCAGATAGCGGATTCGGCGTTTGCAGGCTGCACGGGAATTGCGTCGTTTGTCATTCCCGCAAGCGTACAGACGATGGGCGCGGGCGTCTTCTCCGGCTGGACTGCCGAGCAGAGCATTTCCGTAGAGGGCTTTGCGGAGGCCCCCGAGGGCTGGAGCGAAGCCTGGTCTGAAGGCTGCCTTGCATCTATTTCCTGGAACGCTTAAAACAAAACAGTTTCGTCGGTTTCTCCGACTTTTGCCGGAGAAACCGACGGCTCATATCATTTTCCGAAAAATTTGGCAATGTTCCGAAAATTCGGATTTCTCCCCTGCGGAAGGGGTATCCCTCCCGTAAGGGGAAATTTGCCGCAGAGGGGACATTTCGATTTTGTTTCGGAAAGGAGGATTTATGGACGGTAAACAGCTTTTTAAGAAATACTATAACAGACTCCGGAAAGAGGGAATCATCAAAGCTTTGATTTGCTCCTTCATCGTCGGATTTGCCGTCAATTTTTTATCGGCATTTGTGACGTGGATGGTCGGGTTTAAGGGCTTTTGGCTGCCGATTGTGCTCGGCGTTTTTGCGATTGTCGTATGCACACCGATTTTTTATCGCAAAAAATTCCGCCCCACGACCAAAGAAATTGCAAGAAGAATTGACAAATTGGGTCTGGAAGAGCGCATTATCACGATGACCGAGCTTGCCAAGGAACAATCGTATATTGCGCTTCGTCAGCGCGAAGATGCGGAAGAAAAGCTGCAGACGGTTAACGCGAAGCACATTCGTTTTCGCTTTTCTGCGGCTGCGGTCGCCGCGGCTGCGGTCGCCGTTGTGCTGGGCGTTTCCATGACCACGGTCACCACTTTAAGCGCGCAGGGGATAATTCCCGACGGCAGCTCGTGGTTTCAGGACATGAAGCCGGAACCGCCGGTTGAATATTTAACGATAAGCTATCGTGCGGCCGAGGGCGGATCGATTCTCGGTGAAGAGGAACAGACAGTGGCCCGGGGCGGAAATTCGGAAACGGTCGTTGCTACGGCCGAGGACGGGTGGCGGTTTGACGGTTGGTCGGACGGCGCATCGGACCCTTCGCGTACAGATGTGAATGTACAGGAGGAATTTGTCGTCACGGCACAGTTTGTGCGCGTCGATGAAATTGCGCCTGCGGAAGAAGAAGGGGATCAACCGGACGATCCGCCCGTGGAAATGGAACCGTCGGGTCCTCCCAATGCGGGCGGCACCTATCAGGATTATAATCAGGTCATTGACGGGGAAACCCATTATAAAGAGATTTATCAGGAATACTACGATTTGGCTATGGAGCTGCTCGCTTCGGACAGCGAACTTACTCCCGAACAGCGGGAAATTATCGAAGCGTATTTCGACTACCTCCTTTGATGCGGAACGTCGGTCGATTGCGAAATAAAAAATGACTAAAAAACAGGAGAAAAGACATGACGGAAGAGGAGAATATCAGAAAATTCAGCGAAAAATGCGACAATATTTTCCGGCAGGTAGAACGGGACGTGATCGGACAGAAAGAGGTCGTCGAGAACACGATCATCGCGATGATCGCGGGTGGCAACGTGTTGCTGGAAGGGGTTCCCGGCGTGGGAAAAACGAGATTGGTCAGAACGCTTGGCCGCGTATTCAATCTGCCCTTTTCGCGTATTCAGTTCACGCCCGATCTGATGCCTGCGGACGTGACGGGTACAAATATCATCGTAAAGGACGAGGCCGGGAATTCTTCATTCAGTTTCCAGCCCGGTCCCATTTTCAGCAATATCATACTCGCGGACGAAATTAACCGTGCCACCCCCAAGACGCAAAGTGCTCTGTTGGAGGCAATGCAGGAGCATTCCGTCACCGTAATGGGCGTTTCCCGTAAACTTAACGAGCCGTTTTTCGTGCTCGCTACCCAGAATCCTATCGAGCAGGACGGTACTTATCCTCTTCCCGAGGCGCAGATGGACCGTTTCATGTTCAAAATCATCGTGAAAAATCCCAGTCTCGACGAGCTGATGCAAATCGTCGATATGACGCAAAAGACGATGGCGGAGGTTGCAGATACCGTTTGCAGCGGCGAAGAACTTCTTGAAATGCGTGCGACGGCAAACAGCATTCCCGTTGCGGAGGAAGTGATGCGGTATGCCATGGTTTTGTGCTCCGCGACGCATCCCGACAGCGAATGCGCTTCCCAGGCTGCGAAAAAATATGTCCGGCTGGGCGCCAGTCCCCGCGCCGGTCAGGCTTTGATTTCCGCGGCAAAAGTGCGCGCCTTGATGAATGGACGATTCAATGTCTCTTACGGCGATCTCAATGAACTTGCTTATCCTGTTTTGCGGCATCGTATGAAGATGAATTTTGAGGCTATCGCCGCGCGCGTATCGCCCGACGATGTGATTCGGCTTATTCTCGAAGAGCTCGGCGGAGGTAAAAGGATGGCAAAAGCAATAGAGAGCGGAGTACAGTCCGCTGAGGCCGCTGCGGCGGAGGTTTCCGAGGTCCGCGGTGCGGAGGAAAACGACGGAGGCAAGAAAAAGCGCGGTCTGTTCGGCAGAAAATAACGGGGGCGGGGCATGAAGATCTCTTACTTGAACGACGAGTTTTTCAGCCGTCTGGAAACATTGGCGCTCAATCTTCGCGCAGATCTCGCGGGATATTTCGGTGGAAAACACCTCGTCCGCACTTATGGGCAGACGGTGGAATTTGCCGATTACCGCGAGTATATGCTCGGGGACGATATACGGCGCATTGACTGGAATCTGTTCAGCCGTTTCGAGAAATACTTTCTCAAGCTGTTTACGGATGAAAGACAGATGCACGCACGGATTTTTCTGGACTGTTCCGCATCCATGGGGAAGGCAAGCCCCGAAAAGGCCGCCTATGCTATCGGCGTGGCGGCCGCTTTGGGCTTTTTGTCTGTACATAATATGGACAAGGTGTCCTATTTTCTGATGAAAAACGATGTTGCCGAAAATCCTTTCGGAACCATCGTCGGAAAGAACAGTTTTTTCAGGGCGATCAGCGAGCTGGAAAAATTGGATTATTCCGAGGAATGCAATATTTCCACGGCTGTTACAAGCTGTTCGGATACAGGGAGCAACGACGGACTTTCCGTGATCATTTCCGATTTCTTTACAGACAGCGATTGGAAAAAAGCCGTGGATTATTTGTGTTATAAACGCAGGCAGGTAGTGCTCGTACAAATACTGACGCCCGAAGAAGAAGATCCCGTATACAGCGGTCGGCTCAATCTGATAGATTCCGAGTCGGGAGACGTCTCGGACAACAGAAATATGAAGTTGAGGATTACCCGGGGTATGCAGGCAGCATACGAAGAGGCCATGCGCGATTTGAAGGAAGATATCCGTTCTTATTGTACGTCGCGGGGCGCCGACTTTTTCTCAGTGACCACCGATAAACCCATTGAAAGGGTGGTTTTCGGGGAATTGCTCAAGGTAGGTATCATATGAATTTACTATTCCCTTTGGGTTTGCTGGGATTGTTGGGAATTGCCGTACTTATTCTCATCTACATACTCAAACCCAATTACCAGCAGAAAATCATTTCCAGTACCTACGTCTGGAAGCTTAGCCTGCGATACAAAAGAAAAAGGGTTCCCATTAACCGTCTCAGAAGTATTCTTTTGTTGATTTGCCAGATTTTGATTATTACGTCCTGTGCTTTTATATTGGCTCGTCCTATCATTGAGGCCGTGCAAAGAAACAGAAGCGAAGAAAAAATTGCCGTGATCGATGCGTCGGCAAATATGTTGACTCAAGGGGAGTCCGGCAGCCGTTTTGAAAGGGCAGTGGAACAGGTACGGCAACTTGCGGAAGAGACATTTGCCAAAGGCGAAAGGTTGAGCGTGATCATAGCGGGAGAAACCGCTTCTTATCTCGTACAGCGTTTTGGCGCAGATATGTCCGAGGATGTTTATGCGCGTCTCGACGCTCTCGTACAGCCGACATTACAATGTAGCTACGGGGTAGGTGATATCGACGGGGCGATGGATCTTGCGGAAGATATTCTGGAAGATAATCCCGATGCGGAAGTGTTGCTCTATACCGCGACGGAATATATCGATGCGGGAAGCGCTACTGTCGTGGACGTTTCTGAAGACGGTGAGTGGAATGCCGCAATCCTCGACGTGCAGGCTTCAATTTCGGAAAATTATTATACGTTTACGATTTCCGTGGCTTGTTACGGCAGAGATGAAGAATTGACCGTTCTGCTCGACTTTGACGGCGTGAATTACGAAAAAACGGATTTTGAATATTCCACACAGGTTCGTTGCAGCGGTGGCGAAACACAGAACTTGGTTTTGAATACTGCCTCCTGGAACGGACCGATGGGCGTCTATTCGTTTGACAGCCTTCGCGTCAACGTACAGGCAACCGAACAGGATTCGTTCAGTTACGATAATAATTTTTATTATTATGCTTCTCAGGAAACTATCCGTATTCAATATGCGAGTTCTCGTCCCAATGATTTTTTCCGCGCTGCACTGAATGCGGTGCGTACGAATACCGTTTTGTCGAGAGAGTGGAACATTGAAGCTTCTCTGTTGTCACAGTCCGATCCCCGCGCTACGGAAGGTTACGATTTTTATATTTACGAAGAGGAGATTCCCGAGGTTATGCCTGTAGATGGTGTGGTCATGCTCGTCAATCCGGTAGAGGTTCCTTCCGGGGTGGGTATTGTTTTGGCCGATGAACCGACTGAGGGGGATTTTACATTATCTCTGAGCGGCTCAAGTGCGATTCTTGACGGAATAAATCCGGCGTCTTTTATCGTGACTCAGTATCGGAAGGTGACGTTGAACGACGGCTTTGAACCACTTCTGACAATTGACGGGGATCCTGTCATGTTGCTTCGCAATGAGGACAGAGAAAAAATAGTTCTTCTTTCGTTCGGTATTAATTTTTCTAATCCTTTGGTTACCGATTTCTCTTTATTGTTTCTTAATCTCTATAAATATTTCTTTCCTTATTCGTTGGTAAATGTTCCCGAAGAGAATGCGGATGGTACAATAGGTCAGACTATGCCGACCACGGTGTTTGAGGTGGGAGATACAGCGATCATCGATTCGGTCGGAGATCTGGTTTCAATCAGTGTGCCCGACGGAAATGTATCCGAGTATGGAAGTTTTCCCGCGGAAATTACTTTATCCGCACCGGGTGCCTATACTTTGACTCAGACCCTGATGTCAAACAGGGAATTAACCCGTAATTTTTATGTAAAGCTTCCTGCATCGGAAAGCAATATTTTTCAGACAAAGGATTCGTTGGAGCTCATTGCTCCGGAACAGGTAAGCGGGGAAGAAGATGAAGACCTTCTGCTTTGGTTTGCAGTACCGTTGGTGGCGTTGTTGTTCATCGAATGGTTATTGCAGATTAAGGAGAATTTCTGACGGGAGGTACGGATGTCGAATTTTCATATCAATTTTGAAAATCCCTGGTTGTTGCTTCTGCTGATTCCCGCGGTGCTTGTTGTGCTGTTTCCCTATTTTCGTATTGCAAAAAAATACAGGAAAACGAGAAATCGGATTGTTTCGATGGCCTTACATCTTGCCGTTATGGTACTCTGCGTTTGTGTACTTGGAGGAATGACTTTCCGTTACGAAGTTCCGAACTCCGAAAATGAGGTTATTCTTCTCGTGGACGTATCCGACAGCGGATATCAGACGGAAAGCGATAAAAACGAATTTGTTCGCGAGGTGATTGAAGAAGGCGAATCGGCGGGATATTACCGACTCGGCATCGTCACATTCGGTTACGGACAGGTATATGCCGTAGAATTGGGCAATGATTTCGGAGATATGTATGATCGGTATATTCGTTCCGAACGTCCGAATACGAGCGGTACCGATATTGCTTCCGCGCTGCGTTATGCAAGCCGGCTCTTCACAAATCCCGAAGCGGGAAAGATCATTCTTTTGTCGGACGGCATTGAAACGGACGGAGCGGCTTCTTCCGTTATCCGATCGATTGCAGCCGAAGGAATTTCAGTAGATACAGTATATTTTCCCGATAACAGAACGGAATCGGAAGTACAGCTTACAGGGATCATAACTCCGAATTCCAATGTTTCGATCGGCAATGCATTTACTTTGGACGTTTCTGTTCAAAGCTCCTATGAGGGAAATGCCACAATTACTTTATATGACAACGATGTGGCTGCGGAACCTGTTGAAGTGCAACTTCGGGACGGCGTTCAGACTTTCAGCGTGGAGCATACATTTACTCTGCCCGGGATGCACGAACTTTGGTTTTCGATAGAGAGCGAAGATGATACGTTGGAGCAAAACAATGTATTTTATTCTTATATGTATCTCGAATCGTACGACGATATTCTCATTCTCGAGCGTACGGAAGGCGAATCCGCTTATTTGACGGAAATGCTGGACGAGGTATTCAAAGTAAATGTGGCGCTTATTTCCGATACGGAAGCCGTTCCGAGTACGGTAGACGAGCTTCGCCAGTACGATGAAGTTATTCTCGTCAATATAGCAAACTCCGATATGCCGGAGGGATTTATTGAGATTCTTCAGTCCTATGTGTACGATTACGGTGGCGGTATGTTTACCGTCGGCGGCAACCGTACGGACGAAAGCGGTGCGATTGTAGCCAACACCTATAATCGTGATGATATGTATAATACGCTGTATCAGGAGATGCTTCCCGTGGAGGCGATCGATTATACGCCTCCCCTCGGACTGATGATGATTATCGACCGTTCGGGTAGCATGGAGTCGGTAGAAGACTCGACGCAAAAAACATATTTGGAACTTGCGAAAGAAGCGGCTGCGGCAACTTTGCGTGCTTTGGACGACAGAGATTATTGCGGTGTCATGACGCTGGGAAGCGATGCCGGAGAGGCAATTGAAATGACGCCCGTTCCGCAGATGTCGAAAATTCTGGCGGCGATAGACAGTATTCAGATCGGAGGAGGAACGATTTATTCCGGCGCCTTGGAGGCGGCGGGAAAAGCTCTCAGTACGATTAATGTGGAAAAGAGGCACATTATTATTATTTCCGACGGTGTGGTATCGGGCGATGACGACTATGCGGAAAAAATAGCAGAAAACGCTGAAAAAGGAATTACGCTTTCCATCGTGACGATCAATCCGTCCTCTTCGGTCGAAACGGAAATGAGATATGCGGCCGAGACGCTCGGCGGAGGCAGATATTATGCGGTAGAAAGTGACGATTTGACCGAGCTGACCCGTATTCTCCGCAATGATTTGAGCGTATCCGAAATTACCGACGTCAATTATGAAACCTTTACCCCTCAAATCAGGGATCATACGGCTGCAGTAAACGGCATTTTGCAGAGTGAAATGCCTACGCTGGACGGATTTTACGGTACCCGCGTAAAGGAGACGAACGATACTGACAATCAAGTGCAGGTTGCGCTCGAGGCAGAATATGTTCCTATTTATGCGCAATGGAAATACGGACAGGGATCGGTAGGAAGCTTCATGTGCGATTTGAGCGGTGTTTGGTCGGCTGACTTTGTCAACAGTCCTACGGGGGCGCGTTTCGTGACGAATGTTGTAACTGCGCTATTCCCCACACAGAATATCAAACCGCAAGAAATCGAGGTGGAGTTCAAAGACGATAATTTTACGACGCAAATGAGCATCTATGCCAATTTGGAGGACTCTGAGAGCATAGATGTGACTGTATCCGGTCCCCCCGAGGAAGGAAGTGCGGAACCGACGGTTCAGTATGTTTCCCCCTCTGCTGCGGAGGGATATAGCCGGACGGAATTCCATGTCGAACGTCCGGGGCTCTATACCGTGCTTATCGAGAAAAAGGACGCGGAGGGGAATGTAATTGCCAGCCTCACGGCATATAAAACGTTTTCTTATTCGTCCGAATACAATGTGTTTACGGATGAAGATGAAAATATATTCTTCCTTGAGCAATTGGCTTCCGACGGAAACGGCGCTGCGGTAGAAACGCCCGAAGAGGCTTTGGGAACTTTGAAGGAGGCCCTTTCCAGAGAAAAGGATCCCCGCATGGCGTTTATTATCACTGCGATTGTGTTATTCCTGCTGGATATTGCTGTGCGCAAATTCAAATTCAAGTGGTTGCATGAAATTATACGCGACCGCAAGGCAAAAAAACAGCTTGCCGAAAATAACCGTCCGAATACAGCGGGCGGAAGGATCTGACCATGAAAAAATTGCGATTATCTTTACTTATCGGAGCTATACTTTGCTGTTTGCTCGCTTTCGTGGGATGTGGTCCGGCGACACTATCCCGTCCCGAAGGGGTTCGGGTAGACGAGGAGACAATGGAATTGGTTTGGGAGGACGTGGAAAACGTCCGAATATATTCCATTGAGATCAACGGCGATACGCGGGAATCCCGCAGCAATTTTTATGACCTTTCCGGTTTGGAACCGGGAGACTATACCTTTCGGGTGCGAGCACTCGGAGACGGAGATGAATACGCCGATTCCGATTGGTCGGAATCAGTGTCGTTCGTCAAGGAGCGGGAATCCGGCCTCATCTATACATTGAACGGAGTAGCCTATGAGGTTACAGGCGCAGGGAATGCGGAAGGCGATGTGGAAATTGGCGATACATATCGGGGAAAACCCGTTGTTGCCATCGCCGAATCTGCTTTTTCCGGGAACAGCAGGATTACAAGCGTGACGATTGGGCGCTATGTGACCAGAATAGAACGTCGGGCCTTTTATAATTGTACTGCGCTGAGCAATATCGTCATTCCGGATAATGTCCTGTCCATTGGCGAAAGTGCTTTTCAGAGCTGTCGAAATCTGACGAGCGTCTCTTTGTCCGCGGGATTGACAAGCATTCCGGATTCTGCGTTTGCTTTTTGTGGTAATCTTACCAATATAACGATTCCGGACGGAGTTCTGAGCCTCGGAGATTATGCGTTTTCGGAATGCGAAAAATTGACGGAAATTTCTCTTCCCGACAGTGTGAACAGCATAGGAGAGCAGGCATTTTCCGACTGCATAGCGCTGGAAAGCTTTTCTACGGGGAATGGCTTGAACGCCATTTCTAATTATGCGTTTTCCGGTTGCTCGTCTTTGACGGAAATCAAAATCGGTTCTGGTGTTCGTTCGATAGGAGAGGGTGCGTTTGAGGAGTGCACGGCGCTCGGACAAATCGAGATCCCCGACGGAGTGGAAAGCCTGGGAGATGCAGCTTTTTATGGTTGCACGGCACTCGGAACGGGACCGGTGACACTCGGGAGCGGCCTGATGTCTATCGGAACGACGGCATTTTCGGATACAAAGATTTGGAACGATGCAGAAGAGCTCGTCTATGTCGATCATTGGCTGATCGGATGTAAAAATTCCGAACTCGCGGTATTGTCTGTCGAGGAGGGTACCGTCGGTATCGGGAATTCTGCGTTTTACGATTGCGGTACGTTTACATCTGTCAGTTTGCCCGACAGCGTTCGGGCGATTGGGGATTATGCGTTTACCATGACGTCCTTGGTAACCGCTTTGCTCGGGGACGGAGTGGAACGCATAGGAGAACTTGCCTTCTCCTATTGCCAATATCTGAGTACAGTTTCGCTCGGCAGCAATCTGCGTTCGATAGGCGATTATGCTTTCGATAATTGTACCCGGCTTTCCAGCATATCTATTCCGGATACGGTGGAGTATATCGGCACGTATGCATTTCATAATACGGGCTTTTGGAATAGTGCAAGCGATCTCGTATATGCGGACAATTGGGTGGTCGGTTGCAAGAATATGTTCCTTATGAATGCATTCATCAGAGAAGGAACGGTGGGCATCAGCAAATATGCTTTTTACAATTGCTTCATGCTTTCCGATCTCACTATTCCGGATACTGTACGAGTCATAGATCGGGAAGCTTTTGTCGGCTGTGGTATAGAGAGCGTGACGATTGCGGAAGGGGCTACGGAAATTGCCGATTACGTCTTTTATCAATGTTCGTGGTTGGAGAGTATCACGTTGCCGGATACATTGGAACGGATCGGCCGATCTGCATTTTACGAATGCACGGCTTTGACGAGCATTTCAATCCCGGACAGTGTAACGGAAATAAGTCCGTATGCTTTCTATGGATGTACGGCGTTGACGGAGATTGTCATTCCCGATTCGGTGCAAGTCGTGGGAAATAATGCGTTCAGCGGCTGTACGGCGTTGACGCGTGCCGTCATCGGAGAAGGGGTTACGCAGCTGGGCGATAGGGTCTTTTGGGAGTGCGGCTTGCTCACAGACGTTACAATCGGCAGCAAAGTAACCGCGATAGGAGAATCGGCGTTTTACAATTGTGGCAGTCTCGTAAGCATCGTTCTTCCGGACAGCGTAACATCGTTGGGAGAATATGCGTTTTACAATTGTGCTGCACTTGAAAGCGTAATTTTCGGAAATAATCTGAAAGTGATCGGTGCCGGGGCGTTTTATAACTGCGGCGAGTTAAAGACGTTGATAATTCCCGCCAGTGTGGAGCAAATGGGTGATTATGCCTTCCGGCGCTGTGTTTCGTTGATGTCCGTGCTGATTGGTTCCGGTACTGCGACGATGGGTGAAGGTGTTTTTCAGGATTGCAGTGACATAACCATTTATTGTGCCGGCACGGAAATGGGAATCGGTTGGGAAGGCTTGTGGAATTCCTTTTATCGTCCTGTTATATGGGGCTGTACGCTTTCGGAAGACGGAAGCTATGTCGTGTCTGTGACAAAGACGAGCGAAGGTCTTTCCAACGCGGATGCCGCGGGCGAAATTTCGGCTCCTTTACGTGACGGGTATGTTTTTGTAGGTTGGGCGACATCTCCGGACGGAGAAGCTATATATACGGCGGCAGAAATTGCATCCGTCGCCGAAGAAACGGTTTTGTATGCCGTTTGGTCGGCGGTTGGGGAATAAAAAAAGACCGTGAGGGCGTTAAGGTCTGAACGGAAAATATATAGATAATCCAATAAAAGAGGTTGAATTTTTGGAAAGGAAGGAAACGGAATGAAAAAAATTTCTAAAATTACCTTTGCGATGCTGTTTCTTTTTGCGACGGTCGGCGGCTTGGCTGCCTGTAACAAAAACGAAATTACGGGAATTCTCGTCGAGGATGGGGATATGCCGCAGGTGGTGTTTGTTCAAGGGCAGGATCTCAATCTTTCGGGCGGTGTTTTAACTGTACAGCGTCAGAATGGAACTGAAGAAATCGCGCTCGATTCTTCGGATGTGACGGTTTCGGGCTATAATAAGGATACTTTGGGTGCGCAGACCCTGACGATTACTTACGGCGGTCAAACTACACAGATTACCGTTACGGTGGTATCCCGCGTCGAAGCTGTGGGCGTTACGATCGAGTACTATATCGGAGAAACGTTTGACAGGACGCAAGGTTCTCTCAGAATTACTGCGGATAATGGTACTTCTCAGGATATTCCGCTTAGCGACGAGGATGTTTCTGTCAGCGGATTTGATTCTTCGGAGGCCGGCACGGTAGAGGTGACGGTAACTTATGAAGATTATGGCGGAACGTTTTCCGTAGAAGTGTTTGCACCCGAGAACGTGGAACTTCATCGCCCGAACAAACTTTCTTATCGCAGTCATGAAGAGAGTTTGGACCTTTCCGGCGGCTATATTACGTTTGATTATGGTTCAAACAGAGGCGAGACGATCGAGCTTGCCTCGGATATGATTTCCGGCTTTGATCTCGGTGCCGCTACGGTGGAGAATCGGCAGACTCCTCTTTCTCAGACGCTTACCGTGTCTTTCGGGGGAGAAGAATATCAGTTTTCCATCAGTATTACTTTCAGTGATGTTTCCTTGATGCAACTGCGCGCGACGGAGCTGTCGTCGCTCGACTGGTCGGGAGATGAGCCGGCTACGGTGACGGAGGAACAGGGGGCGGAAGCGACGGAAGCTTTACAGGCTTATTTTGCCATGAGTGCCGATGATAAAGCACAGATCACCCGGCGTCAGTCGGAAATTGTCGCGCGAGCGGCAGCAGTTTACGGACTCGGACAGTGGCAGAGTGCGGCAGAGGATTACACGCCGACGTTTTCCTTTTCTGCAAATGGCGGAATTGCGCCCCAGGGAAGTGATTACGCTTCCGTTAAGGCAGATTACGAAAGTTTGCAGGATGATTCCGATCCTTTGAAAATTTGGTCGGAGTTTTTGACGGAGCTTTCGACGGAGCTCGGTGATCGTACGTTGTACGGCGAGACGACAATTGCAACTTATCTTGCAGGTGTGACTGCTCCCGAGGACTTGACCGATGCAATTGCGCAAATCGGATTTATGCTCGATTTGTACGAAAACGTTTCCGTTGTTCCCGAGGATTGGACGGAGGACGGGCTTTCTGCGTATGCGGACGGGCTGGAGGAAGCGTTGGTCGCTATTGAATATGGCTTATACGGCGATGCGGAATACAAGGAAATGTTTGAGGCAGTTTCCAATTGGAGAACCAAGGACGACCTTCTCGATATTCTGTATTCTTATTGCTATGCTGCGGGAGAAATCGAACGAGCCGTAAGCGCCATGCAGGAAATTCATCTTCCTCAGAGAGTGGAGGAACTGCATAGCTCGATTAGTCTTGCCTTTGATGCGCTTGCTTCCTTCATGAATTTCCGCGCTTATGACACAACGATGTTCCGGTTATATTATCGTAATTGTGTGCAACTCTCGGAAGAGCTTATGGCGGACGAGGGAATGGAAGGACAAGTGTATGACCTCGCTACTTTTGATACCTTTTTGCAGGTAAGCGGCCAGCCGTTTGATGCACATTTTTCCGATTTGCTTACTTACCTCCGCACGCATACGGGCACGGTGAATATCGTCGGGATAGAGGCTCCCCCTTATGGTGGTTATTATTATCAGACGGGCGCTTTGTATGGCGATGAGGCCTTTGATGCGTTGTGGAACGATTTTCTCGATATTGTCGAAATCGTCCTCGACGATAATACTTATTTGGAAACGTCGGAATTCGGAACCGCGGTAGAGGGGCTGTTTGCCGATTTTACGGCAATGTCTCCTTCCTGGCAATACGGATTTCTTTCTTCTCTCAGCGTTCTTTATGCTTCCGGGCTTCCCGCTTTGGACTTTGCATCCACGTCTATTGTCTTTACAAATTGGATAACAGGGCACTATGGGGAGGTGCTTTCGGAGGATGCTTCCAGTGTATTTGTTTATCTGATGGCCGCACTTGAGAGCTATGCCCGGAGCAACACGGATGATGAAGGAACGTCTGACTTCCTCACTTTTATGGAACAGGCGCAGCAGGGTTACGAAGCTCTCGGAGCCGAGGACAAAGAAGTTTTTGACGAAAAAGTCGGTTCTGTGTATGAAAGGTATGTAGCTTTGTACGAACGCGTCAATTCGGAAACGCCCGTTTCTACTGATTTGGGGGATTGGCAGGTCAAATTTGACGAATTGGAATTGCAGCTCGGCTATGCTACCGTCGCGATTACGCAGATAGCGAACGGGGTTCAGATGTATACCGGCCTGTTTTCTGCTTTTGAGAATGCACAGCTGATTGTAAACGATATTCTTCAGAATGCGCCCTCCGAAATAGTGAACGCTTATTATTATGAGGAATTTGTATCCGGGGAAACGCTGAGTATGACTTTGGAATACATGTTCTATTATGTGCGTTCTATTTATGCTTCTTGTATGAAGGGCCTGACGTTGTCTGTCGGACAGGATACCTGGCCGTTCTGGGAAGTATATAAGACATCGGATATGCATACATTTATGCCGGAAACTTCTTATCTCATTTGGACTTTCCTGCTTACAAATTCCGAAACGGAAGCGGTGTACGATTCCGAACGGGTACTTTCGATTATGTCGGATTTCCGTGCAATGGATAATTCCAGCAAATTAATGTTCCTGTCTATCGATTCAAGTATCAATCTCTATTATAATGCTTTGCTCGATTTCTTCTCGCAAGTGTTGACTGAGTCCGCGCAGGAAGTGGCGAACGATTTGATTACGGTGGAGGTGGTTTTTGTCAGCTATCAAAATGATTCCCAAAACGCGGAAATACTTGCTCAGTTGCAAACATCGATGACGGAGTTGACAGAGGGATATGCTGCTCTTACCGGAGCTGATAAAGAATGTTTTGATCAGTATCTCTCAGATATGTATAACTATTATCTTGAATTGTACGCGCAGATTTCGGTTTGATGTGAGCTCGGCTTTGGACGGCCTCGGATAATTCCGAGGCCGTATTTTTCGATGACGGAAACGAATATAAAACGAGGAAAAGAAACAGGAATTAAAATGGACATAAAAAACGCGAATATTGGCGGATTTTTTGTGGAAAACATAAAAAATAGGGCTTTTTGATATTGGGGAAAGGGGGATTTTTATATAACTATAAGTTTTTGTTATGTCAAGATAACTTTTTTGAAACGAAAAACGCTTAATTTCGATTGACAAAACAAATGGGTGGCTGATATAATATAGACATTATAAATTAAAGGGCCGTTGCGGCGAAAAAAATCGCGCAATGGGCGAATCTCTATCTTCGCCCCCTCACAGGTAAGCATTACGGCTTACCTGTGAAAAAAAACTTGTGGAGCAGAGCGTTAAAGAAAAGGAGACCCGCAAGGGCGGGTGCGGAGCGGGAAAGCTTCGCGACGGAAAACGGCGG
>CALWAU010000136.1 GCA_944375795.1 uncultured Clostridia bacterium | reverse complement strand
TTTTTCAGAGCTTTGCAGGCGGCCATTGTCAGCAGATCAGAGACGGCGATCTTCACCTCGCTGTTTTCATTGAGCTGTTTGCGGAATGCTGTCAAAGCTGTCGTGTCTACCGCGTCTGTAAAATAGAGATGTGGGGCAGTAAACTTGGAGTGCGCCAATTTATCACCGATGATCTTGCGCACACCTTTGTATGGGGCCGACGCAGAGATCTGTAGGCTGTCACTGACAGAGGCAGGAGAGGGTACTGCCGCAGCCGCCTTGGCCACATCCTCCCGCATGATCTTGCCGCCAACACCGGTGCCCTGGACCCCAACCAGGTCAACCCCCAGTTTTTCAGACAGCCGGCGGGCCAGCGGGGAGGCCTTAATATCCCGGGCGGTAATACCGCCGTCAAACCCGGTGCCCTGAATCTGCGCGATGCTCTCGGGATCGATGTCGTTCTCTCTGATGTATGTTCTAGCCCGCGGGGTCAGCTTCAGCTTTCCGACAGACGGTCCCTGGGCGCAGGTGTCTGAAGCTGGCGGGGCACTCTCAGGAGCGGACTCGGCGTTCTCTCCACCAGCAGTACGGTTCTCCTTCTGCTGATATTCCGCCAGTGCCTGATCCGGATCCTCACCGGCCTGTCCAACTACAGCGATTGGGGTAAATACAGGGGCAAACTGGTTCTCCTCCAGCATGGTCTTCAGGAGGACGCCGTCCTGGGTTGCCTCCACAGGCATCACCGTTTTGTCGGTGTTGATTTCAAACAGGACGTCTCCTTTTTTTACCGGCTCTCCAATTTTTTTGCACCACTGGATGAGCTCACCCTCATCCATATTGAAGCCCAGTTTGGGCATAATAATGACTTCGGCCATAAACGCTCACCCTCCTCTCAGATCATCTTCAAGATGGCTTCCCGGATATCTTTCTCATCGGGAATCAGGGGGAACTCCAGCGCCGGACTGAAGGGGAGCGGCGTGTCGGCCGTGCCCAGCCGCATGACGGGTGCATCCAGGTCATAGAATACCTGATCCATAATCTTCATAACGATCTCCCCGCTGATGCCAAAGCTCTTATGCCCCTCGTCCACAATCAGCAGTTTTCCGGTCTTTTTTACAGATTTCACCACCGTCTCTGTGTCGAACGGGACCAGTGTGCGCGGATCGATCAGCTCAATGCTGTAGCCCTCTTTCTGAAGTTCGGAGACCACTTTTTCCGCCTTGACCTCCATCATGGAGGTGGCCAGCACAGTCAGCTGTTCCCCCTCCGTGACCACCCTTGCCTGGCCGAAGGGAATGGTGTATTCCTCATCCGGCACTTCAAATTTGGTTGTGTAGAGCATTTTGTGCTCAAAGAACATCACCGGATCATCGTCCCGGATTGCCGTTTTCAGCAGTCCTTTTGCCTCTGCGGCTGTGGAGGGGACCACAACTTTAATGCCCGGGCAGTGGCAGATCCAGGCGTAGAGGGTCTGGGAGTGCTGGGCAGCAGAGGACCGCCCGCCGCCGATAGGAGTACGGATCACCATGGGGACCCTTGCCTGTCCACCGGACATATAGCGAATTTTTGCCATCTGATTGCAGATTTGGTCCATGGCACACATGATGAAGTCGCCGAACATCAGCTCGATGACCGGACGCAGACCCGTGATGGCCGAGCCAACCCCCAACCCGACACTTCCAGCCTCAGAGATCGGGGAGTCCTTGCAGCGCATATCGCCGTATTTTTCCCGGAGGCCTACCGTTGCCTTGAAGTTGCCTCCAATGACACCGACATCCTCTCCCATAACAAATACATCCTCATCTCGCGCCATCTCTTCATCCAAAGCCTGACAGATGGCGTCCCGATACATCATGATACTCAACAGAGATTCCTCCTTGCTTTCATTTTGATACTGGTGCTCAACCGGCGAAGACATCCGCAAACGCCTCAACGGGGTCGGGATAGGGGCTGTCCTCGGCAAATTTGACAGCTTCGCGAATCTCTGCGTCCACCGCAGCTTCAATGGCTGCCATCTCATCCTCTTTCAGGAGATTCAGTTTCTTAAAGTTGACAATGGGGTCGTATGCCTTCCATTTCTCAAACTCTTCCCGGGGGCGGTAGAGGCCCGGGTCTCCCACATGGTGCCCCTGCCACCGGTAGGTCTTGCACTCGATGAGCGTCGGTCCCCCGTGCTCACGTGCTTTGCTCACCGCGGCTTTTGCCGCCTCGTAAACCGCAAACACATCATTGCCGTCCACAATCACGCCTTCAATACCGTAAGCAGCTGCGCGCTTTGCAATGTCGTGTTCTTTTGTCACTCTTCGGATATCCACTGAGATGCCATAGAGATTGTTTTCCACCACAAATACAATGGGGAGATCCCAGGCAGCCGCCATGTTTACACTCTCGTGAAAAGTCCCCTCATTGGTGGCGGATTCTCCGAAAAACGCGACTGTGACCTCATTCGATCCCTTGTATTTGGCTTTATAAGCCGCACCCACGGCAATGGGGATCTCGCCGCCCACGATGCCGTTGGCGCCCAAGATTCCCTTGTCCATTGCCATAATGTGCATGGAGCCGCCCTTGCCCTTGGAATACCCGGTCTCCTTTCCTAAAATTTCTGCCATCATCTTTTTGAT
>CALWAU010000135.1 GCA_944375795.1 uncultured Clostridia bacterium | reverse complement strand
ACTTGTGCAGGGTCGTTTTTTTGCGCGGTTTGCATGAAAGACGGATTGGGAAGTTTTTGGGAAGTTGCGAGTTTGAACGTGCAGATTCTGAAAGGCGTTAAAAGAGCGAAAAACGGCTTATTTTTGCTGATTTTGGGGCGATTTCAGGCAAAATCCGGTAAATTTATGTCTGTTTTCAGAGTTGTAAAACAGAGGCTTTTTCCTTAAAAATCCTATCTCTGACTCCGTCATTCGTTGGTTCGAATCCAGCTACCCCAGCCAAATTGAGAGTTGTTATCGAAAAATGATAGCAGCTCTCTTATTTTATACCGATTATGTTATAACATGATGTGTGTTTTGTTCAAAAAATAGCCTAAAAAAGGGCGATTTGGGACCAATTTGGGACTAAATCGCCGGTTTCAGACGGGTTGTTTGGCGGGGAAATTATAGCGTTTTGTATAAACGGGAGTTATATTTCTGTCAGATCTGCGCCTTTACGTATTTGACGGAATCGCGGCCGATACCGGGCATCGCCATGACTTCCGGCTGTGCCATGCCGTTAAATTAACATTTCAGAACCGCTGTTTGGATTTCGTTCAACTGCATGGCTTTGAGGATAGCGGTTACTTTGGAGTAATTGGCTTCTTCTTTCTCGAAGCAGTTGACGGGATCGGCGGAGCGCCTTATAGTTGGTGAAATCGATGCTTCCGGTTTTCGCCATCTGCCTGCGGAGTCGCGTGACTGGTCTGTCCACTTCCCGGAAACAGGCGTGTTTTATGGTGATCTCTTTGCCTTTGCTGTCTTTCCCGTAAATTTGGACGTTTTGTCCATGAATCGGCAGGGAAAGCAGATGGCGGTCTGCGCGAGATCGTAGCCGTCCGAAACAATGTAACCGACTTCGTTCATATGGTAAAGGTCTTTGATAAGACCAATATACAGCCTGTCGGCGGTTCGGGAATCGTATTTCTTGACATTGCGCAAGGCTTGTGGGCAATCATTTCGCCTATGAGCCTGACGTTGTCGGGCGGGATGGATTAAAAAAGGTTTTGGCTAAAATCTAATAGGATAGATGCTTTATGGCGTTAAATATTTGGCGTCAATGCTTATATGTTGTTGTAGATAGGTATATAATAATTTCGGGGGATATTTTTTATGCAAAACACTTGCACAAAAAATAAAAATGTGCTATATTATAATAGTAGAGAGTAAGGAGGTATCGGTTATGATTTTATCGATTAGGGCTAATAACTATCTCGTCTATTCAGATGAAGTAGAACTTTCTTTGCGTGCAGATATGAAAATTAAACGGATGATTACAAACACCGTACCGGTAGGTAATCTTCATGTTTTGAAATCTGTCGGTGTTTATGGAGCCAATAACGTTGGTAAAACGTGCTTAATTCGAGCGATTCAGTCTATAAAAAATGTTTTGTTGAGTTTTGCAGCGGAGGTTCCCGCCAATTTATTTACAGGCAGCTCTATTTGTAGCTTGGGGATCACCTTTACAGAAGGTGAACGTATCTTTAGTTATGATTTCAAATTCAACTCAGAAAGGGATAACGGTATCTCTCCCGGGTTTGTGTATGAAAAATTCAGCGAGAGAAAAGTCGATGGGTATGGGAATGAAAGTTATATGACAATCTTCCTAAAAGATGCAATCAAGCAGGAATATAGTTTCCCTGGAGATCGTGCAGTAGAGGAGCTAATGAAATCTATTGCGGTTAATAATATTCTTATATACACGATTAATACGGAGAAATATGCCAGCGTCAATGAAATTAAAAATATTCTCCGTGATTGTGCGGAAAAAATAGAAATTATAGACTTAAACAATATACCTTTGGGAAAGACGATTCAGTTGCTCAAAGACGAAAAAACTGATAAATCCAAAGTTGTTGAACTTATTAAACACGCCGATCTTGATGTGGAAGATTATCATTACGTGAAGCCGGATGTGGTCAATCTTCCTGTTCAGCCGATACAGGGGGTGCCGCAGGAAGTTGTATTGCAAGCGCAGACATTGGCGACGGATATGTGTTGTTTAATGTCTAATCACCGCGGAAAAGACGTACCGAGTTTGGTATATGATTCAACGGGTACAAAAAAGATTGCTGCATTGGCAAGTTATATCATTGAAGCATTGGAAAAAGGGAAAATACTTGTTGTAGATGAGTTGGACAGCAGCCTTCACTTCAAGTTGACGAGGGCGATAGTTTCTCTTTTTAACAATGAACTTAACAAAGAGGCACAATTGATTTTTACAGTCCACGATATTACGTTGCTTGAGTGTCAAAAATTGTTCTGCAAAGATCAGATTTGGTTTGCGGAGAAAGAAAACGGATTGGCATATTTATATTCGTTGGATGACTTTACTGCACAGGATGGGGTTCGTGCGGAAAACGATATAGCCGCTTTGTATCGTAAAGGCGTTTTAGGCGCTGTGCCTGAACCTGATTTGATTTCCGTGATATTGAAGGAGGCTAAATAATGAGACGGCGGCTTCCGATGAAACAAAGCGGGCGTAAAATTTGCATTGTCTGCGAAGGCAATGAAGAATATGATTATTTGTTACGCTTGAAAGAGTTGCAGGTTTGGAACAAACAGTATTCTGTTAAACTTAAAAATGCAGGCTCTATTGATAATATAGCCGCTATTTATCAGGATGCATATACGAATGACAACTATGAGGCCGTTTTTATCTTCTGTGATACCGAAGTTGCTCCGTTTGATCAGTACAATAGGCTTAAAGGGAAAATAACAGATTTATTTGGGTTGAGTGACGCTGCTGCCGCTGTTATATTTTTTTGTAACCCTTGTACGATGCAAATTATCCTTTCTCATTTTGATAAGGTAAGTTTAAGATCCAATCAAAAGAGTGCAAATCGCTCGACTATTGAGCGGATTACATCTGTAAAGGACTATAGGGCAACCGAACAACAGAGAACTGCAATTGCAAAGAAAATAACGCCAGAAAATTATGTATTTTTGAAGGACAATCTTAAAAGGCTTTCATCAAACTATAATGAGGCGCCTTCAACGAACTTTTTACAGTTATTGTCTTATCTGGAGAGCAATGATACGGGTTGGATAAACACATTGTCTAAACTGTTAGATAGTGAAGACTGATTGACGGAAAAATAGTAATTTATATGGTTTATTTTTAGTTCGATGTTGGAAACTCACTGAGGACCAATTTGGGACTAAATCGCCGGTTTCAGACGGGGTGTTTGGCGGCAAAATTATAGTATTTTGTATAAGCGAGAGTTATATTTCTGTCGAATCTGCGCCTTTCTGTAATTGACGGAAGCGCGGCCGATACCGGGCTTCGCCAGACTTTCGATTGCACCATGCCATTCATGTAACGGTTTGCGGGAGCGAAGGGCAGAGATCGGAACACACGGGTTTCGCCATCCTTTTGAGGGACTGTATAAGAGGTTTGTTTACGTTCCTATGAAAAAGTTGCTTGTAAAAATGGCATTCGTCTTGTGCGAGAGAGCATAAAAAAAGGGAGAAACCGTATAGGCTTCTCCCTTTTCGCGTCAGACTTTGATGAAGTCCGCAAGTCTGTATCTGCATCCGTGCAGTGTTATGTAATCGTACTTGTTGCCGTAAT
>CALWAU010000134.1 GCA_944375795.1 uncultured Clostridia bacterium | reverse complement strand
TATCGGAAAACGTGGCGACAGTGTATGGTATAAAAGTCGGCGATGTAATTCAATACCGCAATTCGAGCGGAAAGAGCGTCGGGGTGACGGTCGGTGCGATCTGTGAAAATTATGCCGGCAGTTACGTGTATATGGCGCGCGATGCATATTTGCAAACCTTCGGATTGCAAGAACAGGATATCGCAGACAACACTTTGTTGGTCAAATCGGACATTCGCGGGCAGGATGCGGATGCGCAGACGAAAAAGATTTTGGATGAAAACGTCAACGGCGCAGTGGAAGTGACGTCGATCAGTTTTGTATATCAGACGGCAGAGTCGTACGAAGGCCTCGAATCGACGATGGGGCTGGTGATTGCGATTCTTGTGATCAGTGCAGGGGCCTTGGCGGCAATCGTGCTTTACAATCTGACGAATATCAATATTGACGAACGAAGGCGAGAGATCGCCACATTGCGTGTTTTGGGATATCGCAAGAGTGAAACGGCAGGCTACATTTATCGGGAAAGCGCTATTTTGACGGTTGCGGGAACTTTGCTCGGACTGGGGCTTGGCTATTTTCTGCATAAATTTATAGTCGGCAGAGTCAACAGCGTTGCGATGATGTTTGGGAAAACGATTGCGGGCTGGAGTTATTTATGGGCATTCCTTCTGACTTTGGCATTTGCAGCGATCGTGTATGCTTTTATGCTGATCAAACTGAACCGAATCAATATGGCGGAATCTTTGAAATCAAACGAATGATCGGAAACGAGGTGAAACAGGATGGATAAATCGGAATTGCGGAATGAACTCATGGCAGAGCTGTGGCGGATGATCAAACTGAATCTGATTGTCAATCTTCGCGAATTTATAGAAGGGGAAACCGCGGCGCTCTGGTGCATTCATTCTTGCGGAGGGGAATCGATCACCCCTTCGCAGATCAGTGACAATCTGAATATCAGTCGGGCGAGGGCGGCAAACATACTGCGTGCTCTGCGTAGGAAGGGTTTCGTCGATATGGAGATCGACTCATACGACAGGCGGAAAATGCTTGTTTCTCTCACGCAAAAAGGCGATGCCTTTCTGCAAGAAAAATATGATTTTCTCGTGCGCTATTTCGATCTCTATGTCGATGAGCTCGGTGAAAAAGATATCAAAGAACTCATACGTCTTTTGCGTAAGACTTCAGACTGCAATGCTCTTTTAAAAGATTGACGGTATTTACGGAGGAGGATCATGATCGACAACGAATCGGGAGAAGATTATCTGGAAGCGATTTTGCTTTTATCTTTCAAAGAGAAAGATGTCCATTCCGTTGATGTGGCGCGGGAGTTGAAAGTATCAAAGCCTGCCGTGACCAAAGCCATGCGTATTCTTACGCAGAAAGGTTATGTTGAGATCGTAAAAAATCATATCTTTTTGACGGAAAGCGGTCGGGAATATGCGGGCAGTGTGTATGAGAAGCATAAGCTGCTGACGAAATTTCTTGTCAGTTTGGGGGTCGGGGAAGAGTATGCGGCAGCCGATGCCTGCCGGATGGAGCATCTGATCAGCGAGCAGACCTATGATGCGATCAAAAAATTCATGGAGCGCCGTTAAATCTTTTGAAAATCAGATCGGACATCGGGAGAAAGAATTATGCCGAAAAAGGATGAATTTTTAAAAATATACGATGCGTATATTCGGCGCGAGGGCGCGAAAGAATTGCGGAATTACTTGCTCAGATCGGATTTTTTTACCGCTCCTGCTAGTACGCGCTATCACTGTGCTTACGAGGGCGGATTGTGCGAACACAGTGTAAATACCTACCTTCGCCTTTTACAGAACGTGCAGATCGAATACGGAGAAAAATGGGAATCGTCGGTATCGCATGAAACGGTCGCGATCTGCGGCCTTTTACACGATTTATGCAAGATCGATTATTATAAACAAGATTTCCGTAACGTAAAAGAAAACGGGGAATGGGTTCGCAAGCCGTATTTTACGCGCGATGAAGTATTGCCCTTCGGTCACGGAGAAAAATCCGTATATATTGTGAGCAGTTTCATGCATCTTTCAAGAGAGGAAGCTATGGCGATCAATTGGCATATGGGCGGATTTGATATGCGGGTAAAAGGCGGAGATTTTTCGATCAGTGATGCATATCGAATTTTTCCGTTGGCGGTGCTCCTGCATGTTTCTGATCTGACGGCAACATATATCGACGAAAAGCGGAGCAGCTGATCCAAATGTTTTTGATCGAGTCATTAAGAAAGGCGAAGCGTTTGATGCTTCGTCTTTTTTATGCCTTTTGGAGCCGATATCGCTCGTGGATAAAATCTTATATGGCAAAATATAAAAAGTTCACATATAGGGAAATAATGTTTATTTTTTGCGTATAGAGCTATTTTAGCACTTTTTTAGCGGTTGATTGATTATAATAAAAAAGCAAATTTGCCAACAGGGTAAACGGGCATTTGATTTGCTTTATCCCATGGCCGTTATAAATATTGACGGCAAACAAATTTTATTGAAAGGGTAGTGATAGAATACGCGCGGGGTTTATTCGGAATAAAATTACAAGGCGGCGCAAATTTTCATGGTTGCAGTTATATAATCGAATGCGTGAAAATCAGGCGATGCAAGATGTATTTTTATTCGTGTTTAAACAGCGCAAAGTGATGACAAGGCCTTTCCTTCTTAGACGGAGGAAAGGCCTTGTCATATCCCAAGCAGCGATTATCGGCAATTGAAATTGCATTACGCTTTATAAGGCGCAATGTTATAAGCGGGAGGAATCTTTCTTGTCGTATTTTCAGTAAAATATTGCACTTAAGAAAAAACTGTGGTATACTGTAAGGACAAAAGTATTCGTACGTTCAAAACGGAATACACAGTTATCGATCGGAAAATAAAAAACGCTTCCGCGGGATTTGGGGAAGCGTAATGATTGTGGTGCCGCTGGTCGGACTCGAACCGACACGGGGGTAACCCCGACAGATTTTGAGTCTGTTGCGTCTGCCAATTTCACCACAGCGGCAAAAATAATTTTCGGATGCTCTTTGCGCATCGCTGTTATTTATTATAATATAACCACGTTCGATTTGCAAGTGATTTTAAAGATATTTTTTTAAAATCCTGAAATATTTACGGAGCAAGGACAGGGATAAGAATGAAAGATGTGTTTACGGGGGCGGATCGGGCAAAAAACGGAGAGGAGACGGTTCGGTCGGCAGACATAGAAACTGCAAAATATGCTTTGGCTTCGGCAAGTGTTGTTCTTTGCAAGGACGGAAAAAGGACAGAAAGAACGGAACGCGGCGTGATGCCGTTGCTTTTATTGATCGCAAGCGGTAAAGATTGGCGCGGATATTCTGTTGCAGATAAAATCGTCGGGAAAGCAGCGGCGCTCTTGTTTGTTAAAATGGGAGTGCGGGAAGTTTATGGGGAGGTAATAAGTATCGGCGCCAAGCAAGTATTGGAAAAATACGGGATAGAGTTTTCTTATCGAAACCTGGTTGCCCAGATCATGAACAGGCAAGGGACAGGGCAATGTCCGATGGAAAAATCGACGGAAATTACGGACGATCCGGAACAGGCATATCAAATTATTTTAAAGGCACAGGAAGAATTGCACGGAGGAGGTAAGATATGAAAAAACTCGGGTTTGGTTTAATGCGTTTGCCGCTGATAGATCCGGAAAATCATTCGTCGGTGGACATGCCTCAATTTTGTAAAATGGTAGATTTGTTTTTGAAACGCGGATTTACATATTTTGATACTGCTTATATGTATCATGACGGCGTATCCGAGAGCGTAGCAAAGGAGGCGCTGGTCGATCGTCATGCGCGTGACAGCTTTGCGCTCACGACAAAACTTCCTACTTTTTTTCTGAAAAAACAGGGAGATCAGGAACGTATTTTTGAAGAGCAGATTCGGCGCTGCGGGGTGGAATATTTCGATTATTACCTGTTGCATAATTTAGGGGAAGAAAATTATAAAATCGCGCAGAAATTTAAAAGTTTTCAATATGTATCCCGATTAAAAGAGCAAGGGCTTGTCCGTCGAATCGGATTTTCGTTTCATGACAAAGCACCGGTGCTTGACAGGATTCTTACCGAACATCCCGAAATCGAATTTGTGCAATTGCAAATTAATTATCTGGACTGGAACGATGAGGGTGTTCAGTCGAGGCTGTGTTATGAAACGGCGGTCCGGCACGGGAAAAAAGTCATTATCATGGAACCGGTAAAGGGAGGAAGATTGGCGAACGTTCCCGATGAAGTGAAGAAGATTTTATCGGATAAACATGCGGATTGGTCGCCTGCGTCCTGGGCTATTCGTTTTGCCGCAAGTCTTCCTGAGGCGGTCGTAGTGCTCAGCGGAATGTCTGACATGGCGCAGTTAGAGGAAAATACCTCTTTTATGCGCGATTTCAAATCTCTTGAACAAGACGAGCTGGATATTCTTCGCCGCGCGGAAGCGATGCTCCGTGCAAGTATATCCATTCCTTGCACGAATTGCCGCTACTGTACGGAAGGCTGCCCGCAAAATATTCCGATACCGGAATATTTTGCGATCTACAATGAAAAATTAAAATCGGAATCGAAGGAAGAGACCCTGAAAACGGCTCTTCGGAGTTTAACGGACAAAGGTTACGGAAAGCCGGAAGATTGCATAGGCTGTAAACAGTGTGAGAGAGCATGTCCGCAGCATTTGGTGATTACGGAGTACCTGAAAAAGGTCGGGGAATCTCTTTTTGACTGAGTTGTTCATTGGAAAAAGCGGAGCGACGTCAGTATGCCTTTTGCTGTAAAACGTTAAAAAAGCCGCCTTGTACAAAATGTACAAAACGACTTTTTTAATTTATGGGAGAAATTTGTCAGAAACTGCGGACCAATCCGACAACTTTGCCGAGGATGACCACTTCGTCGACGATGATGTCCTGCATGGTCTCGTTTTCCGGATGAAGAATAAAATGTTTGTCTTTGCGGAAAAATCTTTTGACGGTCGCGCTGTCATCAAGAAGGGCGACAACGATGTCTCCGTTATCTGCGGTCTGTTGCTTACGAACGACGATTTTATCGCCGTTGTAAATTCCGGCATCGATCATACTGGTGCCCTGGACGTTTAACATGAATAAATCGGAACCGGAAAAGCTGTCTGCGGGGAAAGAGTAAAATTCCTCATAATTTTCATAAGCGAAGATCGGTTGCCCTGCGGTGACTGTACCGATCAGGGGAATATTAATCGAAGAGCTTTTTTTAAAATTGACAGCTCTGTTTTTATTGGGCGATTTGGAGATCAAGCCTTCGTCTGTCAATTTTTCGATATAATAGTAGGCAGAAGCCGTCGATTTGATGTTGAGTTTGGCACAGATCTCGCGGACGGTAGGAGAATAACCGTATTCCGCGTTGTATTCGTTGATGTAAGCGAGTACAGCCTGCATTTTGTTCCTGCTGCTTTCCGACATGACCGAATCTTCCTTTGTTTTTTTCTATTATACCATAAAGATTTATAAAAAGCAAACAAATGTTTATAATTTTATTTGATTATTTTTAATGTTTATGTTATAATCCGTAAACGGAGGATGAGATATGGAAACGCAGAAATGTGTGTTATACGATAGAGATTGCATCGGTTGCCTTGAATGCGAAATGTGTGATCTTGATCCGAACAAGGTATGCGATAATTGCGGAAAATGTCTTGATATTCAAGATTATGCGACCATTCGGATCGATAAAATTATAACAGAGCCGAATAAGAAAGGCAGGAAGCGCTTATAAATTCGGGGGAAGAGGGAAATGATTTGATTTATTTCTCTTTACATTTTGGTGTCTATATGTTATAATTATTAGAGTAAACTAATCCGATTCGGAGGGATTTATGGCAGAATTAAAATATGAAGTGACGGAAAAGCTCGGAGTATTGAGCGAGACGGGCAACGGCTGGACGAAAGAGCTGAATCTTGTCAGTTGGAACGATCGTGAGCCCGTATATGATATTCGAACCTGGAACGAAGGGCATGATCGCATGGGGAAAGGAATTACGCTTTCCATGGATGAAATAAAAACGTTGAAAGATCTTCTCAATCAGCTGGAGATTTGACGATTAGGGGGCGGTTAGGACCGT
>CALWAU010000133.1 GCA_944375795.1 uncultured Clostridia bacterium | reverse complement strand
AATATATCGTAATTCTAAAACAATGAATTATATATCGGATATTAATTGCATGGCTTTTTACAGAAATTTAATAATTTCACCTGGTCAATGTTTGATAAAAAAACATGTATACCTACTGAATGGATAAATTATACAATTTCTATTAATGGTGCTGATGATTATTTGTTATGGTTATTATTACTTAATAACCATAACATTAATTGGAAATTTATATTTGATCCACTTTATATGCATTCTTATAGTGGTGATAATCTTTCATTAGATGAAAATAAAATGAGAAATTCTGTATTGGAAATGTGTGAATATTTAATAGAAAACACAAAAAATCCAATCTTTAATAATTTAAAAAAAAATACTATTTTTAAATGCAAATTAAAAGAAGTTAATCTTTTAAATAAAATAATACTTCTTTTTTTACATCCTATAATTTTTATAAAAAATATATATTTCAGAATAATCATTCGCATGGTCAGACTTTAAAAGTATTATTTTTTAAATTTTGTAATATTTTAAGGAGAAGGTTATTTACAATATATAACTAAAATAGTTATTTTGTATTGTAGTTTAGTTTGTATTTATTGAAATTTTTATTAAAAAGACAATCATAGAAAGGAGCTATATTATAAAAATTGTTTTTATAGTATAATAGTTAATTTATGAAAATAAATATTATTATACCATTTACAAGTCTTACTGGAGGAATTAGAGTTATATTTTTATATGCTAATTATTTATATAAAAAAGGATATGATGTGGTTTGCTATGTTCCTAAAATATCATATCGATTTGATATGAATAATTGGAGATTATTTAAAAATATAGTAAAAAATACATTTTTTTACAAAAAGTTTGCTAATTGGTTTGATAATGATTTTAAGATTATCTCAGTTCCAATAATATCTAATTATTTTATTAGAGATGCAGATATAGTGATTGCTACTGCGTGGCCTACAGCCAATGATGTATATAAATTTGATAAGAGCAAGGGAGAAAAAATATATTTTATTCAAGCATACGAAATATTTAGTGGAGCTAAATTAGATGTTGATAAGACATACAAACTTGGATTACATAATATAACAGTAACAAAACAACTACAATCTTTTTTAAACAAGGAATTTAATACAGATTCTACAGTGATATATAATGGGCTATCTGAATCAGAATTCATTACTAAACCAAAAGTAAGAAATAGAATTCCAAAAATACTTATGTTGGCAAATGGATCACCAGGAAAAGGATTAAAAGAAGGATTGGACATTTTAGATAAATTATCTAAAAAATATAAAATTAAAGTTACACTATTTGGAACAGATTATTTGGATTCAATTCCAAAATCTTATAGTTTTTATCATCTGCCAAAAAGATCAGAATTAATGAAACTTTATGAAGAAGCGGATATCTATTTGTTCACAAGTAAGTATGAATCGTGGGGGTTACCAGTACTTGAAGCATGGGGGAACAAATGTGGTGTAGTAGGAATGAATACAGGAGTACTAAAAGAAATAGGAGTAAATAATAAAAATAGTATTATTTGTGATAATTATAATGAATTATACAATGGTTTAGAAAAAGTGTTAGATAACGACCTATTATTAGCCGAAATTCAAAATAATGGTTTTAATACAGCAAAGAAATTTAATTGGAATACTTCATATGAATTGTTTGAAAATTATTTAAGGAGCTTGATAGATGAGAAATCAGTTAATAACAATAATTAAAAATATATCTTACTCTATAACCGCAAACGCACTTTCACTAGTAACTTCAATTTTTATGGTTCTATTTGTCGCTAAACAATTTGGAGTAAATGAGTATGGTTATTGGCAATTATATTTATTTTATGTATCCTATGCTGGATTCTTTACATTCGGTTGGGTTGATGGAATATATCTACGTTATGGTGGAAAGCAATATGAAGATCTCAATAAAACTGTATTTATATCACAATTTTGGATTATGCTTTTATTTGAGATTATAATTGCAATTGGAATGATATTATGGAGCTATACTCTACCTGATATAGAAAAAATATATATTTTTATAACTTTTGCTATTAATATTGTTATATTATCTGTTAGAGGAATATATGTTTATGTACTACAAGCAACTAATCATATAAAAGAATTTGCTTATCTAACTTTTATTGAAAAACTAGTATTCTTAATATTGACAATTATCATTTTATTTTTTCACTATACTGATTATCATTATTTAGTTATTGCAGATTTAATTGGAAAAACCCTATCACTTGTTTATACTGTATATATATGCCGCGATTTAGTTTTTGGAAAAATGGCAAGTCTACAAATAAGCTTAAAAGAAATTTGGAATAATATAAGTGTGGGAAGCAAACTTCTTATAGCAAATATTGCTAGTATGTTAATTATTGGGATAGTAAGATATTTAATAGAAATGTTTTGGTCAATAGAAGTATTTAGCAAAGTATCACTATCACTCAATATATCTAATATGTTGATAGTCTTTATTAATGCGGTAGGAATTGTTTTATTTCCAATGTTAAAAAGAATTGACTATAATAAATTAAGCTATCTATATTCTCAATTATCTACAGGATTAATGGTATTACTATTTGTCATGCTTCTTACATATTATCCTGCGAAAATTGTTCTTAGTACATGGCTTCCGCAATATGCTGAAAGTTTAAAATACTTATCATTACTATTTCCTATATGTATTTTTGAGAGTAAAATGTCTTTATTATGCAACACATATTTAAAAGCCTTAAGAAAAGAAAACATTCTTTTAGTATTAAATATTGTTTCAGTGGGAATATCTTGCATATGTTCAATATTTACAATTATAATTTTTAGAAATATTGAACTAG
>CALWAU010000132.1 GCA_944375795.1 uncultured Clostridia bacterium | reverse complement strand
CGCAGTCCATGTCGGGCGGCATCATCCGCAACGTTCTCATCGACGTCGATGAGAACGTTGCGGATGATGCCGCCCGACATGGACTGCGCCAGTGCGGCGACGCCGTTGGCAACGCCGTTGTTGATGGCGTCCGCCATAAATACCTGATATTTGACATTGCCCTCGAGTTTGAGATTCTCGACAACGGCATTTTCGCTGAGCCCGAGGAAGAATCCGTAGCCCTGCGAACCGCTGCTCTCGACGACGTCGACGTCAAGCCCGCTGATCGTATGGCCCTTGCCGTCAAAGTGACCGGTAAATCCTTTCGGAATCCCCTGCCAATTTGCGTATTCGCCGAGCGCAATATCCGCGGAGAGATAGAAATTCCTCGTAAGGGAACGGGAAGCAGTCTCTCCGAAGAAGGTGTCGTACAGTTCCCGAGCGCTCGCTATCGGCATGCCCGCCACGGGATCGTAACCGTCGTTGTAGATGCTGAACGTCCAGCTGTCCCCCTGCGAACCTTCGCCGAGAGAGACGGTAACCGTCACGCTGGCGCCGTCCGCCACGTCCTCCGCAAAGGTGACGAGACCGTCCGCATTGACGGATACGCCCGCCACCGCGGGTTCGATGGCATAAATCACCTCGTTTCCTCTCGGGTTGACGACCTGCGTCTCGATCTGTACGCCTTCCGTCACCGCCAGGCGGTCGAAGAAAGAAGCGTCCTTGTTCGTGATCGTGACGATGGAAGGAACGGGATCGGGTTTTACAAAGCCCTCGTAACGCAGCGTGGGATAATACCCGTCCTCATAGAACCATACGTCGGGATCGAATCCGGCGTCCGCGAACGTGGAAGCAAGCTGGAATTCGTCCATGCTCTTGAAGCCGCTGTTCTCAAACCTGTTGCAATATTCCATCATGCTCGCGTCCGTACGGTTGGAGAAGTTGATATCCCTCCCCGGTGCGCCCATCGCAAAGCAGTTCACGAACTCGGAACCGTTGTTCTCCGTCTTGCCGATGAACGCGCCGCAGGCATACGGCTCCCATTCCCTTCTGACGCTCGTATCGCCCGCGGGAAGCGTGGACTCAATCGAACCCATCGCCAGGGTGTTTTCGATGCGGGCGGAACCGACATAGCGCGCCCCCTCGAGATCCTGCGTGCCACCGACCGAACCGGCGACCATACCCGCGTAATTGGTGATCGTGCGAATATCGATGTCCACGAGGCAGTCCTTGATGAGCCCGCATTCAAAGTACTGCGCAATGCCGCCGATGTAACGGTTTTCGCCGTTGAGAACGGTATACATCTCGCGGTAATTGATCAGGCTGTCCCGCATGACGAGATTTCTGACTTCGCCCTTCCGTCCGGTATTCTGGTCGCCGAGATGGCGGAAGAATCCCCAGCCCGCATTGCCGTCATAACGGGGCGCGCCCGCATAGGGATGATCGGGCATGAATACGTCGCTCGAATTATAGATTTCTACCTGCAGATTGGAAATGGTATGGCCCTGTCCGTCGAACACGCCGTAGAATTCTTCCACGCCGCGCCAATTGGCGGTTTCGCTGCCGCTCCACATGGTATTTCCTTCCTGCCCCGCCGGATCGGGCATGACGATGTCCGCCCCGAGCTTGATCGTACGGGTAATATTCCTGTCTACCTTCGTACGATCGGCGCTGAAAAATACATCGTACAGCTCCTGCGGCGTTGAAACCACAATGCCCTCGGACGTCTTATACCCGTCGTCGCGAAGGGTGAACACGATGGTATCCGACGCGGGATCGATAAACTCGTCGTCGCTCTGCAACGTCGCTTTGACGGTCAGATTCAATCCGTCGAGATTCGCGGAATCCTCAAAGGAAAGCTCACCCGTCGCCGCATCGATCGACACGCCTTCGACCGGTATTTCGATCGTCCAGGTCACGTCGTCCAGAATGCAGTTCGTCTTATTGAGAGTAAGCTGCAATTTGGTCCCTTCCGGATAATCTCCCACTTCAATTGTCTGCGAAGAGGTAATCTCGATATCCGCAACGATGTCGAACGGGTCGAAATACTCGTTCACGAGGATGGGATAGACGCTGTCTGCATAATACCATACATCTTCGCTCCATCCCAGATCGGCATACGTCTTTTCCGTCTGCATGGCGACGGAATCGAGCAACATGTCGTTGTATTCGTCCGCATCGTGCCCTTCGCCCGACCCGATGAAATAATCGAGCCCCGTCGTGGATTCATCCGCGACCGTGGCGTTGATCACGCCGCTGTTCGAACCGACCACGCCAGCTTTTTCGGCTTCGGCATCGTCTGTGGCGGTGGCGCCTTTGGCATAGCAGTATTCGATCCAGCCTTCATTGGTGCCCGCGATGGCGCCGGCTGTACCCTCCGTCGTCAGCAGGGCGACGTTCGTGGAAACGTTGAGGATTCCGCCCTTGTTCACGCCCGCCACGACGCCGGAATCGGCGCCCATGTACATGCGATAGCCGGGATATTCGGAATTATCGAACGAAACGTTGCGGATAACGCCACGGTTTTCTTTGAAAAATCCGCCGCCCGTAATGTCCGTCCCCTTAGGAACGGATATTCCCTTGATCGAATAGCCCTGACCGTCGAAAAGACCTGTAAAGGGAAGCTCGAAAGGCTCCCAGTCGAACGGTCTTCTGTTTCCGTCGCCGTCGATGCGCTCGATCGTGATATCCGTCGTCAGGCGATAATTCTTGGACATACTCTCTTCCGACGCGCCGATCGCCAGCAGCTCGTCCGCCGTACGGATATCTACCCATTCGACCTGTCCGATGGTCAACGTAAATTCGCGGGTATCTCTGACAGAGGGATCTTCGGTGCTCGCAACCGTAATCCGCACCGTTTCACCCGAAACGGCGCCGGGATGCACTTTGATCGTCTTTTCCTCCAAAGTAACCCCCATCACTTCCGATTCGAGCGTCACCGTATAGCCCTGATCGCTTCCGGCAGGCTGACATGCCGCCGTGATTTCCGTCTCGCCGACGGGAAGAGTCGTCCCGCTGTTCGTGATGGAAATGCCGCTCACTTTCACGTCTTCGGACGAACTGCTCGAACCGCCGGTCGAATCGCTGCCCGAATCGCTGCCCGGATCACCGGTCGAATCGCTGACGCTGCTTCCCGAATCGCTCGTCCCCGGGTTATCGGGAGCGCAGGCATAAAGCCCCGTCGAAAGCATCATCGCGGCCATCAAAAGCAACGAAGCGGTTCTTTTTGCAATCTTTTTTGCCTTCATTTTCTTTCTCCTTATTTTTCTTTTTTTCACAAAAAGCACCAAATGTAAAATTTTGTACTTTTTATTTTTCTATATTAATTAATTTTTTTAATTATAAACGTACAATGAAAAGTGCAGCGGCGGCAGCGGCTTACACAATTCATTATAACCTCAACGGTTCCTCGTATTCAGGCGACGGGCGATTACTACATCGAGCGCGATATTTACGGCCTCAAAAATTGCGCCCATAATGGGACCGTTACCGTTCAATCCGCTGAATTCCACGCAGTAATCCTGTCTCCTGAGTCCGGCCCGCAATTTGTTGAGATATGTCTCCCCCAACCGAATCACCCGACCGGAAATAATTATCTTTCTGCAATCGAGCCCGACAAACAGATTGCCGATGACTTCGGAAAGCACCTCCGCGCTCTCCTCCACCGCCGAAACCACCGTTTTGTCGCCGTTGTAATAGGCCGTAACGACATCGGCAAAATGGAAATTTTCGGATAAACAATCGGGAATGCCGCGTTCGCGGATACTGTCTTTAATCGCATTGATTGAACACACTGCGTCTATCGGAAGTTTTTTTCTTCCCTTGCGGACGGTAATCAACCCGAATTCTCCCGCAAAGCCGCGTTCTCCTTCGCGCACCTTATCGTCAATCAGCAGAGCGCCGCCGATACCGGAATCGACATACAGCATTGCCGCATTGGAGACCCCCTTTAACTTTCCCCGGCGGCATTCGCTGAGCAAAGCGAGATTCATGTCGTTTTTCAATTCGACGCGGCAGGAAAATCTCTGCGAAAAATATTCGCACAAATTGATATCCTTGCAGGCCTGAAATTTCGGGGAGACCACAATGCGGTTGTTTCTGCTGTCAACCATGCCGGACGCGGCAATACACAAAGCCAGAAGTTCCTTGCCCCCCACCGACGGAAGCGCGAGCATTTCCCGCAGCAATGCGGTGATATTCTCCAATATTTCTTCCGATATAAATTCCGAATCCGCCAACTGACGCTGCTCTATCGTATTTCCGACCATATCGCACAGCCGAATCGTGATAACCACGGTAGAAAAATCGACGGCAGCCACCATTCCGAAATCCGGATTGATGGTGAGATAGGTACGCTTTCTTCCCAAGGCAAGTTTTCCGCCATCCGTTTTCACGCCCGTCTTTATCAGGTTCAATCGAAACATTTCCAGCGTTATATTCGTAATGGCGGGCTTGCTCAGCCCCGTGATTTCCGCCAACTCGCTGCAAGACAGATCATTTTCGGACAGCAGCCTGAACACTGCTTTTACATTGGAATCCCTTGCATATGTCTGATCTTTACCTTTAACCATATCTTTCCTCTTTTATTGTTTTCACAAAAAATATTATCAAGTACTTTTTTATTGTACCATATTTTTCCATAAAGAGCAATAGGTTTTATCGGGATTCTTCGTTTTCATAAAAATATATCTCTGCCATTTTCAAATATGTTTCAACGTCGGATACTGCCCGTCTACGAGTGTCCAGCGCGTTTCGTCCCAGCCGGCATTCCGGAAAGTATCCGCAGTCTGCATCTTGTCGGTGCTGATGACCTTATTCACATTCCAGTCTTCGTTGCCGTTATGCCAGCGGCCGCCCGCAAAATAGAACATCCCGGTAGTTTCCCGATCGGCAAAGCACCCGAAATCGCTGCCTTCCGCGACGCCGATAAATCCCGGTTGATTCTGATCGGTGCTTTCGGAAGTCGTTTCGCCGATCGCATAACAGTTGCGGATAACACCGCCGTTCGTCACGACGAGCGCAGCCGTACATCCGCCGTACGTATGAATTTTGACGTTGGTAAATACGTTCTCTATCACGCCGTAATTCTGCGCCGCGACCACGCCGCTCCAGCCGCGGAAAGTCATACTTCCGCCCTCAAAACCGATATTCCGCACGACGCCCGCCGCATCGATTCTGCCGAAGAAGCCGCGGTCATATCCCGTCTCCATGCTCGTATCCGTCATGTTGATGTTCTTGATGGAATAGCCGTTGCCGTCCAAAATTCCCTTAAAGGGATTCTGTGCGGGCTGAATGGGCGCGCCGTCGGGCTGATGCTCCGCATCGCCGAGCTGTACCCAATCCTCCGTCAGGGTAATGTCGTTGGCGAGCATGTAATTTCCGGAAAGGTCGTTCGCAATCGCGCGAAGTTCCGCCTCCGTGCTTATCATCGTATACTCCACCTGGGGAATATCGAGCGTAAAAGTTTTGGAATCTCTGATCAAAGGATCATATGTGCTGCTTACGCTGACAGTTACCTCTGCCTCGTCTATTGCATTCTGTCCTATGGTGAGAATATAAACAGGATTGTCCTCGTCACCCGTCTCATTCAGCGAAACGCCCTGCGGGGCCCCTCTCAGGCTGGCCGTAAAGCCCTGGGAGGAATTGTCCGGATAACACCTGGCCGTAATCTGATAGTCGCCCGGCGCAAGTGTCGTTTCGACATTTGTGATTTCAATGCGCTCCACATCCGCCGTGCCGCCAAGGGAGCCGCTTCCGGAATCCTGCGTCCCACCGCAGCCGACGAAAAACATCATCGCCGCCGCCGTAATTCCTGCCAGAATGGGAAATTTGTTATTTTGGAATCTCATATTCATTCTCCTTAACATTTCTTTTATGATTGTTTCAATCCGGTAAACGCCATCTTCAAATCGGTGAACGTACCGCTTCCTTCTTCCACCCGGAGGGTCACCCGCATGGCCTGCGAGCCGTCCGCACTCTGCACCTTCAGATTCATCTGCGAATTTCCGGAGAGTTCCAGGCTCTGTGCGGAACCGGGAATAACGGCTCCGTTTTTGTCCAAAAACTCTATCGTCACCGCCGCTTTACAGCCGCCCTCCGCGGCAAACGTGCCCGTGAAGGCATATTCGTAAAAATAGGAAGCGCTTCCGAACGCAGCGTCGTCGGTGCGGGCTTTCCCGTAAACGCCCGTAATTGTCTGCGTCGCTTTCTGCCCGGACGAAAGTTTCAGCGCCTTACCGCCTTTCCCGTCGTCCACGACCAGCTCGGGCGAGAAATCCCCGCCCCAGGCGTATTTTTCCGCCCCCGTCTGATCGGTATCCGACGTCGAAGTGAAATCCCCGTTGGAAATATAATTGATTTCTCCCGGATCGATCGGATTCAGCGGATACAGGGAAATATGATATACGCCCGTCTGCGTCTCCGGCTGCCTGGACTTGCGGTACGGCTGGTCGTAAGGCCGATAAGTCACCCAATCGACCAACGTATACGCCTCGTCGAAATCGCGGTCGCCCGCCCAGCCGTCGGGAAACCACACGCCGATCTGCAAGGGCGCGTCCGCGTCGGACACGGCCTTGTAGCCGTCGGGCGAATCGTCCGTATCGGAAGTCAATACGCCGTCCACGTAATAACGGATACGGGGATGGGGAGAAGTTTCCCAGCGAATGCTGTATTTGTGCCACGCCCCGTCGTTTGCGGGCGTAAGAGTTTCCGTTTTGGTAGAACGTACCGCCCCGCCGGCATCTTCCCGCCAATCGGAAGCGTAATTGGTGTTCATCACCTTTTCAAACGTGGCGGCATTCTCGGCATCTGCGCCGGCGGGGATTTCGATATCCATTTCCTGATACTGATATTCTCCCGTCTCTTCGTTCGTCCCGTTATAGAAGGGCCAGATCGCCGTACAACCGCCGAGCCGCGGCATGACTTTCATCGCCACTTCGATCAGTCCCGGTCCAAGGTACTGCCGTGACAACAAACATGCCCCCGACCGCTTGTAATTCGGATTGTCGGTCAAATCTCCGTAAGCCTTCAAAACGGCAATGCCGTCATCGGTAAACCCGACGTTTTCGCCTTTGACGCCGTTGTTGTTATAGCCCCAGCGCGTATTGCAGATATAAAACTCCGACTCGGTAAATCCGCCCTTCCCGAAATCGAATCCGTCCAGAAGATAATCTTCCGGCTGCGGAATGCGCTCCCCGTAAGGGACGTCGACGATGCCCGGTTCGTCGGATATCGAAGAGGACGAATCCGAACCCGACGCCGAAGAGTCCGAAGCCGAATCCGGCGAGCTTCCCGCTCCGCCGCAGCCGTATGCCGAAAGGCAAAACATGCACGCCAAAGACAATATAAGCCACTTTTTCATGATTGCTCCTTTACCGCCTTGCGGCACTGTTTCGCCTTTATCCTTTCAGCCCGCCCGCGACCGTATTTTCCATAATCGTCTTCTGGAAGGCGATAAATACGGCAAGAATGGGAATCAAAGTAATGATCATCGCCGCAAAGATCTTCGTCGTATTCGCTTCCGCCTGATACTCGGACACGAGATATTCAAGCCCTACCGCGAGGGTGGGAATATCCCGCATGTACAGGGACGGCGCCACGTAATCGTTCCAGACGGTGATGGAATACAGTACGCTCACCGAGACGACGGCAGGCAGCGCGAGAGGCAGCATAATGTTGAAAAATATCTTTGCGTTGCCCGCCCCGTCGACGAGCGCCGCCTCCGCATAACTCCAGGAAATATTTTTGAAAAAACCGTACAGCAAAAAGAAATTGATGCCGAACGAACCGCTGTATGAGATGATCATGCCCAAAATGTTATTCGTAAGCCCCAGGGCATCCATCAATCGATATTGCGCGGGCATCGTCCCGACAATGGGAACAATCATTGTAAATATGCAGAGCGAAAACAAAAAATTTCTGCCGAAAAATTTATATTTCGCCACCACATACGCCGACACCGCCGAACTGAGTACGTTGGCGAGCGTGCCGCCGATTGTCAGGATGACGCTGATCCCGAACATCTCCACCAGATTAAATTCCCCAAACCGGGTCCTGCGGGAAAAATTGACCGCGGCGTCTATGTAGTTCGTAAAATCGAATGACCCGGGAAGTTTCCAGGGATTTTTATAAAATTCCGCACTCGACCGGAAAGAATTCAGAAACATCCACGCCACGGGGAAAATCAGGGTGAAGGCGTACAGCAGGAAAATCACAAACACGATCGCCAGCGCCGCGTTCTGCGGCAGAATTTTTTTGAATTTATGCCAAAACGGATGCTTCGCCTTCCCGGGCGCGTTTTGCCCGACTTCTTCCCTTTGTGCTGCTTTTATCTCTTCCATAGCCATCAAAACTCCGCATCTTCAAAGATTTTTCCGAGCCCCCAACGAATCAGCATAATGACGGGAACCCCGATCAGGGAGAGCACAAGTCCGAACGAAGTCATGTACGACTGCTCCCTTCCGCCGACGGCGTTATAAATCAACAAAGCGATCGTGCAGGTATTCGGCTCGCCTCCCGTAAGCATGAGCGGTTGAAGCATGACCGTAAACACCGAAGTACAGCCGAGCAAAAACGTCGTGGTAATCGTCGGCCAGATGAGCGGAATGACGATCGTAAACAGCTCTTTCGTCATGTTCACGCCCTCGAGCCTGCCGTATTCCATGACCTCCTGCGGCAGACGGCTGATGGCGCCCGACAGCAGGATGATGTTATATCCGAGTCCCGCCCAGATACAGTAAACGAAGATCATTACCTGGCTGACGGGATACTCGCGGAACCATGCCGGCGTATCAAAGCCGAGAACATAGCGCAGAAGATGATCGACGGGACCGATGCTCGAATCGAATACGTAGGTAAACGACTTGGTAAGCACGACCACGGGTACGATGGAGGGCAGAAAGAAAATGACCCGAAAAGCTCCGGCAAGCGGCATTTTCTTGTACAGAAAATAGGAAAACAGCACCGACAGAGGCAGCGAGATAAAACACGTCACGGGCATATATAACAGCGAATTGATTACCGCCCTTCTCACCATCTGATTTCCGCTTATTTCGCGGAAAACCCGGACGTAATTTTCCAGTCCCGACCATACGTACGTTCCCGTATCCCAGTCAAATTTCTGGAAAGACATCAGGATTGCCCCCAGATTGGTCCCTATCCAGAACACCGCAAACTGACAGACGGGATAGGCCAGCATACATATGATAAAGACGTTTGTCCGCCAGCTTTTGCTGCGGATTTTTTTCCCTTTTGCCGTACCGCTCATACAGCGGGTCCTCCCCAACTCGTCCAATTGGACTTCACGTAAGAATAATAATCGGAAAAAATCTTATCGAGATCGGTATCCGGATTCTGTATGATGTCGGGATAAGGCGCAAATCCGGTCGTTGTGAACCACTCGCATTTGATTCTTCCGTCCAACCTCAGAACGCTGGAAGAATACGTATCATATTTGACGCTGTTCGTATTGATTTCAAACACCGATTTCATAAATTCCGTGCTGTTTTCAATCGAATTGAGCGCGTCGATGTCATAATCCAGCCCGAGCATGACCCCGTGCGTATTTTCCGTAAACTTTATCGCATTCTCCTCACGGCACATAAACGCCAAAAACTTTTTCGCCAAATCCTTGTTGGGCGCCTTTGCAGGAATGACGATACTGTCGTCTCCGCCCACCGCCCGGCTGTAACGGACGGGCTGTCCGCTTTCGTCCGTCTCAGCCCCCGGCAGCGCCGGCGTGGGCATCATCGCCATGACGCATACATTTTCGTCGATATTGGCGAGCATTTCATTCTCCAGCCATTGCGCATTCGGCATCATCGCGGCATTGCCGTTGATAAAGTCCGCCTGCGCGATGTCGTAAGGCTTGCCGATTGAGTTGACCATCGAATTTTTAGACTGCTTGGCGATGAGTTCCGTCCATCTGGACAAGGCTTCCCTCTGCGCTTTCACCACTTCGCTCGTCTCGGGATTGAATACTTCCGGAGTGGAAAGCTGAAGCATTTCGTCCAACGCCTCCGCCCCGCAGAGCTGCACCATCCAATCAAAGACGAGATAATCCCAATAATAGTCTTCCTTGCTGAAAACGAAAGGACGCACATATTCGTCCGGATTTCCCGGACTGGGAATTTTGGCGTCGGTGATCTGATTGCAGAGATCGACGAGCTCCTGATAGGTGGTGGGGACCTCCCAGCCGTTGTCGTCGAACATCTTCTTATTATAGACAATTCCGCCTACGCCGTTCGTCCAGTGCAGCTTATAATACCGCTCCTCCGTATCGCCCTGCCCCCTGAATTTGGAGCTGGGCAGAAAACGATCCAGCACGCGGTCTTCCACCGTCAGGCCGTCTTCCACTTCCATGGCATACAGATCGTCGAGCGGTTCCAGCCAACCCATTCTGGCAGAGACCTCCCATTCGATACCGTGGCTGAAGAAAATATCGTACTCGCTGCCGTCCTCGAGATAACGGGGAATATTGCCGACCAGATCTTTATCCGCATCCACATTCACCGTGACCCCGGGATTTTCCGCCATGAAATCCTGCGCGAGATTGTTTGCCCACCGCTCGCCGTAGCCGCCGCGGTAAATTGCGATATTGAGAATATTCTCGCCCGTCTGCGCCCCGCCCGTACATCCTGCAAGAAACGACGCCGACACAACGAGACTCATCACCGCGGTCAACGATTTAAAAATAAGCTTTTTCATTTCAAACTCCTTGACAACAATGTGGATTTCCGTTCTTGTGAAACTATTATAACACGTAATTTTTCCGATGTCAATAGTTTTTTTTACTTTTTTAATTAATTTTTCTAATTTTATCTTGACAAACGGAGAAAGCTCGACTATAATATAAAATGTAAGCGCCGAAACGGCGGATACTTTCATCAAAATTTTATATCCGAACGGAGGAAAACCATGAAAAAGAAACTGCATGCCGTCCTTTGTCCGCTCATTGCGGCGGGTATCTGTCTGTCCGTTGCCGCCTGCGGCGGCGGAACGGACTCCTCTTCCTCTGCCCCCGAAGAGGATTACCCCGAACTCGATCTCGCGCACGCGTTTACGGACGATTTCAATTCCGTCGACCGCAGCTACTGGTCGATCATGAACACGCGCTGGGGCGGCGAATCGCACGGCGGCGTCATTCGCGAAAACGTGGGGTATACGGAGGACGGCTATCTCGTCCTCACGGCGAACGGCGATTATTACAACGGCGAGAAGAAGGACGTTTTGGGACGGGTAGGACGGCGTACCGGCGGCGCTATCGTATCCCACAAAGCGCTCGGCCCCGGCGAATTCAGCGTCCGCATGAAAGCACTGCCGAGATTCGGGGCAACCACCGCTTTCTGGACCTATTTCAACGACGGGCATACCCTGAACGATCGCGGAAAAGTCTATAACAGCGAGATCGATTTCGAACTGAACGTGGATTCTTTCGACATCACGATGTGCACGAACTGGACGGCCGTGGAACCGGGAAATTACGACAACCGGAAAATCCAGATGGATTTCTATCATAACGACGGAAATTGGCACGAATATACCTTCAAGTGGATGACGAACCCCGAACGAGTAGACTATTTCGTGGACGGCGTAAAAATCAGCTCCTCCACCGCCAACGTTCCCATCTATGCGGCACAGGTGAATATCGGCGTCTGGTTTGCAAGTTTCGCGGGTACACCCGATTTTGAAACGGATTACTGTCTCGTGGACTGGTTCAAATACGTTCCCTATAAAGATCAGCCCTACGTGGAAACGCCGGACGGTACCATTCCCCCGACGGACGACGGCTATCCCTCCGAACCCATCACTCTGCCCGAGCATACCAATCTGATCGGAGACGCCGGATTTGAATATCCCTACGATGCGGAGACTTCCACGCTCAACGCATGGTATCTGTATCCCGGGGACGACGAAGGGAAACGGACGCTGGCGGACCTGAAACTTGCGGGAGAGGGCAGAAACGGTTCTACCGGCATGGTCCTCCGCTCACACGACCGGATCACGCAGACTTTCTCACAGGTATGGCCGGGCTACGAAGCGGAATTGTCTTTATACGTCAAACATTCGGCTGCTCAGAGCGGAACTTTGACCATACAGTATCTCATGAGCACGGAAAACGTCATCGGTTCCGACGAAATCAGCATCAACGCCGATACGCCCGGTTTCAAAGACGGGGAATTTTATCAAATCACCAAACACATCGTCGTGCCGGAAACGGTAAACGGGCAGGAAGTCAAACGAATCCGGCTCCGCTTTGCCGCAGACGAAAAGGACGGGAACCAAATCGTACTCGACGACCTTTTTATGTATCACGTGGTTTCGTGATATCTTGAAAAATGGAGGGGCAGGTTTTATCCTGCCACTTCGATCGATTGAATCTCTGCAAAATGAGGCGTATCTTCCCGATACGCCTCATTTTGTATCCTGCGCTTTCAGTCCTCTACGAAAATTTCAGTTTCCCCGCGGAGCTCTTTCGCCGGGAAAAAGACTTCTTCCCCGTTCATCTCATACCTGCCCGCGGCTTTTACGGAAATCCGACGTTTGCCTTTCCCTTCGTTCCGATATTTCAGACGAACGACCGCGCCGCGCACGCGCATCTTTATCGACGCTTCGCGATAGGGCATATAGGCACACGGATGAACGTGCAGACCGTCCAGACGCGCGTCCATGCCGAACACCTCCCGCACGATGACTTTGACGAGCACGTTCGCCGACCCCGTATACCAATCGGACATCGATTCCCCGTCCATTCCGAATTCCTCGTTATAGGAATAGGAATTGCTCATGACAAACTGCGTCGTGGAAATATGTTCATGCGTGACGGGCAGCACCTTTTCAAGCTGTTCCCAGGCCTTGCGGCATTCGCCCATCTTAAATAGCGACCACACCCCGAACAGCGTGGCATGCACGTAAGTGGCGCTGTTTTCCGCCGTTCCCTTCGGAAGATTGACGATGCGGCCGACGCCGGGCGCGTCCGGCGCAAAATACGGCTCGAAGGTCTTTAATCCGTATTTGCTATCCAACCGCGCATAGGCGTTCAGAATGTCCCCGCCGATGCTCTTGTCCCACTCGTAGGCGCCGCCCAGCACCCAGAAGGCATTGCTCGTCAAGCCCACTCGATCTTTTCCGTCGCTGTCGCAGCTGCTTCCGACGAGATACGAACGTTTGTCTCCCCAGCCGTGCAGAATGCGGCGCTTTCCTCCCTTTTCTTCGATCGCCCACGTCTGCAGACCTTTTTTCAGCCTTTCCGCCGCCTCATCCAGCCCGAGCATATCCCGGACGCCGACCGTCGCAAAGATCTCTTTCATCTCTTTGAGGTTGGCATACAGCTGCAGAGAAGCCATCACCGAAACGCCGCTGCCGAAGGGCTGCGAACCGTCCAGACTGACCCCCATGCCGTCGAGCGCGTCATTCCAGTCCCCGTACAAAACCCGCAGGCACCCCGTCTCTTCGTCGATATTGCCGATCAGATAGCGGCAGATCGCCGTCAGATGATCCAGAACCGTGTCTCTGCGGTCGGAAAAATCCACTCGGTCGGTCAATTTATAATATCCGCACACTTCGTCCAGAATACTGAAATCCCCCGTATACGACAAATAGCGGTATATGGTATTTATAATCCATACGCCCTGGTCGATAAACTTTCTCAGATCCATGGCGGGCAGAGCTCCCGCCGCGGGCGGCATGCTGTACTGCCGGGGCGGACGGCCGTCCTCGCCTATGAAATTGAGCGCCTCGACGATCTTTGCACGACAGTCTTTCGGATTCCACATCAGAGCCGCTTCAAGCTGCTGAAAGACGTCGCGGACGCCGAGAAGGGATACGCCCGAATTTTTGGACAGCGCCGCAAATTCCACCTGTCTCATGACGAAGCCCAAAAATTTTTCAAACACGGGCGCCTTCAGTCGGGTGTTCTCCGATTCGGAAAAACGGATCCGGAGCATTCCTTCCGACTGCTGCTTTTCCCCGTCGCGCACGATGAGTGCTTCCAGGAGCCGGTCGACTTCTTCGCTCCCCGTTTCCTTGCAGGCGGGCACCGCTTCGCCCGCATCGACAAACACGGTCAGCACGTAATCGGCGCGCACGGCTTCCCCTTTTTGCAAAGACAGGCGGAGCATGTCGCCGGCGACGGCGGTATCCGTGAATTTCGTCGCCTGCCTGCACTGACCGAACGCCCCCGAAAACAAGGGTACGGCTGCCGCCAGATAGTTGTTTTTGCCGCCCGTATAATCCGTCCGGGAGGTGGTTGAAGTCAGCGTATAAACGCCCCCGCCCGAAACAGACCGCGACAGGATCCCGTAATTCTTCAGATGCTGCGTCCGCGAAAGGTCCTCCACGCTGAAAAAGACAAAGCCGCCCTCCGCCGTTTTGCATTGCTTGAACCACTTCGTCTCGGGATTTTCGCAGGGGGCGTGCATCAGAAAACAGTTGAAATAGGCGGAAAGATATGTATCCAAAATCCCTTCCGAAAGGTTTTCCGCGCTTACCGAAAAACACACCCGCTTGTCCGATGCAGTAAATATCCGCACGCAAAACCGCGCAAAGGGAGTTTCCGTGAGATAATAGACCGCCTGCGGCGTATAGACGGTATATCTTTGCACTTCCCCCTCCGAAGGCGAGCGGGCGATACCGAGCAGAGAAACGGGGACGAAACTTCCGCCGCCGACAGGTTTTCCCGCATAAAAATTCAGATAGGGCTCCTTCCCGTCATCCGCAGGCAACACCGCATAAAAGGTGCTTTCGTTGATGGTAATGTACCCGGAAGAATATGCCCACAGATTAAATCCGTCCGCGCTGTACGGATAGCGCGCGTCCCCGTTGCCGCGGGGAAAACAGACTACCGTGTCTTTATCCAGAAAATAACACCCGTCGGGAAGCGCCGATTCCGCACGTCTCTTTTCGTCTTTCGACAATTCCTTGATACGCGCCGACAATTCAGAAGCTTTCTCTTGCAAATTCATTTTTCTTTTCCTCATATTTTTTCTTGCTCAAGCATATTTTTTCAAATCGTCGATAATCTCGCCGATGATTTTATCCGTTTGTTCCCGGCTGTCGGTCTCCGCAAAAATCCGGATTGCCGGCTCCGTCCCCGACATCCGCAGCAGCGCCCAGCCGTTTTTCAATATGTATTTATAGTTGCGTCCGAAATGTTTGATTTCCAACACCTTTTCGCTGAGCGCCGGCGCATTTTTCGTCAGATATTTTTCGACGCCGTCGAACCCGGACAGGGAAAGCGTCTTTTCATCCGCGTCCAGGCTATACTCCGCAAAATCGTATACTTCCCGGACGATTTCGCTGACGGGCTTTTTCATCATGATCACCATTTCCATGAACAGAGCCGAAGAGAACACGCTGTCTTTCCCCTTGATGTATCCGCGCACCGTAAGGCCGCCCGAACTTTCGCCGCCGATCAGCGCGTCCGTCTCCGCCATTTTCCGGCTTATGTTTTTGAAACCGACGTCCACTTCATGGCATTTATATCCCAATTTCGCGGCGAGTTTATCGAGAAGCAGCGACGTGGCGCAATTCTTTACCACATCCCCCTTTTCTCCGCGGTATCTGCAAAGATAATAATACAGCGCCCCCAAAATGGTATTGCTGTCCACATAGCGCCCCTGTTCGTCGATGATGCCGAGGCGATCGCCGTCGCTGTCCGTGGCTATGGCGAAATCGTACCCCTCTCTCCGGACGATTCCGGACAGCGGATCCATCATCTCCCGCGTAGGATTGGGCAGCGAAAAGCCGAAAAAGGCATCGTGCCCGGAATTTCTTACGTCGAACTGCTTGATATTCAGCTTTTCCGCCAGTTTCGTAAGGCATACGGCGCCCACGCCGTTGAGATTGTCGTAAAGAATTTTGGCGGTATTGTTTACGATTCCCGGACTGATGAATTTCCGGATAAATCCGAGATAGGAATCGATGTCGTTATACATCTGTACCAGCCCGCTGCTCTTCGCGCTTTCCAAAGGGACGGTCTTTACCTCCGAGATCCCGTCGATGACCTTTTCCAGCCGCTGCGTAAAGTTCACGTCCGCGTCCACGCCCCCCTTCAAAAACAGCTTGACGCCGTTGAAATAATAGGGATTATGGCTGGCTGTTATCATTACGCCGTAGTTGAGCTCATTTTCCTTCACGGCATACATGACGGCGGGCGTGGGCATCGCACCGTCGAACAGCAACACCCGGATCCCGTTTGCTGCAAGCACTTCGCTCACCCAAACCGCCGCACGATCGGAAATAAAACGATAATCATATCCCACGGCCACGGGTTTATCGTTTTTCTCCGCCCGTGAAACTTCCGCAAGTCCCTGTGCAATCAGCTGCACGTTCGCCTTATCGAAATCTTCTCCGATCACACCTCTGAAGCCACCGGTTCCGAATCGTATCATAGCCTCTCCTTTCTTACTGAAAATTTTTTCTGTCTCTATTATATCACCTCTTCTCATGAAATGCAAGCATTTTTTAACTGAATTAATAAAAATAATTAATTTACTGTCAAGCGAATACTTTAGAGGGAAGAAATCGTGTACTTACTTTTATCCGCAGCTCTTCAAATCTTCTTTCTTGTATTTCAAAACTTTTTTGAAGTCGCTTTTTCAAAACCTCTATTCTGAAAGAGATTGCTTATCCTTTCTATTGTCACCTTTTTCCGAACGTTTTCAAAATATTCTCCATAATCCGTCTGTCTTCTCCTTCAAGGGTCTTTTCCAAACGCAATATAAGATCTTTTTGCGCCTTTGACAAATATCTCTGATTCAAGTGAAAATCTTTATCCACATAAATCCCTCCGCCGCGTCCCCGTTCGGTATATATTGGATATTCCTGCGACAAATAGATAAGATCATTGTCTATCGTCCGCAGACTTACCTAAAATTCGACGGCAAAATTCTCTCTCGTCTCTTTTCGGCGATCGCTTAATTCTTTTATCATCGCATATCGCCTTTCTCTTGCCGTCATTTCTTTCCCCTTCGTTTGCGTCTATACCGCCATTATACAGGCTAAACTTGCAACTTTCCTGCACATAAAAAAATCCCCGGCAGACGACTGCCCTTAAAAAGGCAATCTGTCATTCGGCGTTACGCTCTTCCGCCCGATCGGTTATCTTATGTTTTTATACATGGGCCCGTACGCCTTGCATGCGCGGTAATCCGCGCCCTCTTTGTCAATCCCGAACGCGTTCCACGCCGCCGGGCGGCAGATGTCCTCCTCCGCCACGTTGTGCATGCATACCGGGATCCGCAGCATCGAACACATCGTAATTAAATCCGCACCGATGTGCCCGTAACTGATCGCTCCATGATTCGCTCCCCAGTTGTTCATCACCTCATACGCGCTCGCAAACGCTCCCCTGCCCGTCACTCTCGGCGCGAACCACGTGCACGGCCACGTGTAATCCGTCCGTTTCCAGAGTTTGTCCGTCACTTCGTCCGG
>CALWAU010000131.1 GCA_944375795.1 uncultured Clostridia bacterium | reverse complement strand
ACGCCATGCGCACGAGCGGCTGCGCCGCCAGGTGCAGGACAACCTCCGGCCTGGCTTCGTCAAACGCTTTCTGCAGGGCGTCCCGGTCGCGCACGTCCCCGGTGACGGAGTGGATATGCCCCTCCAGGCCTGCCAGCGAGAAGAGATTCGGATCGGTGGGCGCGGGGAGCGAATAGCCCGTGACGTCCGCGCCGGCCAGGGCCAGCACGCGGCACATCCAGGAGCCCTTAAACCCGGTGTGGCCGGTGAGAAACACGCGCTTCCCGCGGTAAAACGAAAGATCCATGGCTCAGTCCTCCCACACTTTCCAGGGAGCCTTGCCCTGCGCCCACATTTCTTCCAGCAGGGCCTTTTCGCGCACGGTGTCCATGCACTGCCAGAAGCCCTCGTGCTTGTAGGCCATGAGCTGGCCATCCTTCGCGGCGCGCTCCAGCGGCGCCTTTTCGAGGACGGTATCATCGCCGTCGATATAGTCGAGAAACTCCGGCTGGCAGACCATGAACCCGATGTTGATGAGGTTGCCGTCGCCCTGCGTTTTCTCGCGGAATTCGCGGATGCGGCCCTCGTCGTCAATGTCCAGCACGCCGAAGCGCTGGCCGGCGTTGTAGGCGGAGATGGTGACGAGCTTGCCGTGCGACTGATGGAACGCGAGCAGCTCTTTCAGGTTCCCGTTGGAAACGCCGTCGCCGTAGGTGAGCATGAACGGCTCATTGCCGATATACTCCTTCACGCGCTTCACGAGGCCGCCGGTCATGGTATTAAGGCCGGTATCCACCACCGTGACGCGCCACGGCTCGGAATGGTTCTGGTGGACAATCATCTCGTTTTTGCCGTGGGTAAAGTCATATGTAATGTCGGAGGTGTGCAGGAAATAATCTGCGAAATACTCCTTGATCACATGCTGCTTATACCCGGCACAGATCACAAAATCGTTGAAGCCGTAATGGCCGTAGAGCTTCATGATATGCCAGAGGATCGGCATACCGCCCAGCTCTACCATGGGCTTGGGTTTAAACTGGCTTTCTTCGGAAATGCGTGTTCCGAAGCCGCCAGCGAGAATGAGAACTTTCATTTGAGCTATCCCCTTTTGCTAATATTTTTGAATATGCACAACATTGTCAAGAAAAGCATATATTTTAGGCATCGATTTTTGGAACGCATAAATATGTTGAGATTTTCCCATGTCTGCTGGGAATTGCCAGATATCTCCATATCCTTGTAGATACTCCTCAGGAGCACCCGGGATCTCTATTTCTATATTTTCAAAATTCACAGTGCTTACATTAAGCAATTTTTGGGACAACATAACCGGATATCCAAAAGGATAGTTATCAATTCCATAAAACAAGCAATTCCCATCACTTTTTCTCCCAAGTTTATCTTGATAAGTCTCAAACAGTTGCAAAACTTTTTCTCGATTCTCAGGAGAATAAGGACCAAATCCTGACAACCCAACATCGTATGTCTTAGGTGCCTTTAAGATACTATAAAAATCATTTTCCATTTCTCGCCGTTTTATACGGAAATTCTCTAAAAATAGCTCCCGCTCTTTTTGCGAAAAACAAGTGCAATAATCAAAAACTGCAATATCAATAAAATTGGGAATCCGATTATCGGAATAGCAAAACTGGAATCCTCTGGAGCAAGTATTGTCATGAAAATACTCACGGATGAAAAACTCGCTACCTTTCAAGTATTTAATCAAATTGTCCAAATCTTGCCGCCTCATACATACATCTACATCATCATCCCATGGAATAAATCCCTTGTGCCTAATGGCACCTATTAGCGTTCCTCCACTCGCCCACATAACTATCCCTATAGATCTACAAATTTCTCGTAAATTTTCCAGCAAAACTAAATTCGCAAGTTGAACTGCTCGTAAATCTCCAGTTGCTTTTGGATATGCATTCCAGTATTGTTTCTGAAGCATTTGAATATTTCCTTGTCCTTGCGTAGACCAAAACATATTTTGAATTTTACCAAGACTTTCTAACTGAAATGATTGAATTTCATGTAATAAATCGTTTAAAGAACCAATCCCATCTATTATCCTTTCAACATCTGTCTGATCTTGCATAGAGCAAAACACATTTTGAATTTTATCAAAGCTTTCCGACTGCAACGATTGAACTACATGTAGCAAATTAGTTAAGGAACCAATTTCATCTATTATTCTTAGAAATTGACCTTGCAAACTTTCTATTTCCTTTTTACTATTTTGCATTATCAATTTCCACTCATTCATGGATTCTTGACTCGTTCTTAATTCACTAACTTGCAATTTTAATTGTTCTAAGGATTGTGATAATAACCGATTACCTTCCTCAATATCTTCAAGTTTCTTATGAAGTTTCCTATGGAACATTCGCAAACCTCCAAGCAGTCAATTCCGAATTTCTCCTTGTTTGCATCCACATTCATTTCCATGCTTTAAATGAGAATGTCAAACGTTTAACGTATATACGGCGTTTACTACCCGGAGGTAAAAGGAAATTAATTATTTTCCAAATATATCTCTTTCCGCGCTGGATTATGGTTTCTTTGCCTAACTCTTGTCGCATTTGAATTCGAACACTTTCTGCAAGCTTCTCTGCATAATCCATTGCCATGCGTTGAATAAGCACCTCATAAAAATCAGTTTTCCGTGCATATTTCCAAAAATATTCAAACATATCTGGATGAGTAGTATAGCAAGGCATAGACCGTCCAACATAATGCACCACATAAGGATTACGGCGTGCTTCGAAATATTCCATTCTCAATGCATCAGGTAAATGAAACTCATCTAAATTTTGCGGTTCATTACTAACCATTACATTCCATTGATTTGGCAGACGAAGAATCTTTCCATAGAAAAGCATATTAAGCAAGTCTTGATCAAGCCACCGTAATTTATGTTTGCCACCCTGTTTAATAAGATAGCCTTCTTCAAAATCTTTTCGAATGGCCTTAACATTAAAAAGAGAAACACCTGCCTGAAAATAAAGTGCAGGATCTTCCATTCCAAGTTTTTTGATATTGTAGTCCCTCTGTTCAAGTGGAGGAGTTCGTGTGCAATATGACACAACATGCGTGTCATATGCAGCAGCTAGATAATAGTTGCTTAGATCCAAATCAAACAATTCATAGATATCTCGATTAACCACAATATCCGAATCAAGGTAGACTACTTTTTCATACAAAGCAAATACATCTGGTGTTAGTAAGCGATAATAAGTATTACTAGTAAAATGAGCCCAAGTATAAAACGAAAAATTCTCAATTATTTTCGAGATATCCAATACACGGACAGATATATTATTGTATCCATCAGCTTGGTGCTCAATACGCCATCGATTTCTTTGTAGCATATCGTTGGTCAAGACAACAATATCATAATTATGATTAGTATTTGCATTAGAAATAATGGAGGCTACCACTACCGAAGCAAAAGGAGCATATTCATCACTAGCAACTAATACTATGGCAGCAAAGTTATACTGAAAAATCGGTTGTATTTTAGTACAATATTTGACGCCACCGCTCAGTTCCAGATCAAATTCTTCCAATGTATGGAAAGTCATATTGTTTTCCGACATAATATTCTCTCCTAAATTGATTTCTCCAAATGATATTTAACGTGAAAATAAGCGCATTTTATCAATTCCCGCCTAATAGATTGTTTGGGTACAAAAAAATTTATCCATCGTTTACAACTTGATGTTTTTTCTTCATTTCTTCGTTTTTTATAAACATATGGTTCAAGATGAGCAAATTGTACTTCTTCCTTAAAATACGCAGATAAATCTTCTTGCGGGAATTCCCATGGTTTATGATATCCTGAGTAATGGACAATCCAAGGTTCTTGTCTTGACTGCATATATGCATGAAAGAGTGCTTTTGGGGTTTGGGAAATGATATGTGATACCCGATAGTTATCACAGTCACTTACCACATTCCACCTACAATCTAACAATGCAATCTTTTTCTGACACACTGCATTTAAAACATCCTGATCGAAATAACGCAATTTACTTCTCTCTGCCACCCAAGCTAATAATTCAGAATTCAATTGCGCTCGGATTGCATTTAGAAAAAAACACAGGACACCAGCTTGAATATATTTTTCTGGCTGCGATAGCTTCAAAATATGATTGATGTAATATCGCATAGAAAATTCCGTGCCACAATATTGACCAATGACATCAAGATCTGCTACACCAGCTAGCATGATATCTCTGTCTACTGGCAAGAACCAAAGTTCACTGATGTCCCTTAAAACAACCAGATCACTATCCAGATATATAACCTTATCATAATTTGGCAAAAGTTCTGGCAGCAATAAACGCACATAAGTCTCTGTAGCGACATGGCCACTAACATAATATGATTCCATTTTTCTATTGACACATAGCAAACGTAAAGTGCAGTTATTCCACAGATTTGTTACTTGTTGCAGAAGGTTTATTCCCTCCTGAGAAAAACATTGCTGATGAAGCACAATTAAATCAAAATGACACTCTTTGGATCCATGTCGGAGAATTGAACTGATTGTCACAGCGGTATATGGTAAGTATTCTTCACTAGCAGACATCACAATAGAAATTATGTTTTGGAAGTTAGGAGGATAGATTTCTGCTCCGTTTGAATACATTTGCATTTAATATAAACTCCTTTATGAACGCAACTTAGCTTTGACAATATATAAAATATTTCTAGGAATAAGACCTGTTATTAGTGGCTTAATCACCCATGGGAACCAACGGGGCAAAAGCCCAAGAATACGGAAATGTTTAAATCGAGTAATGGCTTCATTCCAAAACATAATATAGGGCCGATGTTTTAACTGACTGCTTGCGATTGAGTAATATAACAATACCTCTTGTAAATTAGCTGCTTGATACCCACGCTCATAGAGACGCAACATAATATCGTAATCATCACAGCCTATTTGTCTAGAAGATTGGCTATATCCACCTACATCTAAAAGAGGCCGCTTCCAAAAAAGAAGTGCGGGGTGTACAAAAGGAAATGTGACTCGAAAATCTTGTATAGAGGGAAACTCAGGTAACTTTCGCACGTGTGTTATTGGTGCATCAATTTCCTGCACCCAACAGCCCACAGCAACATATTCAGGGCGCTCCAATAAAAATGATATTTGTCTAGCTAAACGATCCGGATTACATTGATCATCATCATCCATACGGGCAATAAAATCTCCTGATGCATATGCTATACAACGATTTAATTTATCAGCAAGAGCATATGCATGTATACCATCAATCAATTTAACCTTCGAATTGCTAGAAGCAAGGGATTCAAGATAGTTAATCGCTTCTGTGGTGGAACCATTTTCGCAAATTAAAAGTTCCCAATTGGAATAAGTTTGAGTGAGAATAGAAGTGATAGAGCGTTGTAAGAAATATAGTGTGTTATACCTGTAACATATTCCCATAACAATAGAAACTAATGGTTCTTTATTATTCATACATATCGCACACTTTCTTCGCTTCCCCGATCGCCCGCACGCGGCCGTGTTCCAGCCACACGACACGCTGACAGAGCTCTTTCACCTGCTCAATGTCGTGCGAGACGAGCAGCACCGTGGTGCCGCCGCCCATGAGCTCCATCATGCGGCGCTTGCTTTTTTCCTGAAACTGCGCATCGCCCACGGCGAGGATCTCGTCCACAATCAGGATCTCCGGCTTCACCACGGCGGCGATGGAGAACGCCAGCCGCGCCAGCATGCCGGAGGAATAGTTGCGGATCGGGATGTTGATGAAGTCCCCCAGCTCGGAGAAGTCCAGGATTTCCTGGAACTTGGCGTCGAGGAACGGCTTTGTGTAACCGAGGATCGCGCCGTTGAGGTAGACATTCTCCCGGCCGCTCAGATCCATGTCGAAGCCGGAGCCGAGTTCCAGCATGGGCACGACATTGCCGCAACATTCCACCGAGCCCTCCGTGGGCTTCATGATGCCGGAGATGATCTTCAGGAGCGTGCTCTTGCCCGCGCCGTTGCGCCCGATGAGGCCGATCGTCTCGCCCTTCTGCACCTCAAACGAGACATGCTCCAGCGCGGTGAATGTGCTGTACTGCAGC
>CALWAU010000130.1 GCA_944375795.1 uncultured Clostridia bacterium | reverse complement strand
AGAGGCAAATATTATGCAAAAATGATCAATTATCTGTTAAATGAAGACTATTGGAATAACGGGTATATGACAGAAGCCGTTACGCGTATAGTGCGTTATGCATTTGAAGAATTGCACGCGGATATATTGTCTGCTTTTACAACCCCTCAAAATGCACGTTCAAAAGCCGTACTTGAGAAAAGCGGTTTTATATATGAAGGAACAATTAAAAACGGTTATAAGCGATATGATAATGAACTATTCAATTCTATTATTTCCTCCATATCAAAATTAGAATACAAGAAACAATAGCTTCCATTATCATTTCGAAAGTTCGACTCCAACCTTTAAAATGCCAAAAGTCTTGTGAGAATACCATTCCACTCAAAAAGAGACACCTCTTCCCCTAAAAGCGCCGGAATTGAACCTTGTTGAATAATAAAACCTCTTTTTTATAGCAAACGGAAAAAAAGGTATTTTCACCAACAAACCTCTTGCTGATAGGCCTTTCTCTCACTGTGAGGCGTTCGACACTCTTATCCAGCTTTCCTGTAGCCCCTTTCCTGCGTAAAGCCCCGGACGCCCATTTAGACGTCCGGGGCTTTTATTGTCGATCACGCATAGCGGCGCCGCCGCTTCATCCACAGAACCGTATCCCGAATGGTCTGGTATAGGTCCCGAGGGTGGTAATTCAGTTCCCGGGTTGCTTTGTCATGAGAGAACCGGTCGTTGCTGTGGAGAGTATACAGGGAATACTTGGTGTATAGGGGACGGGTATTCTTACGCTTGGCCATCAGGCCCATCACCGGGGCCGCCGCTTTGGCCATCCACATGGGCAGCACCGGCAGGCGGCGACCGCCCTCCACATCCTTGACCATTTTGAGCACATCCTTGACTTCATAATGCCGGTTGGAAAGAATGTAGCATTCCCCGGTCTTCCCCTTTTCCGCGGCGGCAATACAGCCAGCCGCCACATCCCGAACATCTACAAAGTCATAGCCGCCATTGACACAGGCTGGTAGCTTGCCGCAAATATAATCGCTGACCATTTGCACCAAATGGTTGCGCGAGGAATCAAACGGCCCCAGAATACCGGATGGGTGGACCACTACCGCATCCAGGCCGTCCCGGACGGCATCCAGCACGATTTGAGTAGCTTCAGCCTTGGTTTTGGCATATCCACCCACCACCTGGTCCGCCGAAAAATGATCCACTTCTTCCAGAACCTGCAACTTATTCTTTTCGGGGATGGCGTGAACCGAGCTGACATAAACCATCCGATGGACATGGTGCGCCCTGCATAGCTCCACCATGTTCCGGGTACCTCCTACATTGACTTCATACATGGTCTTGGATACCTTTTCCGAAATATCGATAATTCCGGCAGTATGGAAAACAATGACCTCCCGGTCATCGGTATCCGCAAACAGGGGCTCAAGAGAGGCTTTGTTCCGTACATCTCCCTTGAAATAGGTCACACCCGGCTGATTCTCTGCCGTTTCGGTGGGCAGAACCAACCCACGAATTTCCTCCCGCCTTTTCTTCAACTGGCGGACAATGGTGTTTCCCAGATGGCCATTGGCACCGGTGACAATATATAACTTACGCATAGAGCAGGACTCCTTCGATAACAGACAGCGTGTTGAATTATCTTTCTATCTGTATTATAATAACCATAAAGTTTTTGTGCAATACACAGACATGGGCTATTTTGGGGCATAATGAACACATTGGACATCCGGTGTTGAAAAGGGGGCGTTGTTCTGAAAAAAGTTACAAATGACCACCGAACCCGAGTTACCCGTATGTTGATCCGCAAAGCGTTTATGCAACTTCTCAGGCAGAAGCCTATTCAAAGCATCTCCATCAAGGAACTGTGTGATCTGGCGGGGATCAATCGAGGAACCTTTTACACCCACTATACCGATATACACGATCTTTTACGGCAAATTGAGGATGAGATGCTGGCGGATTTTGAGAAGGCCATGGAACCTCTGTTGGCCTCTCAGGAGGAACCTTTCAATCCAGTGGCCATCAGTACCGGCATTTTTCAATGTTTAAAGGACAATTCCGATCTTTGTACCGTCACTCTCAGCGACTATGGAGACAAACAGTTCGCCCTGCGGCTGATCAATATGGGCCGTGAACGCTGCATGACTCTGTATTTGAAATACTTCAAGGACGCAACCCCAAAGGAGATCGAATATTATTATGCCTTTGTCAGCGGCGGATGCATTGCCCTGCTGCGAAAATGGCTGGATGACGGCATGACCAGTTCGGCCAATGAGGTTGCCGAAATGGCGGAGAATATTATGCTGTATGGTCTGGGCTTTTTCCAAAGAAAGGCGAAGGAAACCTCAAAGGATTCCCACCCCATCCCACCAAAAACCGGAAATCGGTAAAACTCCTTTTAAAAGGGAGGCCGTTCCGGTTTTTCTATAAACGTTTGTCACCTTCCAAGCGCAAGTCGCATATAGATGAAGGGAGGTGATCGCAGTGGGTATACCTGTGAAAACAATGGTATTGCAAAAAGAAATGACCTGTGACGGTGTCCCGGTGCTTACTTATAAAATAGAATATCCGGCTTTTGAACCCGGTCTCTATCAGCTTTGTGCTGCGATGATTAATGGCTGCTACCGGACCAAAGCCCTGGAATATCAAGCTTACCTGGAACAAGGACTATTTTCTCGGGCGGTGGAGCAGTTGAAGGCCTTTCCTACAGGAGAGGGGGCTTTTCCTATCTATGAGTCTCTAGTAACCTATCATGTCACCTATAACGGCGACTGCATCATCAGCCTGTATTCCGATACCTATGAATACTCCGGTGGAGCGCATGGAACCACGTTCCGGACTTCCCAGACCTGGAACCTTCAAAAATGCCGCCGGCTCCAGTTAGGCGAACTGTTCGCCTGCGGCACGGATTACCAGGCCCTTATTTTGGATAAGGCGGAGGCGGAAATTGGAAAGGAGTCCGAGATTTATTTTGAAAATGCTGCGGAACTCTTACTGGAGACCTTCGAATCCAGCCGCTTTTACTGTACGCCGGAAGGGATCGTCGTGTATTACCTGCCGTATGAGATTGCTCCCTATTCCAGTGGAATCCGAGAGTTCTGTATTCCCTACGGCAACGGAATATACGATCCCTGCCAGATGTGCATGACGATTTAGCGGCTTTCCTATTTGCCTGTTTTCGTTTTCTTTCCTTTTGGAGACGTTTCGGTATACCATATCGGATCGTTCCATTTTCTAACCCAGACCCTGTCAGAGAAGAACATGATCGTCTCATGTGGTCTTTTATCTGTCCCATGAATCCGGCCTTTGACTCCATTCACTTTTGAGGGACTGCGAACAAACAGTATTTAAGCTCACAAAAAAGCCCCGTTCCGCTAATAAGCGGAACGGGGCTTTTTCAATCCTATCTTAGATCCGGGCCACACCCGTTTTTCTGGCCGCCTCAGCCACAGCTTCGTCAACCGCCTTGGCCACATTACGCTCCCGGGCACTG
>CALWAU010000129.1 GCA_944375795.1 uncultured Clostridia bacterium | reverse complement strand
ATTAAACAAAAAATTAAAATACCATATATTGTATCCATAAATACTCGCAATACAATATATGGTATCCTTGGCTGGGGTAGCTGGATTCGAACCAACGAATGACGGAGTCAGAGTCCGTTGCCTTACCGCTTGGCGACACCCCAATTTTTTCGGCTCGGATCCTCCTTCGGCATTCCCGTCCGGCTTTATCCTTGCCTGTTCTGTCTTGCGCTATTTTAGCAAACTTTTTGCATTTTGGCAAGCGTTTTTATGCCCTTTTTCCGACTTTTTTCAAATTTCCGCGAAAAAAGTCATTTTCTCCCTTTTTCCGCTCCCCCGATTCTGCTATCCTTATCTCGTCAAAATTCCTTTTGAGAGGTAAAAATCATGTTGCTCAGCGAAATAGTCGGAAAAAACGTTTACTCCGGAAAGGCGCTTCGCGGCGTTTGCCGCGGGGTGTGTCTTTCCCTGAAATCCCGCGCCGTCAAATACCTGCTCTGCAGCCGCGAGACGCCCCAAAGCAACGATTACACCGAGTTTTCCGTCGGCGTGGGTTGCATCGGTTCGGTCGAGGACGCCGTCGTTCTAAAACGTATGCGCACCGCCGTGCCGAAAAATTGCGTCCGCTTCTTTACAGGTCGCCCCGTGTATTCCGAGGAAGGCGCCTACCTCGGCATCGCCTCCGACCTCGTAATGGAAAACTTCACGGCCACAAAGCTCGTCACGGATACGGGAAAAACTTATTCCGCTTCGGCGATTTCCGCACTCGGCGACGCCGTTCTCCTGAAACGGAAACCCGTATTCCCCCTCGGCAGCCTCGTCGTCAAAGACGTTCCGGCCGCCCCGGAGCCCATCCGCGAAGGTACGGTCGTAAACCGCGGCACTCTGAAGGCGGCCATCGCCTCGGGGGTACTCATTCGCCTGACCTCCGGCCTGTTGCCCGCCCCCTATTCCGCGTACCTCTTATAACCCCTGCATTTTCGCGCTATGCGCCGGACCGACGCCGCCGAATAACCCTCGGCGGCGTTATTCCTTTCGCGTTACAGCGCATATTTTGCGGTCATTTTCAGAACGGCGGCGAGACAGTCGTTCAAATCCCGCACTTCCTTGGGCGAAAGCAAGTCCTTGGTCGCATACAGCGTAATCAGCCGGGAAATCCCCTCCGCTTCCAGCCTGTCTCCCGGAGAAAGTTCCGCCGTTTTCAGCTTCAAAAGCATTTTCCGCACATGGTCGAGCCGGAGTTTCCCGTCCTCCATCCCGTATTCTCCCTCCTCCCCTTCCTCGGGGCGAAGAAACGTGTTCAGCCGATCCCGCACGAAGGTATTTTCCCGTTCGGGCAGCGTGAATACGGACCGCCGATTTTCCTCCGCACGCTTCTCCCGGCGGAGCCGCCTCCTTTCCGAAATTGCATCCGTTATCTGATAAACAGACGCCAGCAGGGAAGTGACGACGGCAAGCAATACCCCGAACACCGCCGTATCCGCATCCGAAAAACGGGCGGATAGCAGGGCGGGCAAAAAGCAGATGCCGTCCGTTGCAACCGCCGTCGCGAGAAAGACCCCCGCTCGCCTCAGCTTCCGCGCCAAAATAAATTCCGCCGCCAGACACGCCGCGGCGGCCGCGGCGAGAAGCCACGGATTCACTTTGTCGAAAACGCCGCCGAGAAAACCGAACACCCGCATAAAATCACCTCCGGAATAAACCCTTTCCGCGTACCGAGAGGATTATAGCCCGAAGCGGATATCTTTTCCCGGCTTTTTAGGGGGAATTTTGTCTTTCTTTGTCAAAAAACGGAAAACGGGTATACCAAGGCTGCGATCACGTCTCTATTTCCGCCTGAAATCCCGATTTGATGTTGACGATCGTGCAGCGGATGCGCGCGGGATCGGCGCGCAGAATTTTGGCCGCCGCCTTTTTATAGAGTGACAGCTGCGGCGCGTAATGCGCGCGGAGATATTCCTCCCCGCCGCCGGAATGCTTGTAATCGATGATGCGGATATCCCCGGAGGGGGAAACCGCGAGCAGATCGATAGCGCCCTGAAAGAGCACCTCCTCCCCGCAATCCCCTTTGTCCGCCCAGACCTCCCCCACGGGCAGGGAGACGAGAAATTTCTGCTCGCGATACAGCCGCATATCCGAAAGCTCGGAAAAGACGGGCGAGGACAAAATCCGGACGAGCTGCTCCTTTTTGAGTATTTTCAGCTGTTCCGCGGAAAGACTTCCGTCGCGGCCGAGGCGCTCCAGCTCGCCGGAAACGAAGTCTGGAAGCGCCGCCGCGTCCGGCAGGGCAAAGCTGCAATGCTCCAAAAAGGCGTGATAGGCGATTCCTTCCTCCCGCGCGTCCCCCTCCTCCGCAAACAGTGCGGGAACGGAAAAATATTCCCGCGAAAATTCTCTCGGCGCCTGCGCCGACGATCGCAGCAGCGCGGTGGCGGAACTTTTCACGTCGAGATTTTCCGCCTTCGGGTGCGGATATTTCCAGGAAAACGCACGGACGATCTTTTCCGTGAGCGCCTCGTCGGGGGCAAGCGCAAGCGCCGTCCTCTCCTGATAGGGAAGCTCCGTCTCCTCGTCCTCGACCAGATATTTCTTCCACACGGAAAGGTCGACAAAATCGGCAAACGACCTCGCATAGCGCACATCGGGCGCCGAAGGCAGGGAAGAAAAGAGCAGATGCAGGCCGAATTTCGCGCGCGTCAGGGCGACGTAAAAGAGATTGAGCTCGTCCTTCACGCTGTCCGCAAGGCCGCGTTTTTCGCAAAGGCGGCGCAACAGGGTAGAGCGCACGGTCATCGTCTCCGCGCGATAGCACTTGGGCGCCAGGCCGAATTCGCCGTCGAGCAAAACCTCGTCCCGATCGGCGCCGTGAAAGGGCGCGGACAGGTCGTCCAAAATGACGACGGGGTATTCCAGACCCTTGGACGCGTGCATCGTCAGGACGCGCACGGAATTTTCCCCGCCGTTTTCGCTGTATTCGATGCGGTATCCGAGCGCGCGCAGGCGGTCGAGGAAGGCGTGCACGGAGAGAGGTTCCGGCTCCAGCGTCTCCGCGATGAAGCGATGGATCCGACGCAGGCATTCCTCTCCGTTGTCGCGGGAAAGCAGCCTCGCCTCCATCCGCGTTTCGGCGAGCAGCCCCACGAGCAGTTCCCCCGCGTCCTCCACCGCCGACAGCGAACGCAGGCGCCCCAGACAAGCGTAAAACTTGTTGAGTTTATCGGCGATGATATCCTTTTTGTCCCTCGCATACGCGCGGCAGCATTCCCGGAAAAAGGAAAGTTCGGGATAGGCCAGACGGATATCCGCGAGGTCCTCCGCCGTCAGTTCCCCCATCGCCGAGAGCAGGGCGGAACAGAGGGGAATATCCTGCTCCTCGTTGTCGATGAGGTCGAGAATGTCGATGAGCGTCTTGACCTCGGGATAATCGCAGATGTTGACCGCGGCCGCGGAAGTGACGGGGATCCCCGCCTCCGCAAGCGCGGAGACCGCCTCCGCGATCCTGCCCCCCTTCTTGCGGGAAAGCAGGGCGATGTCCGCATAATCCACCCGCTTCCATTCCCCCGCATCCGGGTCGTAATAGCGCGCGTTGCGCTCCCGCTCGATGATGCGGCGCACCTTCGCCGCATAGGAAGAAGCCGCCTTTTTCTTTTTCAGCCAGTTCTTCTCCACCGAGTATACGCCCCGTCCCTCCTCCTTTTCCTTCCTTTCCTTATCGAGGAGATGAATTTGTACCCTGCCGCTGTTCACCTCATACCTGCCCCCTCTCTCCATTATCGAATCGGCCGCATAATCCAGCCCTGCGTTCCCCTTTGTCATCGCCAGGAGAAATTGGGAATTGACCGTCTCGAGAACGGCGTCCGAGCTGCGGAAATTGCGCGTAAGGCGGAGGGAGGAGGCCCCTTCCGCGCCTTCGTACTCCTCCTGCTTTTGCAGGAAATACTTCGACTTGCTGCCGCGGAAACCGTAAATGGACTGCTTGACGTCCCCCACGAGAAAGACATTCTCCCCGCCGACCGCGGAGAGGATCGCCTCCTGCACGGGATTGACGTCCTGATATTCGTCCACGAACACGTATTTGTATTTTTTGCGCACCTCGTCGAGCACGGCGGGCTGAGAGAGCAGAAAAAGCGCAATATGCTCCAGATCGTTATAGTCGAGCAGGGCGCGCTCCCTTTTAAGCTCGGTAAATTTTTCGTCGAAGCGGAGGAGATATTCCGCGAGGCATTCCGCGGTTTCCCCCGACGACAGATAGGCGGAAAGCTCCTCATTGCGGGTCCCGATTTCACCGTTCTCCTCAAAAATCCCCTTGACCTTGCCCCGTATGGCGGCAAGCCGTTCGACGTGCTCCAAAAACTCCTCCCCGTCCCCCTTTTTTTTGCGTTCTTTGGGAGAAAAGGCGGGGCAGGGAAGCGCGCACGCGGAAAAATAATCGGGAGAAGCGAGGATCTCCGAAAGCGCGGACAAAATTTCCTCCGCATTTTTCGCCGATTTTTCCCGCCCGGCCGAGAGGAAATATTCCCGTTCGGCCTCCGCGCGCGAAGCGTAATACGCGCACTTGTCCTTCAGCATGGCAAACAGCGCCTCGCAGATACGGCCGAACTTCTCCTCGGTGAAGGGCACGAAGGTTTTCAGAAACTCCCGATAATCGGGGCGCTGGCGGAGGGAGGAACAGACGTCGGTAAGGACGGCGCGCAGGCGGTTGTCGCTCTTTTTGCGCCAATAGACGGAGAGCAGGCGGGAAAATTTCTCCTCCCCTTCCTCATACGCCTGCTCGAACACTTCGTCGAGGGCCTTGTTCCGCAATTCCGCCCCCTCGGCGTCGTCTTCCGCGATGACCGAAAAGCCGCCGTCCACCCCCGCCGCGAAAAAGTGCGAGCGGATGAGGCGGGAACAAAAGGAATGAATGGTGGAGATATCCGCGCCGGAAATCTCGGAAAGCTGTACACGGAGCGCGGCGCGGCGTTCGGGTGTGGCGTCCGGCGCGTTGACGGCGCGGACCAGCTCCCGCCGCAGTTTCTCCTTCATCTGCGCCGCCGCCTTTTTGGTGAAAGTAACGGCGAGGATCTCCTTCACGTCCGTCCCCTCCTCGACCAGGCGGACGATCTTTTCGATCATCACGGTCGTTTTTCCGCTCCCCGCCGAGGCGGAAACGATGGTCCTGCCGCGCGCCTCTATCGCTTTAAGCTGTTCTTCGGTAAAGCCGTTCATTTTTTCGTTCCGCCCTCCCCTTCCTTTTTGCGCCGCGCGATGTCCGCGATCGCGGCGGGCGTGATGCCGCTTTCCGAACGCGCCTCCGCGAGGTCGTAATTAAAGCCGCACATGCCGCCGTAGCGGCAATAGGTGCATTGTCCCTTGTAGGGAGAAGGCGCGATAAAGCCCTCCCGCATCTCTTTTGCGCCCTGCTCCGCCTCCAAAAGCGCATAATCGAGAAAGTACCCGAAAGTCTCCTCGTCCATCACCTTTTCCAGTCGGGAATTGTCTCCGAGGCGGGCGTCGAAGAACTCGCTTTTCTTTTCCGTCGTCAAGGCTCTGTCCCCTGCGAGCAGGGCGTCCGCATCCCCGTTCAGAAAGCCCTTCATGCGGAATTTCCCCTCCGTCTCGGCGGAATAGGAAAGGGAGGCGGGAAAATAGAACACCCCGGCGGGAACGCGGCCGCCGCGCACGGCGCACATGTACAATTGCAGCTGCAGCCGCCGCCCCGTATAATAGGACACGGGCGTATCGTCTATCGCGCCCGTCTTATAATCGACGATGCGCACATATCTTTCCGTGCCGTCCACGCGGTCGATCTTTCCCCGGAAAAAGGGCGTATACACCTCCTTTTCCGTCTCTTCCACGACGAAATCCGAGCCCTTCAACTGCCGGAACACCGCCGCCGCCACCTCCGTGCCCTCGCGCAGCAGGCTGCGGGACGAATAACTTCCCGAGGCGGTGTCCGCCTGGGCGGCATAGAGGGGGTTACGGAGGATTTTTTCCCCCTCCTCCCGCGCATACGCGCGCGCTTCCTCCTCCGATTGCAGCCTGCCCAGCTCCTTCGTCGTCTTTTCGAGAAGCTCGTGTATGAAATTGCCCGAATCCACGGCCATGACGATGGTCTCCTCCCGTTCGCGGAGGCGAAGTCCGTGCTCGCCGAAATTGCAAAAGGGACAGGAAAAATAGCTTTCCAACAGCGTGGGAGAAATTCTCCCCTCGCGGAAGAACAGCCTTTCTCCCCCGTGAATGCGTACCTGCCCCTCGCATTTTTTCAGATAATCGTCTTTTTCCCGCACGCTCAGCCGTTCCAGCGCGGCAAAGAGGGAAGAATATTCCCGCCGCGAATCCTCCCGATGCCGCTCGAAAGCGCCCTTTTGCAGCAGCAGTTCGCGAATGGCGGGCACGGGCGCCGAACAGCGGTAGCAAAATTCCGCCGCGGCCTTTTCCGTACGCAGGCGCAGCCCCTTTTTGTCCGCAAACAACCCGTCCACATAGCGAAGAATTTCGCTGAGCGCCGGTTCCGAGCCGTCCGCGGCCAAAGGATAGGAGAGATATAATTTTTCCGTAAACGTGCAGAGATTGAGAGAGACGCTCTCCCGATTTCTCAGATTCACCTCGGCGATCGTCGGCTCCAGCCGCGTCTTTACCTCCGCCAGCTTCTCTATCTCCCTGTCGGAGACGAGCGCCGTATCCTCCGAGCTGCGCGGCACCTCGTCCGTCATGCCCGCCGCAAACAGGACGCGGACCTTTTCGATGCGGCTGTCCGCGATATCCCCCACGAACACCGCGTCCGCCTTCAGCGGAATGAGGGAAATATCGGTGGCGTCCAGGCCGTCGGAAAGCACCGCCTCAAATTCCGCGCAGGTCATTTCCCTGTCTCCCGTCAGCGTTTCCGCCTCCGCCAGCACCCGATCGAGCGCGCCGGATATCTGGGAAAGGTAGCTTTTCAACGCCGCGTCCTCCACCTGCTCCTGCAATTCCTTCAGCTTTGTTTCCGCGTCGAAATCGGCGAGTATCTTCCGCACGGCACGGCAGTAATCTCTCCCCTGCCCCCGTCTTGCAATCCCTTTCGTCGCAGAAAGCAGACGATTGCGGCAAATTTCCAGCCCGGCCGTGTCATAGCCCGAAACGAGATCGCCGGAGCGGATCTCTTTCCTGACGCCCCCGCGGTAGTTGGCAAATTTCAGAAGATAATTGCGGTAAGCATCGCTCGGTCCGAAGAAATAATTGGCCGCCAGCGCCTGCACGGAGGAAGGGGAATATCCCTCCCGGACGACGGCGAAGCAGGAGAGCAGAAAACGCCCGAGGGGGTGGCGTTTGAGGGACTTTTTCTCGTCGAAGAAACAGGGAATCCCGTATTCGTCAAACGCCTTTCTGACGGGCAGGGCATAGGCGGCGGGCGAAGATACGAGCACGGCGACGTCGCGATAGCGCATATCCGGATTCTCCGCGAGCAGCTTGCGGATATTCGCCGCGATGTATTCCGCCTCCCCGCTTTTGTCCTTCGCCTCGGCGAGATATATTTTATCCGTTTTCGTCCTCTCCCCGGCCAGCCTTTCGGGATTATACAGCCCGGTGCGGAGCACCTCCGCCTCGCCGCCGAGCGGAGTGCCGAGAGAACGCACCTGTACCCTGCCGCATTCTTCCGCCGAGCGGATAAAGGCGGAAACGGCGCGATTGGTGTAAATCTCCTCCTTTCCCGAACAGAACACGCCCACCACCCGCGCCGCCGTCTCCGCGGCCGCACGGACCGCTTCCGCCGCCTGCAGGGTGAGGGAATTATAACAGAGAAAAAAGACGTTGGCGCCCTTCAGCTCCGCATCGGCGCGGATGCGACCGGGCAGGAGGGAAAGATAGCGGCTTTCGTCCACAAAGCCGTTTTCCCTCAGAAAAGCGAGATACTCCCGATAGATGGCGGCCAGGTCCCAAAGCTTGTCTTTCAGGAGGTCGTCCGGGAGGAGGGAAAGGCTGTCCCGCAGCGTATCTTCCGTGACGTCGGAGGCTGCCATCTGGGCGATCGTCTCGTATACGCTTTTCGCCTCGCCCGCGATGCCCGCCGCGGAAGTGAAACAGCGCAGCTCCTTTTTCCGCTGCAGCGCCGCCATGATGCCGCCCACGGCCATCACGGAACCCTGCTTGCTCAAAATGTGCCCGTCCGGGCCGAGATAGCGCGCAAAGGTGGTCACGGAGGACAAAAAAGTACCGCCCGTCCTCCTCACCAGGGCCCGCTCCGCAATCAGCGTCAGCCTGTCCTCGCAGAAAATCAGATTTTTCCCTCCCGTCGCCTCGTACGCCGCGGCGTATTCCGCCATGAGCTCCATGCATTCGGAAAGGGTATACGCATTCAGGACCGTCGTCATAGTTACTCCCGCGCGCCTCCCGGGACGCGCCCGCGCCGCCCGAAGGGGCGGTTCCTCTCTATTATAACATATCCGGAGGCAAAATTTCAGCTTTTTTTCACATTAAATTTCCCGAAATCCCGATTTTATTTTTACAAACGGAAAAATATGTGGTATAATGATAGAAGTAATTTCGGACAGGCGGCGGCAGAACGGCCGCGCCTTTCCGTTCGGAGCAATCGACATGAAAAAGAGACAGTTTACGGCAGCGGTTTCGGCGCTTCTCGGCGCCACCCTCCTGATTTCTTCCTGCAGCAGCGGTTCGGCCGCAAGTTTTTCCGCCAATTGGCACGCCAACACCGCCATCAATACCGTCGTGGAAGGCACGAGCGAAACGCTCGTCTACAACGTCACCCAAAACGTGGAAACGGCGACCAATTCCACCTATTCCGTGCATTACTCGGGCGGGACGTATACCGCCGCCCTCACGACGGAACAACGGGACGGCAAACTTCTTTATCGCTATCATACCGAGTTGAGCATCTCGGTGCAGTATCTTTTCGACGGACAGTATTCGGAACCCAAGACGGACAAAATCACCTCCACCGTCTATTTCCGCAGTATCCAGGAAGGGCTTGCGCCCGTTTCCTCGACCAAGGAAGTGGAAAGCCGTTCCCCCAGCGGCCTTTCTCCCGCCTCCCTCGATTCGGCGTACCGCGACTATCATTATTCGATACAGACGGACTACAACGAGGATGGCACGGCGGCGACCAGCGTCTACACCGATTTGTCGACGGAATCGGGCGATACCCAGACGACGGAATTTTCCATCGGGGACGGATACAGCTACATCGACAACGAGGAATTGCTGTTTGCTCTCCGCGGAATTTCTTACGCCTCCGCCCAGCAGTTCCAGGTCTATAACGCCTCCGTGCGCCGGGTGCAGAACGTGCGCGTCTCCCCTTCCGCTGTCAAAGGTGGAACATTTGAATTTTTGTTGAGCGGTCAGCCCCACTCAAACAGCACCGACTATTATTCCCTTTCGATTTCCATTTCCGAGTCCAACCCGGGCGCCACCCAGACGGCGTGGTACGCCGCAACGAATGCCGCCAACAACGTCTACCGCAATGTGATGCTCCGCCTGGAGACCCCCATCTCCTACAATCTCGGCTCGCTGGTTTACGAGCTGCAATCGGCGGAGTTTGCGACGACCTGAGCCTTCAACAGACAATAGAGAATATACGGCGACGCCCGCGGACAAACAGGTCCGCGGGCGCAATTTTTATTTCCCGACTCCTCATTTCCCGCCTCCGGACTCCGGCTCCCCAAAGCCCGCGTCCTCCGAGACGATGCCCTTCATAAAGGAACAGCAGATTTCCGCCATTTTTTCGGGCGGCTCCCGCTCCTCCGCGCTCAGCCAGGCGACGAATACGTTATACATGCCGCCGGACAGGAAAAACAGCCGATAGGAAACCTCCGCCGATTCCTCCTTCTGCAAATGCGGAAACGCCGAACGGTTGAGACATTCGAGGATGAGATTGCGCTGCCCCGCGTCGATGATCGTTTTGAGGGCGGAGGAATAGCGGTCGGCATAATCGAACAGCGTCAGCCAGAAGCGATACCAATCGCCGTTGCGGCGGTTTTCGTGGCAGACGGGATTGACACTGCGGATGATGTATTCGACGAGGCTGACCAGCACGTCCGATTTGCTTTTGAAGTGCCGGTAATACGTCATGCGCGACACCCCCGCTTCGCGCACGATGTCCGTGACCTTGATGCTCTCGTACGGCATTCTGCGCATCAGGCGCAGAAGCCCCGTGACGATATAATTTTCAAATTCGTCGCCGCCGTCCGCGGGCATTTCCCGCTCGTCCCTCTCGCTCATGCTCTCCTCCCGGCAATCGCGCCCTTCATTTTTCGTACACCGACCTTTTCAAAACCCCTATGTAAGGCAGATTGCGGTACTCCTCCGCATAATCCATGCCGTAGCCCACGACAAACTCGTCCTCGATGACGAAGCAGGTATATTCCGGTTCCATGGGTACCTCCCGCCGCTCCGGCTTGTCGAGCAGCGTGACGATGTTGACGCTGGAAGGCGCGCGGGAATTGAGCAGTTTTTTGAGGTGATAGAGGGTATTGCCCGAATCGATGATGTCCTCCACGATGAGCACATCTCTGCCCGAAATGTCCGTCGTCAGGTCCTTGGTCACCTTCAGCCGCCCCGATTCCGTGCCCGTTCCGTACGAGGAAACCGCCATAAAATCGATTTCCAGCGGAGTTTTCATGCTGCGGATGAGGTCGGAAAAAAAGATGACGCTCCCCTTGAGGATACAGACGACCAGCGGCCGCCTGTTTTCGTACAGCCTGTCCAGCTGCGCGGCCACCTCCCGCACCCGCCGCCCGATCTCTTCTTCGCTCAGCATCACTCTTTCCACGTTTTCGTCCGTTTTTGTCAGCGTCATTGTCATTTGTCTCTCTCCCGTTTTTTTCGTATCGTAAGGTACAGGGGGCATACCGTGTCCGCGCTCACCCGCAGACGATCGGCAATCTCCACCCCGCAGACGACATACACGTTCCCGTCCTCTCCCGCGAGGACGGGCAGTTCCCCGCGCATCGCCCGGGGGATTTTTTTGTCGATGAAATATCTTTTCAGGCTGCGGCTTCCGCCCCCGAACTTTTCAAATCTGTCCCCTTCCCGCCGAAAGCGAAAAACCGTCCCCGCCGGCACCGCCGCCCCGTCGAACGAGAGGACCCGTCCGAAAACGCCGTCCCCTTCTTCCGCCTTCTCGGAGACGATAATCTCATACCTGCCCGCGTCGATTCGTCCTTTCCGGAAAGGTTCCCGCCAATCGGCGTCCGCCCTTTCTCCCGTTTCGAGGAAAAACGCGACCGAGTCGTAACCGCGCACGGCGACGATTCCGCGCGGCAGGCAAACGCGGCTTCCCGCCTGCGATTTCAGGAGGGAAAAAATGCCGTCGAGGTGGCGGGAGGTGTAATCTCTTTCCACGCCCAGCCCTTTCAGGACTGACAGACAGGCGCGGCGGAACAGCGGCGCCCGCGGGGAAAATCGCACCCGCATCCCCGTATCGCCCGCCGCTTCCGGCTCCGTACGAAAGACGAGCTCCGCCGCCAGCGCATAGAGAAAATCGTCGTCCTCCGCCGCCAGCCGCGCGAAAGAAACGAGGTTTTCCGCGGCGCCGGGAATCACCTCCTCCAGCTTCGGCAGCACCTCCAGGCGCAATTTGTTGCGCGTAAAACGAAGGTCGCGGTTGCTGGAATCCTCGCGGAAGGGAACGCCGTTTTCCGCCGCATAGGCGGCGATCTGCGCCCGCGTGAACGAGAGCAGCGGCCGCAGAAACTGTCCGTTCCGTTCCTCCATGCCCCGCGCCCCGGTGAGGGAAGTGCCCCGGCACAGCCGAAAGAGAATCGTTTCCGCCTCGTCCCCGAGGTGATGCGCCGTGGCGACGAAATCGGCCTCTCCCGACTCCAGGAGGGAGGAAAAGGAGCGATAGCGGAAATTGCGGGCCGCCGTTTCCAGGCTGATTTTTTCCCGCGCGGCCTCGGCGGGACAGTCGGCGGAAAAGAGCCGGAGCGGAATCCCCCATTCCCGGCAGACGTCCGCGACAAAGCGGGTATCCGCCAGGCTTTCTTCCCCGCGGATGCCGTGCTCGCAGTTGACCGCGGAAAGAAAAAAGCCGGATTTTTCCGCCTCGCCCTTCAGCATATGCAGAAGGGACATCGAATCGATTCCGCCCGAGACCGCCGCGCAGACGCGCCGCCCCGAGAAGCCGCTCCAATCCATCATACTCACAGTATACCACACCCGGCGCAATTTTGCAAGAAAATCGGAGGCGTTGCCGAAAATCCGCCTCCGATCGCCGATTTTATTTTTGTCCCTTTCCGCCCGGTCAGGGAAGCTGAATCTCGTACAAATCCTCGGGCGGGACTTTTTTCGTGGAACTCTCCACAAACTTGCGCACCTCGGCCGCCGCCTTCTCGACGGGCACGTTGGTCCCCGCGCCCGCGACGCAGCCGCCGGGACAGCCCATGCCCTCGATGAGACAGCCGTTTTTCTTGCCCAGCTTGGCGAGCAAAAGCACCTTTTTACAGGCGTCCAGCCCCTCCGCGTGTTCGATTTTCACCTCCACGCCCGGATAATAGGTATGCACGCACTGCTCTATCGCGGAGGCGACCCCGCCCGCGACGGCGTACCCGCGGCCCGCGCCCGTCGCCTCGTGGATGGCAATCCCCTTTTCGTATTTGGAAAAATCGATGTTTTTGGCGGCGAACATCCCCGCGAGCTCCTCGAAGGTGATGACGAAATCGACGTCGCTGCGGACGGAGGCGCGCGACGCCTCCAATTTCTTGGCCGCACAGGGGCCGATGAACACGACGCGGGCGTGCGGCGTTTTCTGCTTGATGCTGCGCGCGGTGGCGACCATGGGCGTGAGCGCCTGCGACACCTCCCCGATCAGCTGCGGAAACTGCTTTTTCGCGAGCATCGCCCAGGCGGGGCAGCAGGAAGTGAGAAGAAAGGGCAGCTTGCCGGGCAGCACGTCCTCGACGTAATGGTGCGCCTCCGTGCACGCGCCCACGTCCGCGCCGCTGGCCACCTCGTGCACCTCCTTGAAGCCGATGTCTTTCAGCGCCCCCGAAATCTGCGCCAGCGTGACGTCCGGGCCGAACTGCCCGACGATGGCGGGCGCCACCTCCGCCACGATGTAATCCCCCTTGCGGATGGCGCGGATGAGCTGGAATATCTGGGACTTGTCCGCAATCGCGCCGAAGGGACAGCTCACCATGCACTGCCCGCAGCCCACGCAGATGTCGTTGTCGATCCTGGCCCTGCCCAGCTCGTCCGAGCCGATGGCCTTGATTCCGCACGCCTGCGCGCAGGGCCGCACCTTGTGCGCGATGGCGTCATAGGGGCACGCCGCCTTGCACTTCCCGCAGCGAATGCATTTGGCGCGGTCGATGACCGATTTCCCGTCCACGATGGAAATCGCCCCTTTCGGGCACGCCGCGACGCACGCCTTTGCCACGCAGCCGCGGCACTGGTTGCTCACCTCGTACACGTTGTCCTCGCACGCGTCGCACGCGGAGGGAATCACCTGCATGAGCGGCGGCTCGTAATACTTATCCGAAATGTTGCTCTGGTCCAGACCGCTGGTGATGTGCACCGGCTTATCGGCGGGGCGCAGGGACATGCCCATGGCGAGGCGCACCCGCTCGGAGGCGATGGCGCGCTCCCGATAGATGCTCTCGCGGTACTGCGGCACCTCGGTGGGCGTAATCGTATACGGAATCGCTTCGATGTCGCTGTTGATATCCTCGGGCGCCGATTCGTACGCCACTTTGGCCACTTCCTTGAACACCTCGTGGCGCAGCTTCACCACCGAGGTTTCCAATCCTCTCATACTCTGCCTTCTCCTTTTCTCTCCGCATATCCGGCGGATTTTTACTGTTTTTGTTTATTCCGCGTATTATAATACCGCAAACGGCGGAAATTGTCAAACGGGTACGCCGTCGGAAATGAATTTTTTCCCGCTTCCCGCCGATTTTTTTCCCTTTCCCTCCTACCCGAGGGGCAGAACGAAAGCTTTTTCGCCCGATTCCCGCCCCTCAAAAAATGCTTTCGTCAAATACCTGCCCGCCCGATTTTTCGATTTTCTCCATTGCAAACCGAATTTCTTTTCAAGCCCCCTTATGTAAAGGAAGCCGAGTTGCGAACCGCCTTTTCAAGGCTCCTTTGTGTAAAGGGAGCTGGGTGCGAAACGGCTTCTTCCTAAGGCTCCTTTGTGTAAAGGGAGCTGGCATGCGGAGCATGACTGAGGGATTGTTTGCGGGCTTGCGCCCATATGACCGCAAAGCGGTAAGAGCGCAAACCTTCGGTTTGCTTTTACGGGGGCTCTTTTGCGGGCTCCGCCCTGCACCCGCAAGGGACATTGTCCCTTGACCCTTTTTCAAGGCTCCTTTGTGTAAAGGGAGCTGTCTGCCACAGGCAGACTGAGGGATTGTCTGCGGGCGTATGCCCGTATTGACCGCTTTCGCGGTAAGAGCGCAAACCTTCGGTTTGCTTTATGGGGGCAGGGCTGCGGCTATCGCCGCCTGACTGCTTGCGCGGTGAAACTTTGCGGGCTCCGCCCTGCACCCGCTAGAGGCAAGGCCTCCTGACTTCTTTTCGTGTTTTGCGCAAAAAGGAAAAAAGACCCCAAAGCGCCTGTCCGGGAAAGGACAGGCGCCTTGGGGTTATGTAGAGGTTAATGCGTCGAAAAGTCGACGGGATGGGCAAAAATCAAAAATTCAGTCGCAGAAGGAGAGAATCTCGCTCTCCGGCTTGCGGATCTTTTCGCGGGTCTCGTATCCGCCCGCCGCGTAGCCGAGCGCCACGACGTAGGGGACGGAGATCCCTTCCGGCAAGCCGAGCTTTTCTTTGAGCTCGGGCTCGTCATGCCAGCCGAGAATGCAGGTATCCAGCCCTGCCGCTTTCGCCGCCAGGACGAGACAGGCGGTAAATTCGCCCACGTCGTAGGGTGCGAAATAGGAGAGCGCGGGATTGGACGCCTGCGAGGCGCGGGTATCCTCCGCGATGACGAGTACGGCGGGCGCATCGTCCACAAAGGGGGCTTTTCCCCTCGCTTTGAGCAGCGCCTTGACGACGGGCAGTTTTTCGCCCGTCACCGCATAGACCCGCCAGGGCTGAAGGTTGCACGCCGACGGCGCCGTTCCGGCCAGTGAACAGATTTCTTCGATGGTCTCTCTCGCCACGGGCCTGTCGGAAAAGCTCCGGCAGCTTTGGCGGACGAGATACAGCTCTTTTAACTGTGCTGTCGTCATAATGGTATCCCCTTATTACAGAATAGATTATACAGCCCGATTGAGAAAAGAATATTTCGGGACTGTGAATGTTTGCTGAAAAAACATACAAAAGCGGTGAAAAAAGCGGAAAAAGGGCGCTTTTCGGCGTTTTTTATACGTAGATGCCGAAAAAACGCGGCGGGGCTTCAAAGCCCCGCCGCTTCGCGTTCTGCCGCCGGCGCCGGGGCTTTGCCCGGAAATCAGCCGATCCTGGCGATGGACGCCTTTGCCTTGTCGGCGACGTTGTCCGCCGTGAAGCCGAATTTTTCAAACAGCTGTGCGGCGGGGCCGGAGGCGCCGAACCCGGTCATGGCGACGATTTCGCCCTTTTCGCCCGCGTACTTGTACCAGCTGTACGGCGAGCCCGCCTCGACGCACACGCGCGCTTTGACGGCGGCGGGAAGCACGCTTTCCTTGTATTCGTCCGACTGCTTTTCAAATTCCTCGATGCAGGGCATGGAGACGACGCGCGCCTTGACGCCGTCTTCCGCGAGTTTGGCTTTGGCCTCGACGCAGAGTTTCACTTCCGAGCCCGTGCCGATGAGCAGCACGTCGGGCGTACCTTCGCAGTCCTCGAGGACGTATCCGCCTTTGAGCGCGTCCGCGCCGCTCCCTTCGTATTGAGGCAACGCCTGTCTCGTCAGGACGAGGGCGGTGGGCTGGCTGCCCGTCAGCGCGGAGATCCACGCCGCGGCGGTCTCTTTGCCGTCCGCGGGACGATACACCTTGATGCCGGGGATCGTGCGGAGAGCGATGAGCTGTTCGACGGGCTGGTGGGTGGGGCCGTCCTCGCCGACGCCGATGGAGTCGTGTGTCAGGATATAGGTCACGGGCAGCTGCATAAGCGATGCGAGCCTGATGGCGGGCTTGCAGTAATCGGTGAACACGAAGAAGGTGGCGCAGTAGGCCTGTACGCCGCCGTGCAGCTGCATGCCGTTGGAAATGGCGGCCATCGCGTGTTCGCGCACGCCGAAATGGATGTTGCGGCCCGCGTAGTTCTCCGGCCCGAAGGAGCCGTAAACGACGGACTCGGTATCCTTCATCTCCGAGAGGTTGGAGGAGGCGAGGTCGGCGCTGCCGCCCATCAGCTGGGGCATCTTCTCCGCGATTTTGTTGAGCACGACGGAAGAGGTCTGGCGGGTCGCCATGGGGTCGTCGAAATCGAACAGCTCCGTCATCGTCGCGAGGTCGGGCTTTCTGTTTTCCATCACCGCCTTGTATTCCTCGGCGAGGTCGGGATAGGTATACTCGTATTCGGCGAACATCTTCTTCCAGAGCATTTCCTTTTCCGCGCCCGCGTCCGCCGCGATGTGGCAGTGCGCAAACACTTCTTCGGGGCAGTCGAACGCTTCCGTGCAGGGCCAGCCGAGCTTTTCCTTGGTCTTTTGGAGGTTTTCCGCTCCCAGGGGGGCGCCGTGGCTCTTTTCGCTCCCTTCCAGGGGGGAACCGTAGCCGATGCGGGTATGGCAGATGATGATGGAGGGTTTATCCGTGCGCGCCTTCGCCTTTTCGATGGCGGCGGAGAGGGCCTCCACGTCGTCCGGGCGGGTGATGAGATCGACGTGCGGCCCCTGCCAGTTCTGCGCCGCAAAGCGCGCGCCGATGTTCTCGCGGAAGGTGACGTCCGTGTCGCCCTCGATGGTGATGTCGTTGTCGTCATAGAGCAGGATGAGTTTCCCCAGCCCCATGGTGCCCGCAAACGAGCACGCCTCGTAGGAGATGCCCTCTTCGAGGCAGCCGTCGCCGCAGAGCACGTAAGTATAATGATCGACGACGGGGTAGCCGGGACGGTTGAATTTCGCCGCGAGGTGCGCTTCGGCCAGCGCCATGCCCACGCCGTTGGCGATGCCCTGTCCGAGCGGGCCGGTCGTCGTCTCGATACCCGGCGTCACGCCGTATTCGGGGTGGCCGGGCGTCCTGCTGCCCAGCTGGCGGAAATTCATGAGATCCTCTTTGGTCATATCGAAACCGTAGAGGTAGAGGAGGGAATAATCGAGCGCCGAGCCGTGGCCCGCGGAGAGCACGAACCGGTCGCGGTCGTTCCATTTCACGTCCCTCGGATTGAATTTCAAAAAGTTCTGAAAGAGAGTGTACGCGATGGGCGCGCTGCCGAGCGGAAGCCCGGGGTGTCCCGATTTCGCCTTTTCTACCGCTTCCGCGGACAGCACCCTCAATGCGTTGATGGTGGTTTGCTGTACGTCCATGATGATATTATCTCCCGATTGATTGTTTTCGTCCTTCTGCGCTTCTTCCGGAGCGGCCTCCTCGGCCTCTTCTCCCTCGGCGGCGGGTTCCTCTTCGGGAACCTCCTCGGCGATTTCTTCCGCGCTTTCCTCGTCGGCCGCCGCATCTTCGGCGATCTCCCCGGCGGCAGGCTGTTCCGCGGGGGCGGCTTCCGCTTCCGCCGTCGTTTCCGCGGCCTCCGCTGCCGTTTCCGCTGCGGGCTCCGTTTCTTCCGCTTCGGCCTCCGTTTCTTCCGCTTCGGCCTCCGTTTCTTCTGCGGGCGCCGTCTCTTCCGTTTCGGCGGGTTCCGTCGTCTCCTCGGTTTCCGCTGCCGTTTCCGCGGTGTCCGTCGCGTCGGCCGTCGTCTCGGTGGCGACGGGGTTTTCCGCAAAGACTTCTTCCGTCGTTCCGGTCGTTTCGGAGACGGGTTCCGTCTCGGTCGCGGCGGGGGTTTTGGCTTCTTCGGTGTTCTCGTTCATGAGTGGTTCCTCCGTGTTGTTTTTATTTTTATCCTCGTCGCTTCCGGCGTCGGCCGGATCCGCTCCGAGAAGCTTTTCCAAAGGGGAAAGGTCGAGAAAGGGGTACGCTTTGAGAAAATCGTACAGAGCGGCGGCGATTTTTTCCGTGCCGCCCTCCGAATCGCTTTCGATGTTGACGGGCAGAATGGGTTCGTGCAGGCTCATGCGGACGAGCAGCCAGCCGTTTCCGTGCGCCTCGTCGAAATTCAGGCGGACGCCCTCGTAGTTTTCCGCCGCCGGGGAAACGTAGGGGAGGGAGGCCGCGTATTTTCCGAGTTCGTCGATGACCTCCCGGCCCAGGGCCTGGAAATCGCAGCCCTTTTCAAAGCGCAGCCGCGCTTCCGCCGCTTCCTTCGGTTCGGGAAGGTCGGCGATGAGGTCGGTCAGCGTCCGTCCCGCCTTCGCCTCCTGCGCGAGCGCGATGAGCAGCCGCGTGACGAGGTATGCCCCGTCGTCGAGAAAATAATTTTCTTTGAGGGCGGCGTGCCCGCTCGTTTCGATGGCGAGAGGGGTATATTCCCCCGCGGCGTTGCGCCGCACCGCCGCGTCGATGACGTTTTTGTAGCCGCTCTTGTAGCGCCAGTGTTTTCCGCCGTGCGCCTCGATGAATTTCGTCAGTCCGTCGCTCGTGACCGAATCGGTGACGACGGTGCCCGGCTCTTCTTTGAGCAATATGGCGGAGATGAGCGCGATGAGCCGATTGCGGTTGATTTCCTCGCCGTTTTTGTCCACGGCGCCCGCCCGATCCACGTCGGTGTCAAAGATGATGCCGAAATCGGCGCCGTTCTTCTTTACCGCCTCGCACACCGAGCGCATCGCCCCCTCGTTTTCGGGGTTGGGGATGTGGTTGGGGAAAGTCCCGTCCGGGTCGAGAAACTGCGAACCCGTCGTGTCCGCCCCCAGGGGCGCAAGTACCTTTTCGGCGTAAAATCCGCCCGCGCCGTTGCCCGCGTCCACGAGGATGCGCTTGCCCGCAAGCGGCTTTTCCTCGCCCGTCGCTTCCCGCACCTTTTCGACGAGCCCCGCCGCGTAAATGTCGAGATAGGGGCGGTTTTCCAGCCCGCCGCCCGGCTGCTCGGGGAAATTTCCCTCCGCTGCCCGGGCGAGAATGCGTCCGACGTCCTCCGAACTCAGCCCGCCTTCGGGCGTGAAAAATTTCAGGCCGTTGCGGTTGAAGGGGAGGTGGCTGGCGGTGATCATCACCGAGCCGTCGCAGGCGAACGATTCGTCCTTCAACAGCATGAACATGGAAGGCGTGGAGGAAAGCGCGGTAAATACGGCGTACCCGCCCGTCTTTTCGATGCCGCGCAGCACCCCTTCGGAAAGGGAGGGCGCGGAAATGCGGGAATCGTGCCCCACGGCGACCCGCACGGAAGGTTTGTCCGTGCGTTCTTCGAGGAACAGGCAGAAGGCCGCGGCGATGTTTTCCGCGATCCCGGGGGTAAGGTTTACCTCTTCTCCCTCGACGCCCGCCGAGGCGACGCCTCTCACGTCCGTTCCGTTTTTGAGTTGTTCATACTCCCGTAAAGTCGCCATGCGCGGACAAAACTCCTTTTTGCTCCTTTTTTCGCGGCGCCCGGCGCGGATGTTTTCCGCCGGCCCGTGCGAATATTGCATAATCTGTTTCTATTATAACGTTTTTCATCGCATTTTTCAAGCCTTTTACGAAAATTTATCGCAAAAATTTTTATTTTCACGAAACGGGCGCCCGAAATCCCCTTTTTTGGCCGGTTTTTCCGCCTTTTGCCCGGTCGCTGTCGCCGCTTTGCCGCGTCGCCGGGCGGGGAAATTCCCCATTCTTACGAAATCGTAAGGCGGAAGGGGGAACGCGGTTAGCAAAAGGGCGGCCGGAGGGAGCTATAATGGAGCCGTAACGGGGAAAAGCGGCGCGGAAAGGGCGGACGGGAAAAATCATTAACTTATCTTAAATAACTTTTCTCCGAATCGTTGACAGCGACGCTTTTCTGTGCTATAATAAAAATGTCATAGTTTTTTATGATAAATTCACTTGATTTCGGGAGTAAGTACATGATACAGTTTGACGTATCGACGGATTCTACCTGCGATTTGTATCGCGACTATATCGAAAAGCGCAATATCTGGTTTGCGCCCCTCACTTTTACGTTGGAAAAAGACGGCAAGCAGGAGGAATTTACGGATAATTTTTCCTGCTATCAGGAATATCTCGATTTTTACCATAAGGTAGAGGCGGGGTATTTTCCCCGCACCTCCATGCTCAATTACGAGTCCCACTGCGAGCATTTCCGCAAAATGGCGAAGGCGGGCGTGAAGGACGTTCTGCACTTCTCCATTTCCTCCGGGCTGGCCCGGACGGTGAGCGTCGCCAAACAGGCGGCGGAGGAAGTGAAAAAAGAATTTCCCGATTTCAATCTCCTTTCCGTCGATCCCCTGACGGCGACGATCGGGCAGGGGATTCTCGTCTCCATCGCCTGCGATTGGCGGGACGAGGGCAAAAGCGCCAAAGAGACGTACGACTATCTCATGGACGTGCGCCTGCGCATTCAGCACTGCATTATTCCCAACGACCTCTTCTATCTGTGCAAGGGCGGGCGGGTATCTAAAGTGTCCGCCGTGTTCGGTACGGCGCTCAACATCAAGCCCATGCTCATTTTCGATTCGGAGGGAAAACTCAAAGTATTCGATAAGATGCGGGGAATGAAAAAGGCCTTCAATTATGTGCTGGAATCGCAGGAAAGGGCGCCCATGGACGAGAATAAAATCGCAGTGGTCGTGCATACCGACAACGAGGCGGGCGCCAACGAGCTGGCGGACATGGTGGAGGCGAAATGGGGGGTGCGGCCGAAGATATTCATCATGGGGCCGGTCATCGGCGCACACGTGGGGCCCGGTTCCGTCTCCTGCGGCTGGATCTCCACCTGCACGAGGAAGGAGCTTACGGGATTCTGAGCCCTTTTGCCTCTGCGGTCGGCGGCGGGGCATAACGGAACAGGTAAAAGAGAAAGAATAAATTTGATAAAAGCCTGTAAAACGCGCGCAAAACGATTGAAAATTGCGCGCGTTTGCTGTATAATGGTGAAAGAGCGTAAAAGAAACGCAAAAAAGGGCGTTCCGGGCAGGGGCGCCGCAATCAGAAAAAGAGGTATGCGCATGGCAAAGGAAACGCAGTTCGTCGAACAGATCGCGGACATCGAAAAGGACTTCCCCCAATGGTACACGGACGTCGTCATCAAGACGAAGCTCGTCGATTACGGCCCCGTCAAGGGCACGATGGTCATTCGCCCCTACGGCTACGCCATCTGGGAAAATATTCAGAAGGAGCTGGACGCCCGCTTCAAAAAGGAGGGGGTGGAGAACGCCTATTTCCCCCTGCTCATTCCGATGAGTTTCTTTACGAAGGAAGCGGAGCACGTCGAGGGCTTTGCGCCCGAAGTTGCGGTGGTCACCGTGGCGGGCGGGGAAAAGCTGGCCGAGCCGCTCGCCATTCGTCCCACGTCCGAGACGATCATCGGCACGATGTGCTCCAAATGGATTCAGTCCTATCGCGATTTGCCGCTGAAAATCAATCAGTGGTGCAACGTCATGCGCTGGGAAAAGACCACCCGTCCCTTCCTGCGCACCAGCGAATTTCTCTGGCAGGAAGGGCATACCGTCCATACGACCGCCGAGGAGGCGGAGGCGAGCACGATGACCATGCTCGGCGTCTATAAGGAATTTGCGGAAAATTGTCTCGCCATTCCCGTCATCACGGGCAGAAAGACGGAGAAGGAGAGATTTGCGGGCGCCGTCGCCACCTACGGCATGGAAGCGATGATGCACGACGGCAAGAGCTTGCAGGCGGGGACTTCGCATTATCTCGGGCAGAATTTTGCGTCGGCGTTCGAGATTAAATTTCTCGATAAAGACGGGGCGCTTAAAACGGCGTACACCTCGTCGTGGGGGGTCTCCACCCGCCTTATCGGCGCTATCATCATGACCCACGGCGACAGCCGCGGCCTGGTGCTTCCGCCCGTCGTCGCGCCCGTACAGTGCGTCATCGTGCCCATTGCGGCGAGGAAGGGAGGCGTTCTGGAAGCGTGCGCGAAGCTGAAAGGAGAGCTGGAGGCGGCGGGGATCCGCGTCGTCCTCGACGACAGCGACAACAGCCCCGGCTGGAAGTTCAACGAATGGGAAATGAAAGGGGTGCCCGTGCGCATCGAACTGGGCCCCCGCGACATCGAGGCCGGAAAAATGCTCTGCGCCCGGCGCGACACGCTGGAAAAGGAAGAATATCCCCTCGACAGCGCCGTTTCGGCCGTGGAAGGGCTGCTTGCGCGCGTCCAGAAAGATATGCTGGAAGCGGCGCGCGCCCGCCGGGACAGCCGCATCGTCTATGCGGAAAATATGGACGAGATCCTCAGGGGCGTCGAGACGGGAAACTTTGTCAAGGCGGGTTGGTGCGGCTGCCGCGAGTGCGAGGACAAAGTGAAGGAAGTCGCCGCCGCCACCGCCCGCGTTTACGCCGAGGGCGAGACGGCCGAAAAATGCGCGGTCTGCGGGAAGAAGGCGGAGCATGTGATTATTTTCGCCCGCGCTTATTGAGGCGTTTTCGCTTGGAACAAGCGAAACGCGTAGCTACTGCGCAATACATTGTCGGGTTTGCGTTTTCCTCGGGTCATGTACTTCTATGTACACTCCCCGTCGGAAAGCCGCACCCTTCGCGTCTTGCTTGTATCTCCGCGTTTTGACGGTAGACTTTGTTGGTTTATTGAGGAAAACGCGATACGTCGTTCTGCGTTGTCGCCATTGCGGGAAAGGTTTTGAAAACGGAGAGGTTATGATACGTTATTCGGAAGAAAAAAAGATCCCGGCCGCGGCGCTGGAAGCATTGTTTTCCACCGTCGGGTGGGAATCGTCAAAATATCCCGAAAGGCTGGAGAGGGCAAT
>CALWAU010000128.1 GCA_944375795.1 uncultured Clostridia bacterium | reverse complement strand
CACAAAGGAGCCTTAGGAAAGCGCTGTTTTGTTTCCTTTGCGCAAGGAAACACCCTTTGTGCAAGAGAACCAGACAAATTATGCCATGAAATGCAACAGCGGAGCTTTTCGGCCCCGCTGTTGCTCTAAAAATTTTTGATTTTACCAAGGGACGGGATTGCCGGCCCCGTCGTAATGCCAATAGTTGCCCGTCCCCGTCGGCTGCTCCTCGCTGTAATAATAAATCGTCGCAGCCGTCAGATTTCCGTTTCCTACATCGGAGATACTTATGGCGCTCCATTCTTCTTCCGTCCCGCTGTAATATATTGTCAAATCGTTGCAACCCGAAAACGCACTGTCCCCGATGCTCGTCACACTGTCCGAGATTTCCACGCGCCACAAATTGCGGCAATCGGAAAATGCCTCGTTCCCGATGCTCGTCAAGCCGGTCGGAAGTTTGATGCGCCTCAGTCCTCTGCAACCGTAAAATGCCTGATACCCGATACTCGTCAAGCCGGTCGGAAGTTCCACGTACGTTAAATTGCTGCAATCGGAAAACACCTCGTTTCCGATACTCGTCAAGCCGGTCGGAAGTTTCACGCTTGTCAACCTGAGGCAACTGGAAAAAGCACCGTCTCCGATACTCGTCACACTGTCCGGGATTTCCACGCTCGTCAAAAAGTTGCAACCGGAAAACGCCTCATCTCCGATACTCATCAAGCCGAAGGGAAGCTGAATGCTCGTCAGGTCGTTGCACCACAAAAACGCACTATCCCCGATACTCGTCACGCTGTTCGGAAGTTCGAGGCTCGTCAGTCCGCTGCAATCCCAAAACACCCCGTTCCCGATGCTCGTCAAACCGAACGGAAGTTCAAGGCTCGTCAGTCCGTTGCAACCGGAAAACGCATAATCCCCGATGCTCGTCACGCTGTCCGGAATTTCGATACTCGTCAGTCCGCTGCAATCGGAAAACGCACGCTTCCCAATACTCGTCAAGCCGGACGGAAGTTCGATGCTCGTCAGTCCGCTACAATCGGAAAACGCACTTTCCCCGATACTCGTCAAGTCGGAGGGAAGTTCGATGGTCATCAGTCCGCTGCAATCAGAAAACGCACTTTCCCCGATACTCGTCAAGCCGGAGGGAAGTTCGATGCTCATCAGTTCGCTGCAACCGGAAAACACTCCGTACCCGATGCTCGTTACGCCGCCCAGGATTTCAATATACTTCAAACTGCTGCAATTATAAAACACACTGTCCCCGATGCTCGTCACGCCGGACGGAATTTTCAAAGCGCCGGTCAAGCCGCTGCAACCGGAAAACGCCCCGTACCCGATGCTCGTAACGCTGTCCGGAATTTCGATATTCGTCAGTCCGATGCAATCCCAAAACACCTCATCCCCGATGCTTGTCACACTGTCCGGGATTTCGATGCTCGTCAAACCGCTGCAATTATAAAACACACCGTCCCCGATGCTCGTCACGCCGGACGGAATTTCGATGCTCGTCAAACCGCTGCAATCGGAAAACATCCTGTTCCCGATGCTCGTCAAGCCGGACGGAAATTGGATGCTCGTCAAGCCGCTGCAAACGGCAAACGCCCCGTCCCCGATGCTCGTCACGTTGTCCGGAATTTCGATGCTCGTCAGTCCGCTGCACCACACAAACGCCCTATCCCCGATGCTCGTTACGCTGTCCGGGATTTCGATGCTCGTCAAACCGCTGCAACCGGCAAACGCCTCATATCCGATACTTGTCACACTGTCCGGGATTTCGATGCTCGTCAAACCGCTGCAATTATAAAACACACCGTCCCCGACGTTCGTCACGCTGTCCGGAATTTCAATATACTTCAAACCGCTGCACCACGAAAACGCCTCGTCACCGATGCTCGTCACGCTGGACGGGATTTCGATGCTCGTTAAGCCGATACAGTCGAAAAACGCACGGTCCCCGATACCCGTCACACAGTCGGGTATCACGGCTTCCGTCATGGAAACATCATGCACCCCGTAGATGACGCATTCCTCCCCGTCCACACGATATAGAAAGGGCGCCAGCGCCTCCCTGTCGATTATTTTTTCGGACGACGAAACGGCGCTCCCGTCGCTCCCGCCGCTCCCACCGCTCTCTCCGCCACTGCCGCAGGACGCCAGCAACATGCCGCACGCCGACAACAGCGCCGCGGCCAGCCACATGCCTATCCATTTCAGCCCTTTTTTTTCTGTCATTTTTCATCTCCTCTCAAAAAAATATTTTATTACGTTATCATTATAGCACACGCAAAGTGGCATTGCAAGAGAATAACGCCGCTTTTCCGAAATATTTGCGCCGAAGGGGCATGCAAAGCCGGGCGCAGCTTTCCGCCGCGCCCGGCCGAGTTTTTCCGTAAAACTTTTCTCTGTCCTTTTACCCGTTCGCCGCAACCCTGCCCCCGCAAAAGCCGCTCAAAAAATTTCCATCAGCAGCGTTTTTTCCTTCAGCCATTCGCGCTTGGCGGGATAATCGGGCACATAGCGCCCCACCGTCGCCCAAAAGGCGCGGCTGTGGTCCTTATGGAAAGTATGCGCAAGCTCGTGCACGACGACGTAATCGATCACCGCGACGGGCGCATACAGCAGCCGAAAGGAAAAATGCAGGGCGTTATTATACGAACAGGAACCCCAGCGGGTCTTGGCGGAGGTGACCGTCAGCGACGGATAGGAAGTGCCCATTTCCGCCGCCCGGCGGGAAGCGACGGCGGAGAAAATGCGCCGCGCGTTCCGCTTCAGCCATTGCACCAGCCTCTCCCGGGCCTTTTCGGCGGGCAGAAAGACGGTGGCCGAACGCTCGTCATAGCGGATGCGCGTCCCCTCGTACAGGCGCAGCGTATGTTCCCTGCCCAGAAGCAGAAAGCGATAGCCTTCCAGACAATCGGTCGGGAGGACCACCGACGACTGCGCCGCCCTGTCCTTCTGTCGGCGGATCCAGTCCTCCTTTTGCGCCAGAAAGGCAAAGATATGCGCATCGGGACATTGCAGGGGGGCGCGGACGGTCACCCGCCCGAAGGCGTCCACCGAAACGGACAGCGTCCTGCGGCGGGAACGGACGATTTTATCCGGCGAAATCACTGTCTCGCCCCGCCCTTCGTCATTCTTCGTAGCCGTTGGGATTCATGCTCTGCCATTTCCACTGGGAGGCGCACATCTCCTCGATGCCGTACTTCGCCTTCCAATGCAGTTCCCTTTCCGCCTTGTCCGGGCAGGCGTAGCAGGCGGCGATATCGCCGGAACGGCGGGGGCAGATTTTATAGGGGAGCTTCTTGCCGCAGGCCTTTTCAAAGGCGTGGATCATGTCGAGCACGCTGTATCCGCGGCCCGTTCCGAGGTTGTAAATATGCACGCCCGGTTCGCGGCAATATTCGATGGCGGCGATGTGCCCGAGGGCGAGATCGACCACGTGGATATAGTCGCGCACGCCCGTTCCGTCCGGCGTATCGTAATCGTCGCCGAATACCTGGATACAGGAAAGTTTGCCGGAAGCCACCTGCGCGACGTAGGGCATGAGATTGTTGGGTATGCCCTTGGGGTCCTCGCCGATAAGCCCGCTCTCGTGCGCGCCGACGGGGTTGAAATAGCGGAGGAGAATGATGTTCCACTCGTTGTCCGCCTTATACAGATCGGTGAGAATGCCCTCGAGATAGTACTTCGTGGAGCCGTAGGGATTGGTGGTTCCGCCCGTGCGGCATTCCTCGTCGAGGGGGAGGCGTTCGGGCGAGCCGTACACGGTGGCAGAGGAAGAAAAAATCATCTTTTTGACGTTGTACTTCTCCATGACCTCGAGCAGCGCCACGGTGCCGCCGATATTGTTGTCGTAATATCTGAGCGGAATGCGGCAGCTTTCGCCCACCGCTTTCAGCCCCGCAAAATGAATGACCGCGTCGATTTTGTTTTCGCGGAAAATCTTTTCCGTCCCCTCGCGGTCGCGGATATCCGTCTCGTAAAACTTCACTTTTTTGCCCGTGATCTTCTCGACGCGGCGCAGGCTCTCTTCGCTGGAATTGCAAAGATTGTCCATCACGATGACGCCGTAACCCTTATTGAGCAGCTCCACCACGGTGTGGGAGCCGATAAAGCCGCTCCCGCCGGTAACAAGAATGGTTTCCATAATATCACCTCTCTGAAATTTTTACGTACTGACAGACGTGCGCGGGCGGTCATTTCCCGGACGGCTTCCCGTCCGGTTCCGGTTCGGGCTCCGCCTTGCGGGAACGCACCTTCAGCACCTTCTGCTTCGCCGCCTTGACCACTTTGATTTCGACGCCGCCGTAACGGACGACCTCGCCCACGGGCGGAATGCCGCCGTACTTTTCCGTCACCCAGCCGCCGACGGTGTTGGACTCGCAATCCTCGTCCTCCTCCAGCCCGTACAGGCCGAGAAACTCCCCGAGGTCGCATTTGCCGTCCGCCCAATATTCGCCGTCCGCGATTTTGCCGTACAGAACGGACTCCTCGTCGTGTTCGTCCCAGATCTCCCCGACCAGCTCCTCGAGGATATCCTCCAGCGTGACGATGCCCACGAGGCCGCCGTATTCGTCCAGAACCGCCGCCATATGTATCTTTTCCCGCTGCAACTGTTTCAGAAGGGAGGATACGCGCGCATAATCGGTGGTGAACACGATGTTCTGCACGACGTGGCCTATCGTCTTTTCCCCCTTCAGATATGCGTCGTAAAAATCCCGCTCGTGAATGAGCCCGACTACGTCGTCGATCTTCTCCCGATAGACGGGCAGGCGGGAATAGCGGTTTTCGCGGAAAGTGGCGAGGATCTCCTCCATCGAGCTGTCCTCCCGCACCGCGACGACGTCCACACGGGGGACCAGAATGTCCTCCACCTTCAAATCGTCAAATTCCAGCGCGGACCGCACGAGCTCGGATTCGTCCTCTCTCAACGTCCCGTCCTCCTCCGCTTCGTCCACGATGGAGCGCAGCTCCTCCTCCGTCACCGAATCCTCTTTTTTCACCTTGAACGCCTTCGCGAGCAATTTCGCATAGCCGCCGAAAAGCAAACGGAAGGGCGTAAGCACCCAATAGAACAGCCGGAGCACGGGCCAGACGAGAAAACAGAGCTTCTCGGGCACCGCCGCCGCGATACAACGGGGGGTGATTTCTCCGAACAGCAGCACGACGACGATGATAAACACCGCCGCGAGCGCGACGGACCCCGGTCCGCCCAGCAGTTTTCCGAACGCGACGACCGAAAGCGCGCCCGCCGTGAGGTCCGCGGCGGCGTCGCCTATGAGTATCGCCGTATGCAGACTTTCGTACTTGTCTTCGGCGAACGCGCACACCGCTTTGCCGCGCTTTTTCCCCTCCGCCAGACCTTTGAGGCGGAGCTTATTGGCGCGGGAAAACGCCGTTTCCGCCGCGGTGAAAAATCCCGACAGAATCACGAGTGCGACGATCGCAACAAATAGAGGGACTGTGTCCATAAATCCTCCGAAAAGAAAGTCGGGGGCGGGATTTCCCCGTCCCCGCCATTCTATCATACTATATCCGCGGAAATTTGTCAAGAAGTCAATCGCGGCATGCGAAGTTTTTCCTCAAAATAATGCCGTTTTTACTTTTTTTGCGCCAATCGCTCATCGCCGGGGCCGCCGCCTATGCCGCAGAGATATGAAAAATTTTATAAATTCTGACAAAAAGCGCCCGTATCCGGACGCCTGAAAAAGCAAAACAGTTATCTATTCCTCCTGTGCCAATATCTCCATAAATTCAAATACGAGCTTCCTCCTGTCCTTCGGTATATTTTCAAACTTTTCCAGAACAAGCAACTGTTCTCTCGTCAAACTATGCTCCTCGATACCGGCGTAAAACTCCGCGAGCGTGATTCCCATAGCCCCGCAAATACTTTCAATAGAGCTTCTGCTCGGCGTATACTGATTTTCGTTGAACCAATCGTTGATGGTCGTAATATAGATTCCCGTTTCCCGAGAAAGCTTGTATTTCGACCAACCGCGTTTTTTCATCAGTTCCAATATGCGCTGTTTTACGTCCATTCCATTTTTCCTCATAGCGTACTACCACTAATATTTTACCATTAGGCAACAAAAAAATAAGTGGTGGTAATACTCACTAATTTAGTTGTGTTAATACAAAATATATGCTATAATGTCAATGGAACTAATCTAAAACGTCGTCAAATATGGGGTCGTCGAAAAAAGTTTTCAGAGATATCCCCAGCGCCGCGCATATCTGATAAATCGTATCGAGCTTCACCGATTTCCTTTTTACCCCTACAATGACGCTGATTGTAGACCTCGGTATTCCGCCGCTCTGCGCCACCTCATATTGTGTCAACCCTTTGGTTTTCAATATCCCGCCCAATCTCCTGCCTACGGCTTCTACAAGCTTCATACTCTATAATCTCCTATGTTGATTGCGATAAACGTTCATCATAGTAGATTATAGACCACATTTTTTACAAATACGTTGACTGTGGTCAACGGTATCATTTTTCTTTTAATAATACATTGATACAACGTGTAAAATAGGAGAATTTTTCATGACTTGTTGCTGTACCGGACACCGCCCAAACGGATTTCCATGGCCATATGAAAAAGACAAAAAAAGACAAGCCCTTTACGAAAAGAGCTTGCATGAAAGAATCGAAAGCTATATTACAGAAAGAGGTGTAACGGACTTTATCTGCGGAATGGCTTTGGGGGCAGATACAGACTTTGCCCTTTCCGTTTTGTCGCTACGCAAAAAGTATCCTTATATCCGTTTGCATTGCGCCATCCCCTGCCGTACCCAAACGCGACAGTGGAATACTTCAGAGATTGCCCGCTATAACGATATTCTAAAACATGCAACCTCAACCGTCGTTTTATCGGAACACTATACAAGGGGGTGCATGTTTGAACGCAACCGTTATATGGTCGATAACAGTGACTATCTTTTGGCTATTTGGAACGGTTCACGTAAGGGTGGCACTTGGTATACCCTGAATTACGCACAAAAACGGCATAAACCTATTGAAATTCTGTATTTGGAAGAATCAAAATGAAAAAGTTTTTCCTTTCCATTATTTTCTCGGCTCTGCTCTGTTTTCTCCCGACTGTCTCTTTGTCAGCAAGAGCAACGACAGAAGCGAATATTCCGCCGACATTTCTGCCTTATTTTGAAGGCATGAACGAGGTATACTACTCTCTTTCCGTAAATGTCGACAAAGCTATTCCCCTTCTGAAAACCCAAATTTCTGCTTGCGTTGCCGAAGAAAAAACCATCCGCATGACGCTGCCGATTTACGGAAAACTTATAGAAATTGGCACCGATAGTGCCACTTTGTTGTTAAACAATAAAAAAATCACCCCTTCTTTATCCTATTCAAAGGCTCTTTTCGGATTTCCTTCTTCATTTTCTCACGAAGATGTTTTGGCAATGAAGATAACCGCTCCTCCGCTCGATTTGTCAATCCCCTGTTACTATTATTCCTTTACCACTGACAACGAGGGTACAATAATTCTTTCGGTGCCCGAAAATGCCGTTTCTTTCATAAATTTCAACTCCTTTTCTTACAATACTGCAACACGGCAATACAATATAAAACTCCGCTCATCAACCGAGCAAAGTATTATCGTTCTCAAAGATGACCTCAGCATTATCGCCACTGATAACGCTGTAATTGAAAAAACAGCTCTGACATATGAAAACATATTAGATTATGCCATTTCATTTGTGTCCGAAACAGGAGAAACCGACATAGACGATACATTAAAAAATATTATTTACACGCGTTTTGCCGATTGCGCGGCTTCCGAAAAGAGAGAATTTAATTTTTATACCGATATTATCGAAGCCCCTTTTGAATACGGCTTTGTCTACCTTGATTATACGATTGAACTACCACAAGGAGAATCTATTATTCAAATTATACAGCCGCTTCAGTTTTCTATCGATCGCTCCTATACCCCTGAAGTGCAAACTTTTCAAATTACTGCTCCCAAAAACAATCATGTAACCCTTGCTCTTTCTACCGCGCGAAAAATCCTTTCCAATAAGACTTCTTTTGCAAATCAAAATGATATTTATACCTTTGAAGGAACTATTGACAAACATCTTATAATCGATGTTTGTTCTTCCGATTCGCCATTGCTCCCGCATAAAAACAATTTACCGATTTGGCTAATTATCCTGCTTTCTGCCTGCGGTTTTACTATCCTTACAATAATTTTATTTTTTACTGTTTTCAATTGCCGAAAATCCAAGTGAAATCCCGAGGCGAAAAATTTCGCCTCGGGATTTCACACTCTTTTTCAAATCGTCTCTTTCAGCCGCAGTTTCGCCCCGCGGGAAAGGGAAGATGCGTCCACGGCGGCGAGATATTCCGCCTCCGTCGTCGCCTGCTTTATTTTATCCCATGCCTCCGCCTTGACGGCGTTGTCCCCG
>CALWAU010000127.1 GCA_944375795.1 uncultured Clostridia bacterium | reverse complement strand
ACGCTTCCTATTATCCCGGGGCGCGGGCGATGACGATAAAGGTACTGTACGAGCGGCCTTCCCTGCGCATTCTCGGCGCGCAGATCCTCGGCTTCGAGGGGGTGGATAAGCGTCTGGACGCGATCGGTACGGCGATGCGTTGCGGGTTGAAAATCACCGACCTGAAAGACCTCGAGTTTGCCTACGCGCCGCCCTATTCTTCCGCGAAAGACCCCGTGAACATGGTCGGCTTCGTGGCGGAAAACGTCGAGGCGGGAAAGATGAAACAGTTTTTCGCGGAGGAAGTGGCGGGGCTGCCGCGGGACGGAAGCGCGACGCTGCTGGACGTGCGTACGCCCGCCGAATACGCGCGCGGACACGCCGCCGGATTTGTCAATATTCCCCTCGACGAACTGCGGGAAAGGCTGGACGAGGTGCCGCAGGGCAAGACGGTGTACGTCATGTGCCAATCGGGGGTGCGCAGTTATCTCGCCTGCCGCATTCTCATGCAGAAGGGGCGGGACTGCCGCAATTTTGCGGGCGGATACCGGTTTTGGGAGACGTTTGCAAAAGAAGTCTGTCAAACGGAAGAAGTTCTGCCCTGCGGCGCGGACGGAAAAAAGTGAGGGGACGCGGAATGCCGCGGAAAAAAATACCTTTCTGCGGTTGACATTCCCGTTTTCCGGTGGTAAAATATACGTGAAAAATTTTGGCGACGAAGAATCGGAGGTTTGCCAACTATGAATACCGTTTGCATCGAAAAAAAGAATTGCCTGATGATCGCCCATCGCGGCGTTTCGGGTCTGGAAAGGGAAAATACCTGTGCGGCGTTTGTCGCGGCGGGCGTCAAGAGCTATTACGGCATCGAGACGGACGTCCACGTGACCGCCGACGGCAAGTACGTGATTTTTCACGACGACGACCTGAAACGGGTGGCGGGGCTGGACATCAACGTGGAAAAGAGCACCTTTGCAGAGCTTTCCGAGGTACGGCTGCCCGACACGGACGGAAATCCCCGCTCCGACCTCTGCCTGCCCGCTTTGAGCGACTATATCGCCATCTGCCGCAAGTACGACAAGACGGCCGTGCTCGAACTCAAAAGCCGCATCGTCCCCGAACATATCGCGGGGATCGTTGCGGTGGTCAAAGACATGGGTTGGTTTAACAGGACGATTTTCATCTCTTTCTGCAAGGAGAATCTCGTCGATTTGCGCGGGCTTTGCCCGGATGCGGAGATACAGTTTCTGACGGGCGAGGCGACGGAGGAAAACTTCCGCTTCATGGAAAAATACCGCTTCGGCGCCGATCTTTGCGGGACGTGCGTCACGCCCGAATACGTCGCGCGCCTGCACGCGGCGGGCCTGAAAGTGAATTGCTGGACGATAGACCGCCCCGAGGACGCGGAAAAACTTATCGCGGCGGGCGTCGATTTCATTACGACGGATATCCTCGAATAAGGGAGAGGCCATGTATTTTTCTTCTATCGCGGAGGCGGTGGGCAGAACGCCGCTGGTCGCCCTGAAAAACATCGCGCGGGAATATGCCCCGGAGGCGGAACTCCTCGCCAAGGTGGAGTCGATGAACCCCACCGGCTCGGTCAAGGACCGCGCGGCGGCCGAAATGCTGCGGGACGCGGAGGAGAGGGGGCTGATAGACGCCGATACCCTCCTCATCGAGTCGACCAGCGGCAACACCGGCATCGGTCTCGCGGCGATAGCGGCTTCCAAGGGGCTGGCGCTCACCATCGTCATGCCCGATACGATGAGCGAGGAACGGCGGCGCATGATGACCGCGTTCGGCGCGGAGCTCATTCTGACGGAGGGCCGCCTGGGCATGCAGGGGGCGGTGGACAGGGCGGAACGGTTGCACCGGGAGGTGAAAAACAGCCTCATCGTCGGGCAGTTTGTCAATCCCGCCAATCCCGCCGCGCACTACAAGACGACGGGCCCGGAGATCTGGGCGGATTCGGACGGGAACGTGGACGTTTTCGTCGCGGGCGTCGGAACGGGCGGCACGGTGACGGGCGCGGGGCGCTTTCTCAAAGAAAAGAATCCCGCTTTGCGCGTCGTCGCGGCGGAGCCTGCTTCCTCTCCCGTTCTGAGCGGCGGCAAAGGCGGCCCGCACGCTATTCAGGGTATCGGCGCGGGATTCGTGCCGGAAATTTTCGACCCTTCCGTATGCGACGAAATTTTGACGGTTACGGACGAGGACGCATATTTTTTCGCCCGTCTGCTCGCACGGCGGGAGGGTATCCTGGCGGGCATTTCCTCGGGCGCGGCGCTGTCCGCCGCCGTCCGCGTCGCCGCCCGCGCCGGGAGCGCGGGAAAGCGAATCGTCGTTCTGCTTCCCGATACGGGGGACAGATATCTTTCCTGCGGGTTGTTCGATTGACGAAAGGCCGCGCGCTCCGTTTTTCCCAATCGGGAAAACGGAGCTTTTTTTTACGATTTTTTTCGGAAAACGCTTGACAATCGCATTTCTATCGATTATAATTGTCTATATAATTCGTAAAATCGATTATATGAAAAAGTATAAGGAGATGCGTGGTATGAAAAAGAGCAGAAAAGTGATGCTTGCGTTGCTGGCGCTGTGCGCGGCGGCGGCAATGGGCGCCTGTAACTATGTGGCGCAGGGCCCCGATTCCGGGCTTTCCGACAGCGTTTCTTCTTCGCAGGGGCAGAGCAGTTCGGAGCAGGCCTCCTCTTCGGACGGCGGAAGCGATTCTGCGGAACAGAGCAGCTCTGCGGGGCAGAGCGATGCCCCGGGCGAGGACAGCAGCGACAGCGGCGGCGATTCGAGTGACAGCGGCAGCGATTCGAGCGGCGATTCGGGCGAGGAACCGAGCGTCCCCGCCGTGGATGTGGGCGTATTTGCGCGGCGCTGGGTGAACGCGGACACGACGATAGATCTTGCGGCGGGCACGATGACGGGCACGGAAAATTTTGCGGTGACCTCCTTTACCGACGCGGGCGCCGATTCGGTCATCGCCTGCACGGCGGACGGAACGGATTACATATTGGCGCCGGACGCGGACGGGGCCCTCGCGATGTACGCGGCGGCGGATTATTCCTCATCGACCGATGAGGAAGGGAACGGGCCCGTTCCCTTAAAAACTCTGATGGCGGACGCGGCGCCCTTCGGCGGCGCGTGGCTGACGGACGACCCGTACATGTACATGTATTATGTAATTACTCCGTTTATCGGCGCGGACGGATATTTTTCGTGGGATATGTATTCCGTCCTGTCGCACGAATCGGCGGAAATGGAAGGCACGGGGCGCACGTCGCTCACTTTTGCCGAGGACGGCTCGGCGCAGCTTTCCTTTATCGGCGATTCCTACGGCTACACGTATATGACGATCGTGTTGGGCGAGGACGGGCCCGAATGCGACGACGGCTGGTCGGTGTACGGGCTGTATCCGCAGCCGGCGGGCTTCGGCAGCTCCTATCTCTCGGAGAACGGGGACAAAATTTTGCTGGATTCCGAGGCGGGGACGGTGTCGTACAACGGCACGGTGGTTTCCTTTGCGGCGGAAGCCGGGGAATACGGCAGCGCCCTGACGTTTGAAGTCGGGGGAGAGGAATATTATCTGCAAAAGACGTCCGCGGGTATCTATCGGATAGACGGCGACGGCAACGCTTATTCCTGCGCCGATTACGACCCCGAGCGCATCGTGGGCAGCTGGTCGCACGGGTCCCGCGCCTATACCATTTCCGTGGAGACGGACGACAAGGTGACGTTCGGCAATGCCGAATTTGATCTGACGGCGCGGGTAGAGGACGGGGAAGTCGTGTACGACTTCACGCGCAATGAAATGCTGTTTACCATTTATCCTATTGAAGGGATAAACGCGGCGTTTTACGTGGAATCGGAGATGACCCTCGCCTCCGGCTATTATATCCTCGACGAGGCGAAGGCGACTTTCGTGGGCAATTCCACCAACAACATCGAAAATCTCTCCGTGAGGGAAGATTATTCCGTCGCGATAACGTCTCTGCTCGATTCCACCGTGAACAATTATCAGGGCGAATTTACTTACTTGTCCGAGTTCGGCTGCATCGCGTTGCTCTTGGGGGACAGCGGATTGTGCATGATACAGCTCGCGGACGGGGCGTACTGGATGCTGGAATCGTCGGCGGACGGCTATTACGAGTATTCCGCCTTCTATACGGAGGAGGCGCTTGCGACCATCGAGGCGCTGTTTGCGCTCGGTCTGGAAGGGGAAAACGACACGTTTACGACGGGCGGGACTTCCCCCGATACCCTGTCCCTGGACTTTGCAAACGGCACGGTCACTTACAACGGCCAGACGCTGCCGTTTACCTGGGGGTACGAGTTCGGTTCGATGTCCGATTATCCCACGATGTTGTTTGCCTCCGATATCGAGACGGACGGGGAGGGGAATCTCGTCGGGTATCTCTATCACAGCATGCGGCCGTTTGACAGGGGCGTGGCTTTGACGACCACGGATATGGCGACGGGCGAGACGGATTATTTCTACTTCATTTCCCAATCGGTCTATTCCGATTTGCTCGGCGCCTCCTACACCTATCGCGGACCGCTGTACGACGAGGTGTTCACCCTCGGCGACGACGGCAGCTTTTCGATGGCAACCTCCGACCTCAGCGATTCGGATACGGCCGTGACGCAGGTCGCGTACGATTATATACTGCAGAGGTTCTACGATTCGGCCGGCAGGGAAAACATCATCATCGGGTTCAACGCCTCGGGCGAATTGTATCTCTATGTGTATATCGTGGACGGGGAATATGCCACGCTGTTCGATATCGTATACAGCCGCAACGACCTGCTCGATTATATCGGCGACTATTATGACGGAGAGGGAAATGTCCTCTCGCTCACCGTAAACGGGACGGCGACGCTGAACGGCGAGGCGGCCGAAATGCTCGGGAGCGTCTCGGTGACCGAAAGCGGCGCGACGGCGCGGTTTGTCGTCGGCGAAACGGAATATACGGCGGTATTTTCCGGCGGCGGCGCCACTTTGACGCAGGGAGAGACGCAGAGCGCCTACACCAAGCGCGCCCTTACCCCCGCGGCGTTCGTGGGGAGCTATACGCTGAACGGAAAGGAAATCGTCGTTTCTTCCTCGGCGCTGGGCATCAATTACGCGCTGTCGCTGAACGTGGAAGTGGACGGAACGGCGGCGGAAGCGACCCTCGCCTTTGCGGCGGACGGCTCGCAGGTGCTTTCCTTCTCGGCCTTCGATTTCTCCTCGGGCCTGCCCGTGTCGGTGGCGTATACGATTACGCTGAAAGACGGCGCGCTGACCCTCTCGGACGGGACGAATACCGCCTCCGCTTCGGCGGCGGATTGGGATTATTCCGCGTTTGCGTTCGAGGGAGAAAAGACGCTGACGGACAGCGCGGGGACGCAGCATGCGTTTGTCTGTCTGCCCAAGGAGGGCGGCAAGGCGCCCCTCTATCTGTACGACGGCCAATCCTGTACGCAGTATACCGTCACGATTGCCGCGGACGGCACGATGACGCTGGAAGTTACCTGCGTCATGGATACCTTCGTCATTACGGTTGCGGCGGACGGCACCGTCTCGGCGGACTATAAGCCGAGCGATATTCCCATTCCGCCCCCGCCTCCTCCCGCGCCGTAAAGCGTCGCGGCAGACGAAAGGCCCCGCTTGGTGAAATTTTGTATGAACGGAAACTTCGCGACAGGGACCCCGAAAGATTGGATAAAAAAGCAGGAAATGCGTTCGGTGTAAAGCCGGGCGCATTCCTTTTCGTTGAGAGAAAGCATATAAATCAAGGGAATCCTTGACAGCGCGGAAAGATTGTGGTAAGATATAGATACGACAAATATAAGGCGGCGTTTTAGG
>CALWAU010000126.1 GCA_944375795.1 uncultured Clostridia bacterium | reverse complement strand
CTCTCGGAGGCGAAGGGCACGGAGGCGATCGTCTCCCGCCGCTATTTGCAGATAAATTCCCTGTCGGAGGCCTTTCCCTATACCCTCACCTTTCTTTCTCCCTATCGCGCGGGAAATCCCGAAAGCCCGTACGACAAAATCAATTCGGGGGAATATACGGACGCCGACCTCAACGATTCGTCCGCGGTGGTCTGGCTGGATTATTGCGGGACGAGCGCGTTGTTCTGCGGCGACGCCTCCGCGGAGGTGGAAAGGCGGCTGATGTCCGAATATCGCGTCGGCCTCTTCGACGATTGCGGCGTGGCGCTCGACGATACCGAGATCCTCAAAGTGTCCCATCACGGAAGCGCCACGGGCACCTGTGAGGAATTTGTCGGTTTTCTGGGCGTCGAGACGGCGGTCATTTCCTGCGGCGCCAACAATCTGTACGGGCATCCCGCGCCGGAGGTGTGTTCCCGGCTGGCAGCCGCGGGCGCCCGGTGTTTCCGCACCGATTCGGACGGCAGCGTCGTGGTCACCGTCTCTTTCGGCGGCGGCTATACGGCGGAACCGCTGTCCCGATAATTTTTCGGGGCGGCTCCCGGGCGCGGAAAGGGGGAGATCGGGCGGTGCGACAGGAATCGGGTGTTTGTCGGCGGTCCGGGAACAGGAGCGGAAATTTATGGAAAAGACAAACGCGATGCGTATTCTCGATTCCCTCGGAATCGGATATACGGCGAGAGAATATTCGGCCGAACTCACCGACGGGCAGCAGGTCGCGGCGGCGCTCGGGGCGGAGCCGGACAGGGTGTTCAAGACCCTCGTCACGGAGGGGAGCGACGGCGGGCATTACGTGTTCGTCCTGCCCGTCTCGGGCACGCTCGACTTAAAGGCCGCGGCGCGCGCCGCCGGGGTCAGAAGCTTGGCGATGCTGCCGCAAAAAAAGCTTTTTCCGCTGACCGGCTACGTGCACGGCGGGTGTTCTCCCGTCGGGATGAAGAAGCGTTTTCCCACCTTTGTGGAGGAGACCGCGCAGCTGTTCGATATGATTTTTTGCAGCGCGGGGCGCAGGGGGTGCAACGTCGAATTGCCGCCGGACGACCTCCTTGCCGCCGTCGGCGGGAAATATGCCCCGCTCCTTTTGCTGTGACCCGTAAAGCCGCGCCCCGGAAATGTCCGGGGCATTTTTTCGCACAAAGCGGCCGCCCCGGGACATACAATGTAGCGTGTATGCCGGGCGGCGCCGCCGATATTCCGGCATGAATCCGAAGGGCGCAAAGGAGACGGGATATGCGGAAAAATGTGCGGTGGTATGTCTGGAAGGAGCATCTCTTTTCGGTGGCGGGAACGGCCGATTGCGAATTGAAATTTTTCGGAAAGACGCTTGCGGAGCACGGCGCCGAAAAGTTCGGTGCGCAGATCTGCTCGGATTTTCCGTCCCCGCCCCCGTCGGGCGAAATGGCGGTTATTTTGCGTTCATCGTATACCTGCCTGCCTCGTTCTGCCGTGGAAAGCCTGCTTTCCCGCGCGGAAGGGGCGGGGAAAAATCTGTTTTTCGGGGCGGGCTGGGTATGGCTGGACGGAGGGGAGCTTTCCCGCGCGGCGTATTGTCCTCTGAAGGCGGGGGCGGCGTTTCTGACTCCCGCCGACTATCCGTTTGTCTCCGAGGCGCTGCGCCTCGAAATCGTCCGCCGGCTTCTGCGCCGCGGTGTCGTCATCGAAAATTCGGCGGGCGTATATGTGGACGCCACCTCTTTCGTGGAGAGCGGCGCCGTGCTCTCCCACGACGTCACGATTGCGGGAAAAAGCCTGGTCAAGAGCGGCGCGCGCATTCTGCCCTATACCGTGATAGAGGACAGCACTGTCACGCCCTTTGCCGAAATCGGTCCCTTCGCTTACCTGCGCAAACAGATCCGGTGATTTTTTTTGCGGTCCGTCCGGCCGATCGGCGGGGAAAAAGACGAATTTGTAATAATTTCGTAAAAATGACTTGACAGGCCGCGGGAAAAAGTATACAATAGAAAAAACCCGGTTGCGGAGGGCGTCTTTTTGTTCCGCAAAGACAGAAAGGGAGTATGTGCTTATGAAGAAAAGAGGCATCGGAAAAACGTTGGCGGCCCTGCTTTTTGCCTCGTTTTTCGGCCCCGCGGCATTGTCCGCATGCAGCCTCGATATGGTCAAAGAGGACGGCTATACCGAGGGCAGGTATGAGGTGAACGAGGTTTTTTCCTCGATTGAGATAGACGCGGACGGCGGCGTGGAGCTGTATCTTTCCTATGGCGCCGAGTTTTCGGTGACCTATACCGAGAGCGCGCAGGAGCAAATTTCCTTCTCGGTGGAGGATGGCACGCTGAAGGTGGAGCAGCGCAGCGACATCGTCCTGATGGGGTATCAGAGCAAGCGGATTTCCGTCACGGTTCCGTCGGGGAATCCGGTTTCCTCGGTGGCGGCGGACGTGGACGGCAATTTTGACTGTACGGTGACGGGGGAGTACGGCTCGCTCGATTTCGAGACGGGCGGGTGGCTGGACGCGGATCTCAACGTTTCGGCAAGCAGCGTTTCGCTCGGTGCGCGCGGCGCGGTGCGGGGGACGCTGGTGGGCAGCGCGGAGCAATTGACCGTGACTTCGGGCGGCGCCATGACGCTCGACGGCGGCAATTTTTCCGTCGTGTCGGCCGCGCTCGACTGCGGCGGCAAACTGGATTTCGCGCTTCGCTGCTCCGATACGCTCGGCGTCGTTTGCGGCGGGGAATGCGACGGCGTATATTACGGGGACCCCGCCGTGACGAGGGAGATCGCCGGAGAGGACAATTTGCGGAAGGGAGAATAACGGCCCGGGCGGCGAGGGCTTGCCGCGCATTCCGGGCGGAAGGAGATACCATGAACATCGAACGCTTTACGGTGGAGTCCGCGTACGACGGCCTCCCGCTCGCCTGCGTTACCTTCGAGCCGGACGCGCGGCCCAGGGGCGTCTTTCAGATCGTGCACGGCATGTGCGAGCGCAAGGAACGCTACGAGGCCTTTATGCGCTATCTGGCGGAGAACGGTTTTGTCGCCGCGGCGCACGATCATCGCGGCCACGGCGCCAGCGTTTTGTCCGACGCCGACCTGGGTTGGTTTCGGGACAGAAAGGGGAGCGCTTTGGTCGAGGACGCCGTGCAGGTGACCGGCGCTCTGAAAGCGCGCTATCCTGGCCTGCCCGTGCTGCTGTTCGGGCACAGCATGGGTTCCATGGTCGTGCGGTGCTATATCCAGGAACACGACGGGGACATCGATTCCCTCGTGGTGTGCGGTTCGCCCAGCAAAAATTCCCTGGCGGGCGCCGGCGTCGCCCTCGCGAAGTCCATCGCGGCGGTGAAGGGGGAGCGCCACAGAAGCCCCCTGCTCGCGCGGGTGTCCACGGGCGGCGGCGACAAGCGTTTTCCCGGCGAGGGAAGAAGTTCCTGGCTGACGCGGGATCGCGCGGTTGCCGACGCCTATAACGCCGACCCGAAATGCAATTTTATCTTTACCTGCAACGGTTACGAAAATTTGTTCCGCCTCATGCAGCATACGTATGACAAGGGCAGGTATGCGGTGAGGAATCCGTCGCTCCCCATTCTGTTCGTTTCCGGCAGCGACGACGCGATCATGGTCGACGAACAGAAGTGGTTCGACTCGCAGCAGTTTTTGCGCGACGTCGGGTACAAAAACGTTTCGGGCAAACTCTATCACGGGATGCGCCACGAGATACTCAACGAATTCGGCAAAGAGGAAGTATACGCCGATTTGCTCTCCTTTGCGGAGAACGGGCGTCTGGGCTGAGCGTTTTTTCGATGTCATTTAATCCCCGCCGCAGAACGAGCGACGGGGATTTTTGCCGATTTTGTCCGGGGACGTTTTTTCTTTCAAAGGGTTGACAAAAGCGTTCGGGTAGGGTATAATAGAAACAGAAGCGGGGAACGGTCGGTCGCGGCCGAAATATTTTCGTTTCCCGCCGGAGGTTATATGGCGAAGAAAAAAACATCTTCCCTGTTCGGGCTTATTTTGATGGCGGTCGCCATCGTAGGTGCCGTGTTGGCGGTGATAGGCTGTTTCACCGATTGGGTCAGTTATGCGGTCGATTCGATTGTCGGCGGCGGTTCCACGCCGGCCACGCTGAAGGAATTGGCGGACACGAACGATACGCTTTCACAGCTGGGCGGCGGATTGGAAATGTTCGGAGCAATGAACGCGTTTGCGTACATAACGATGGTGCTTTCCGTCGTCTGCGCGGCGCTGCTTTTGCTGGTGAAGTTTCTCCGCATCGGCATTCTCCGTCCGCTTACGGGGCTCGCGGGGCTGCTCACCCTTCTTTCCACCGTATTGATGGTCGTCTTTACGATCGTGTTCTGCTCCAAGAACGCAAACATCGATCTCGGCGGATTTGCGGAGGGCAAATATGTCTGGGCGGTCGGCGCGATTCTGGCGACGATCGGCGGCGTCCTGTCGGGCGTCAGCGCGGTTCTGGGCAGGAAAAAGTAAGCAGATCGGCAAAAATTCAATCGAAAAAAAATCGGCGCATTCGCAGGCTGCGGGTGCGCCGATTTTCGTATAGACAAATTATTTTTCACGGACTCCGGATTGGAATGACGGAGGAAGTGTGCCTTAAATGGAAAGAATAAAGGGCATTTTACAATTTTATTACAAATTTATTACAAGTGAATTTGCAAATTACTTCCTCAAACATTTGGATTTTTTGTCTAAATATGTTACAATTATTTTACGCGTTGTATACAAAACGGATACAGATGTAAAATACAGATGTAATATTCCGTGACAAACGGACGCGGGCAGGAGGAATCGCAGAAACATGTCACTATCCGAATTTATCCGGGAGCTTTCCGCTTCGCCCGCGCTGTGGGTGACGGTGATCCTTACGCTGGGCGTCATTCTCGTCAACGGCTGGACGGACGCGCCCAACGCCATTGCCACCTGCGTGGCGACGCGCGCGATGCGGCCCCGCATGGCCATCATCATGGCGGCGGTGTGCAACTTTCTCGGGGTGTTCGTCATGACCCTTCTGTCACCGAAAGTGGCGGAAACCATCTATAATATGGTAGACTTCGGTTCCAACGCGCACGAGGCGCTCATAGCCCTCTGCGCCGCGATGTTTGCCATCGTGGTGTGGGCGGTGCTCGCGTGGGCGTTCGGCATCCCCACCAGCGAGAGCCATGCGCTCATCGCGGGGCTGACCGGTTCCGCCATCGCCATGCACGGCAATCTCGACGGCGTGAACGGTTCGGAATGGGCGAAAGTGCTTTTCGGCCTCGTGTTTTCCCTCGCGATCGGCTTTCTGCTCGGATACCTGGTGACCAAGCTCATTCAGCGCCTCTGCCGCCGGGCGAATTACCGGAAGGCAAACGCCTTTTTCGACAAGGGCCAGGTAGTCGCGGCGGCGGGGACGGCGTTCATGCACGGCGCGCAGGACGGCCAGAAATTCATGGGCGTGTTCCTGCTCGGGCTGGCGCTGGCGCAGGGGGATATCTCCGCCGGGGCGGAAACCATTCCCGCCTGGCTGATGGTGCTCTGCTCGCTGGTGATGGCGTTCGGCACCTCGATCGGCGGCATGAAAATCATCAAGTCGGTGGGCATGGACATGGTGAAGCTGGATAAATACCAGGGCTTTGCGGCGGACATTTCCGCGACGGCGGGGCTGCTCATCTGTTCGCTGACCGGCATGCCCGTCTCCACGACGCACGCCAAGACCACCGCGATCATGGGCGTGGGCGCCGCCAAGCGGGTGCGGTCGGTAAATTGGGGCGTGGCGAAGGAAATGGTGCTCACCTGGCTGATGACCTTCCCCGGCTGCGGGATCATCGGTTTTCTGATGACGAAACTGTTCGTCTTTATCTTCTGAAAAATTTACATAGGAGCGGCGTTATGAAACCCAAAAAGAAAAATTTCGACTATTTCGAGAGCCTGGTCAATATGTCCCTGTACGCGTTGGAGGAGGCGAATCTTCTGCGCTCCGTCCTCGCCGATTTCGACCCCGACAAGCTGGAGGAACAGCGCGCGCAGATGCACGTTTTGGAGCATAAGTGCGACATGGAAAAGCACGAGATGGCAACGGCGCTCGTGAAGGAATTTCTGCCCCCCGTGGACAGGGACGATTTGTTTATGCTTTCGCACGTGACGGATAACCTCACCGACAGCGTGGAAAGCGTCGCGGTGTTTCTGTACATGGCGGATATCCGCACCCTGCGCCCGGATACGCTCGAATTTGCCGACCTCATCATCGAATGCTGCGAAAATGCCGTGCGCCTGCTGAAAGAGTTCCGCAATTTCAAGAAGTCCGAAAAGCTGCGCGAGATCATCATTTTGCTCAACGATTTGGAGGAAAAGGGGGACAGACTGTATGTCGAGGCGGTGCGCCGCCTGTCGCAGGAAGCGCAGACCACGCGCGAGCTTATCGAGTGGCGGGACGTGTACAAGAATTTTGAGGAATGTTTCGACGCGGCGGAATCTATCGCCGACAACGTGGAATCGGTCGTGATGAAAAACACCTGATTCGGGGTGTTTGTTCGGCAATATAAAAGACCTTCGGTTTTTTCCGGAGGTCTTTTTTTGCGCGTAAATTAATTTACAATAATTTTACAAATATATTACAGGTTTATGACAAAATCGTGAGAACTTTTTTACAAGTGTGTGATATAATGAAGTAAAATATTATGGAAACCGCAAGGAACGGGGATAAGATGAATGACGATAAACAAAAAATAGACTGTAAAATGAATGAGTTGGAAAAATTGAATATGGATTTGGGTGTCGTCAGGCATTATACGGCGAGAGGCCTGGTTTTTATCATAATTGCACTGCCCGCCTCCGTTTGGATGATGTATATGTCGTACAGGAATCAGTTGAAAGATGGCATGGCGATAAGCATTGCCATTTTTGTCGTGGCGATTCTTATGATTGTTGCGTCTGTGCTGGTGACAAAATCGCTCATTAATAAAATAAAAAACAAAAAGCGGGAATTAGACCGGTTGATAGGCGATTGCCGCAATCCGGAAACGGAATCATGAGAATCGGAGGGACATATGGATCAGGAAGAATATGAACAGCTCGTACAGGCGCGGGAAAAGGAGCGTGCCGAAATCGCAACGTTGAGCAAAGAGTTGCGGAAAAAGGAGAGCAGGAGGGAGGAATATTATCATAGGCTATATGAAATAAAAATTTTGCTTGTAACGGATAGTATTTTCTCCGTAGGGATGCTAATATGCGGATGTATGCTTTTTCGGGTATCGACATTTTGGGGCTTTTGCGGTCTCGGCTTTGCTGTATTATGCGTGGTATTGACGATTTTTTCCTACTGCTATCGGAATTATATCGGCAATAAGGTTGAATGTTTGGAGGATGACATCGATACGCTGCGAGAAAAATTGAAAAAAGCACAGAATTAAAAGATAAATAGATTTTTTAACAATAATATATATAACAAAAAAAATAAGGGGACGAGTATGCAGACGGAAAATCCCCTTGAAGGAGAAGAAAAGAAAGAGGGTGAAGCCGAAGGGGAGGAGTACAGAAAACTTTGTATGGAAAGAGAAAGGGCACTCGGTCGATACGAAACTTGGTTTTTCGATGCAAAATATTCTATCATTTCGTCGGGATGTCTCGGAATAGCGACATTTGTTTTTTTCATTACTTCGCTGGATTCGCCGAGAGCCGCGGTATTTCTTTTAATCAGTGCATTGTTGTTTTCGGGCGGCTGCGTTGCCCTTATTCTTCGCCGCAGGAATATGAAACGGAAGATTGCGATGCTCGATAAAAGAATAGCGGAAGCGGAAAAATCTTTGAAAAAAGAGAATGGGACAGGGGAAAGGCAGGCGGAAGAAAAATCGGAAAATGAGAAACAGGAAGGGGCAGGGATTTGATGAATGAAAAATTCCCGCCGCGGGCAGCGCCCGCGGCGGGAAGATTTTTTTCGGCCAGTTATTGTCTCTTTTGTCTCTTATTTTTCCTTGCGCTTGATGATGAGAAAATCGACCAGGACGCAGACGGACGCGCAGCCGAGAAGGAGAAAGGCGAGCCGCCAGACGGAATCGGTATCCGCGCCCGTGCCGCCGAAATTGGCCTGCTCCGCGGGCACGGGCGAGCCGTCGAACGCCGTCACGTAAGCGACCGGGATAAAGCCCGTCCGTTCGTTGCCTTCCCCGTCCGTCCAGGCGATGCGATAATACCGATAGTCGGGCGTGTCGATTTGGCCGAGCACCGTCACCTCCGCGTTTTTCGGCAGGCTTCCCGCCGTGAGCAGTTCGGTGAGGTAGGGATATTTGTACAGGCTGACGGCGTTGGTGAGGTAGCCTTTGCCGTCCTCGAAGCCCTCCGCCTCTTTGAGGTATTCCTCCTCGGGCAGCTCTTCGCAATGGCTTTTCAGGACGAGGGCGGCGGTGTACTGCCTGTTTTCCTCGTCGAACACGGCGAGGATGTCATACAGCTCCGTCTCCTCCAATTTCAGGGCCGTGACGCTTTCCGTCCTGCGCTCGTAGCCCAGATAGGGGAAATATTCCGCGCCGTCGAGCGATTCCAGCTCGAAGGAGACGAACAGGGAATTTTCCGCCGTCTGTATGACCGAAAAATCGGCGCTTGCGCCGTCGAAAATGCGCTCGTCCGCGCCGTCCACGGCAATGGTGCGCACGGTGGGCAGGGGGATATCGAAAGTGCGGATGATGAAATCGCCCTCGTACAGCAGATAGACTGCCTCCGATTCGATGCCGAACGCGAAGGAAACCGCGGGCGTGTCCTCCGTCTGCGACCAGACCAGCGATTTTCCCAGCGGATAGCTTTGGCTCGCCTGTTCGCCCGCACATATGTACAGGCGATTGTCCGAAAGGGCGTAGACGGTGCGGGCGTAATCGACGGCGATCTGCTCGGCGAGCACGGGCACGTTGCAGACTTTTTCCCCCGCCGCGGCGGCGTCTGTAAATTCCGATTCCGTATAGCGGCAGACGCTTCCGTCCGAAAAGGCGACGTACAAATCGCCGTATGCGTCCGCGGCGAGCAGCCGCGCCGTGTACGAAAGGGCGGGTTTGGGCGAGCTTTCCGCCGTCCATCCCTCCTCCGACGGGGAGATGCGGTAGAAATAATTGTTGGAGGTAACGAAATAGTATACGCCGTACACGCACGCCGCGCCGACGACGGCGCTCTGAAAATCGGAAAAGGTATACGACGGCGTTTCGGGCGAAGCGAGGTCGTAAAGGGAGACGGAGGTCCCGCCCGCCGCCGCCATCGTTTCGCCGTCCGAGGCGAGAAGGTCCGCCCCCGCGGGGACGCTCACCGTCCGGACCGTGCCCGCCGAGGCGTCGTAGACGGAAACGCGGCTGTTCCCCGCGTCCGCCGTCAGCAGCAATTCGCCCGCGAGGCAGAGGGAGGAAGCGCCCGAAAGGCGGTTTTCCGACGAGGAAGAAGCGCCGATTTCATAATCGGTGAACGCCCCCGCCGCGGGCGAATATTGCCGTATGCAGTTTTCGCCCACCGCGTAAATATATCCATCCCAGACGGAAAGGGAGGAATAGCCCCCTTCGTAGGATGCGATGGCGTTTTCGGCGGTGAGGTCGTATACGTGCATCGTCGCTGACGTGTCCGTGTAGTAAAGAATGCCGCTGTATACGGCCATGGAGACGACCGTTTCGTTCTGCGTCAGCGGGCGGGAAAAGGAAATATCGTCCGTCCGACAGAGGATCTTTCCGCCTTCGGTATAATACAGTACGCCGTTGTCCAGCGCCAGCGCGGGACGGGAAGAAATGTTGGAAACGATGGTTTCGCCCTTTGCGGGGTCAAGCTCGTTCAGCGTCGTTTTCCGAAGCTGCGAGGTGGTGACGTAATAGACGGCGTCCGCATAAATTTCAAAGGCGTTGCAGGCGAGGCCCGTGTTTTCCGATTCGAGCGCCGGCTGCGAGTAGTCCATGCGGTAAAGGAACAGGGAAACGTCGCGGAAATAGAGGTTCCCGTCCTCGGCAAACTGCAGCTCCTCGATGGTGTTGGTCGCGGAGTCCTCGTTGGCCGTATGTTCGTAACGGCTGTACGAATCGGCGGCGCGGTCGTACAGATAGATGACGTTTCCGTCCGAAATCGCCATGTACCCGTCCGTCACCGCAATGTCCGAAGGGGAGGAGAGGGGAAGATACTGCTCGTAGGAGGAGGGCAAAATCAGCCCGTCCGCGCCCGTGCCGTCCGCCGTCGCCGTTTCGTCCGCCCGTACCGTCGCTTCCACGGCGCGCGGAAATGCTCCGCCCTCCGGAAAGAAGGGGGCCGCCGCCGCGCATATGCATAAAATTGCCGCCAAAAAACGCTTCATATAAAAATTATAACACAATCCGACAAAAAACGCAACAGATTGTAAAAATATTTCTGCGGCGCGGGCGGAATCCTGCGGGACAATCCCTCAGTCATGCTCCGCATGACAGCTCCCTTTGCACAAAGGAGCCTCGGAGAAGCGGTTTCGCAATCTGCTTTCCTTTACACAAAGGAGCCTCGGGAAAGGGTCAAGGGACGATGTCCCTTGCGGGTGCAGGGCGGAGCCCGCAAAAGACCCCCCATAAAAGCAAACCGAAGGTTTGCGCCCTTACCGCTTTGCTGTCAGACGGCGACAGCCGCAAGACAATCCCTCAGGCTGCTCTGTTACTCTATTGAGGGAAATGCGTATCTACTGCGCAATACATTGTCGCCCTTGCGTTTTTGCTTGCTCATTTACGTCTGAGTAAACTCGCCGCGCAAAATCCGCGGGCTTCGCGAACTTGTATCTCCGCGTTTTGATGGTGAATGGGCAAAACAATCCCTCAGTCTGCCTGCGGCAGCCAGCTCCCTTTGCACAAAGGAGCCAGGGGAAAAGCAGCTCCGCATCCCCTTTACACAAGGGGCCTCGGAGAAGCGGTTTCGCAATCCGCTTTCCTTTACACGAGGAGCCTCGGAAAGGGCGGGGCCTGAAAGGATAATCCGACCCTCTTTATACCGAGAGCCTTCAAGGCATGCCTTCTTTGCGCACGGGGCTTTCGGCGTACGGCCTTTTTTGAAAACAGGCGTATATTTGTCAAGTTTTACAGGTTTAATCCTGATAAAATGCAAACAAATGTTCGCATTTCTGGAAAAAGTTGGCAGAAAGAGCTGGACAAACGGCAAAGATGTGCGATAATATGGGTGCGTTCCCGAAAGGCGGGTGCCTCGGGATACGGGCGGACGGAAAAGCGCCGAGGAACGGAAGTCATCGGAGGACGGAAGTCATCGGAGGACGGAAGTCGTCGGAGGACGAAAATCGTCGGAGGGCGAAAGGCGTCGGAGGACGGAAGTCGTCGGAGGGCGGAAGGCGTCGAAGGACGGAAGGCGTCGAAAGGCGGAAGGAGTCAACGGGGGCGCATTCGCGGGGGCTTGTCGGATACGGTCGGGACCGTTCGCAGATTTTTCGGAAAAACGGAGGTTAAAGGATAAAAAGTGAGGGAGGATTACGTAAAGGCGGTGCTGTACATATATCCGAAATTGGCGGCGATTGCGGAGGACTACGGCGAACATATCAGAAATCGGGCGCTGGGCTCCTATCGGCGGACCGCGGAGCGGGAGGCGGAATATCTGGCGGAGGAAATTCTCAGAAAGGGCGCGATAGAAAATTTGAAGGAGAAGGTGGACGGGATATTGAAAAAGCTGTCCGGCGAGGAGAGGTTTTTGCTGGAAATGCGGTATTTCGGGCGAAGGAAGCAGGTATCCGCCGTCGGATTGCGGCCGCGGAGCGAGCGCAGCTATTATCGCAGGCAGGAAAAGCTGCTGGGGAAAATGGCCGCCCTGTTTGCGGCCGCGGGGCTGACGGAGGAGGCGTTTTTCCGCGAATACGGGGGCTTTGCCTGGATGATGTCCGTCTGCCGCCGCGTCGGCGCCGGCCGGGAATGCGCGGCGGGGCGCAGGGAACAGGCGTGGCTTGCGGAGTGGCTTGCGGACGCGAAGCCGGCCCGAGGATGTCCGTCTGCGCGGGGACGCGGGACGGCCGGGGAAAAGGGCGGCTCCGCCTGACAAAAATTCTCCCGCCCCGGGGAAGGGCGGGAGAAAGGCGAGGGGCTATTCGTCCGTTTCGTAGGGCGGTTTCTTGGGCGGGCGGAGAATGAGTGCGGCGATCACGGGCACCAGAATGCACAGGAGGACGAGGAGGGCGATCTGCACGGGGGACATCGATTCCGATTCCCCGCCGCCGAAATTGCCCGCGCCCGTGTCCGAGCCATCGGACATGTGACTGTCGTATTCCCCGTTGAGTTCGTATTCGAGGCCGTCGGGCCTGGGAATATATCCGAACGTCCCTTCCCGGAGGACGTAGCAGTATACTTCCGACCCCACCCGATATTCCCCGTAATAGGCGCAGGTGACGGTGATGGCGGTGAGGAAATCGTCGTCCGAGAGGGCGGGGGAGCTTCCCTCTATGTAATAGGTCACGTCGAAAGTATAGTACAGATAGGGGCGTTCGGGCACATAGTCGACAAAGGTGAGCTCGGAGGTCTTGCAGTAGCCCGTGATCCGTCTCGTGTTGGGGCCGTCGGAAAGGTACTCCACATAGCAGTAGTCGATTCCCGTCGCGAGCACCTTCACGTAATAGGTATAGGGAAGGGTGAAAAGGCCGCTGCGGTCGTTTTCCTCGGCATAGAGGTAGACGTCGGTATCCCGTATGCAGGCGTAGCCCGCGTCCTCCGCGGCGGCGGGCAGCGGGGCGGGCAGGGTACATCGGAGGAAAAATAAAAACGGCAGGAGCGCCGAGAGAAGAAACTTTTTCATGCTCTTTATTATAAAGGGGCGGGGACATACATTTTTGACGGTTTGTGAGGGATTATGAGAGAGATTGTAGAAAGGCTTCTGCGGATAGAGGCGGAGCAGGAAAAGCGCCGTTCGGGCGACGCGCTCGCGGCGTACAACACGGGGGAGAAAAAGCACGAGAAGCAGCTGGCCTTTCACCGCTGCCGGAAGCGCAACCGCTGGGTGTTCGGCGGCAACCGCACGGGCAAGACGGAATGCGGGGCCGCGGAGTGCGTCTGGCTGGCGCTGGGGACCCATCCCTATCGGAAAAACCGTCCGGACGCGGTAGGCTGGGTGGTCTCCCTGTCCGCGCAGGTACAGCGGGACGTAGCGCAGAAGAAAATTTTGCGCTATCTGCGCCGCGACCGCATCGAGGAAATCGTGATGACGAGCGGGCGGAAGGATTTCCCCGAAAACGGCGTCATCGATTTTATCCGCGTGAAAAATGCCTTCGGCGGAATTTCGGTCATCGGGTTCAAAAGCTGCGACCAGGGCCGGGAGAAGTTTCAGGGCACCTCGCTCGATTTCGTCTGGTTCGACGAGGAGCCGCCCCGCGAAATTTACGAGGAGTGCCGCATGCGCGTCCTCGACCGGCAGGGAGATATCTTCGGAACGATGACGCCGCTGAAGGGGCTCACCTTCGTCTACGACGAAATCTATCTCAACCGCCGCAAAGACCCCGAGGTGTGGTACGAGTTCATGGAGTGGTCGGACAACCCCTATCTGCCCGCGGAGGAGACGGAGCTGCTCGGGCGGTGCCTGGACGAGCGGGAATTGCAGTCGCGGCGGTACGGCAGGTTTTCCGCCTCCGAGGGGCTGGTGTATCCCGAGTTCGACGAACGGGTGCACGTCATCGAGCCCTTCCCCGTACCCGCGGAGTGGCAGGACAATATTTCCATAGACCCGGGACTGAACAATCCGCTGTCCGCGCATTGGTACGCGGTGGATTACGACGACAACGTATATGCTGTGTACGAGCATTTTGCCGCGGGCAGGGATATCGATTACCACGCTTCGGAAATCAGGCGCATTTCCGATATGCTCGGCTGGAAGCGGGACGCAAAGGGGCGGGTGTGCGCGCTGATAGACAGCGCCGCGAAGCAGCATACCCTGTCCGGGGTCAAAAGCGTGTGCGAGCTCTTTTACGAGCGGGATATCCTCGTCAACCCCGACGTGGACAAGGACTTGTTCGCGGGGATCGCGCGGGTCAAAAGCTATCTGAATACGCGCAACGGTCTGCCCAATCTGTACATTTTCAGCGGCTGCGTCAACCTCATCCGGGAATTGAAGGGGTATTTCTGGGGAAGCGGGGATTCGCCGAGAAAGACGGACGACCACGCTCTCGACGAATTGAGATACTACCTGATGTCCCGCCCGAGAAAGCTGCCGCCCGAGCCGGAAAAGACGGCGGTGCAGAGGGACAAGGAGAAAAAGTGGCGGAAACTTGTGGCCGCCCGCCGCGGCGGCGTCGATTGAGGGGCAAAGTCCGGGAAAGCCGTTTTCCGGGCGGGCCCGCAAAGAGGAGGAGACGGAAATGGAGAAAAATACGGAAAAGAAAAGGGAGAGGAAAAAGATAGGGGACGCGCTGATGAAGGTGGCGCTGGGGTGTCGGGTGGAGGAGGTGACGGAGGAGTACGCGATGGCGGACGGTGAACTGCGCCTGACCAAGCGGCGGGAGACGAGAAAGGATATCCCGCCCGACCTGAAGGCGGTGCAGCTGCTGATGAGCGGGGAGGAGGACGACTGCGCCTCCCTTACGGACGAGGAGTTGGAGGCGGAGCGCAGGCGGCTTTTGGGGCTGCTGCGGGAGGAGGAAGGCGCCGGGGAAAAGCGGGCTGGGCAGGGCGGGGCCAAAAAGCCCGCGCGGCGGGCGGCGAAACGGCGGGTTATAAAAAAAGAAAAGACATAAAGACATAAAAGCCGCGGCGGCGGAGACGCTCCGCGCAAAATAAACGGGAGGCAGAAAGGAAGATGCAGGAAAGGGATAACGAGGCCCGGAAACGGGAATCGGAGGAGAAGCGGAAAAGGCGGCTGGCCGACGAGATCCGGGCGGATTTCGAGCGGCGGCGGGAGGAGAGGCGGAGCCTGGAAAACGGCTGGCTGCTCAACATGAATTTTCTGAGCGGCAATCAGTATTGCGACATCTCCCCCGACGGGGAGACGGAAGAGGAGGACAAGCGCTTTTACTGGCAGTCGCGCCGGGCGTTCAACCACATCGCGCCCATGGTCGATTCGCGCATCGCCAAGCTGACGAGGATGCGGCCCGCTCTGCACGTGCGCGCCTTCTCGGACGAGGAGGGGGACCTGCGCGCGGCGAGGCTGGCCACCGCCGTCCTCGCCGGCGTGCGCGAGCGGATAGGGCTGGACGAGATCGCCGCGCGGGCGACCCTCTGGTCGGAGGTGTGCGGAAGCGCGTTTTACAAGATTTTATGGGACGAGAACGGGGGACGGCAGGTGGCCGTAGACGAAAACGGCGCCCCCGTGTACGAGGGCGAGATATCCGTCGAGGCGGTGCCTCCCTTTGAAATCTTTCCCGATTCGCTCGGGGCGGAGGACCTCGGCGGCGTGCGCAGCCTCATCCACGCCCGCGCGGTGCCCGTGTCCGCGATCGCGGAAAAGTTCGGTGTCGCCCTGCGGGGGCGGGAGATCGCCGGGTTGGCGCCCGCGGGATACAGCGAGCCGTCCGCCTGGAAAATTCCCGCGCGCGATCCGGGCGGCAGCCGGATATCGGTGCGGGATTCGGAGATCCTCATCGAGCGGTATACCCGCCCGACGGCGGAATTTCCCGAAGGGAAGCTGGAGATCGCCGCGGGGGGTGAACTGCTCTACGAGGGGCCGCTGCCCTATCGGAACGGCGATAAGGGACAGAGGGATTTTCCCTTCGTCCGGCAGGACTGCCTGCGGCTGCCCGGCGCCTTTTTCGGGTGCAGCATCGTAGACAGGCTGATCCCCGTGCAGCGGGCGTACAACGCGGTGCGCAACCGCAAACACGAGTTTCTCAACCGCCTGTCTATGGGCGTGGTGACGGTGGAGGACGGCTCGGTGGACGTGGACGAGCTGGCCGAGGAGGGACTGTCGCCCGGGAGGGTGCTCGTTTACAGGCAGGGCGGAAAACCGCCCGAAATGCTGGACTGCGGGCAGATTCCCGAGAGTTTCGAGGAGGAAGAGGACAGATTGGAGGAGGAATTTTCCCTCATCAGCGGCGTGAGCGACCTCTCCCAGAATTCCACCCCTTCGCGGGTGACCAGCGCCACGGGGCTGCAGCTGCTCCTCTCGCAGGACGATTACAGGCTTTCGGCGACGACGGACAGCATTTCCCTCGCCCGAAAGGAGACGGGCCGGCAGATCATCCGCCTGTACCGCCAATTTGCGGGCAATGCCCGGCTGCTGGCGGCGGCGGGCGAAAACAAGCGGGTGGAGGTGATCTATTTCAACGCCTCCGAACTCTCCGCCGACGACATCGTGTTCGAGACGGAGGAGGCCGCGACGCCCGAGCAGAAGCGGGAGACCCTCCTGCGGCTGTTCGACGCGGGTCTGCTCTCGGACGGGGAGGGGAAGCTTTCGGAGGAAAACAGGCTGCGTATCCTCGACGCCTTCGGCTTCGGGTCGTACGAAAACGCCAAGGATATCTCTTCCCTGCATCTCGCCAAAGCGGCGGGGGAAAATCTGCGCCTGGCGGAAGGGGAGGTGCGCCCGGACGAGTACGACGACTGCGCGCTGCACGTCGGGGAACATATCCGCTTTCTGCTGGCGGAGGAAGTCAAGGGGATATCGCCCGGCTACAAGGGGCGGATACTCGCCCACGTCGCGGCGCACCGCAAACTGTGCGGCGAAACGAACGACGGGGGCAGGGCAGAGACGAATTGAAAAATTTGCGTAAAAAAGAAAAAGGAGGACAGAAAATATGAAAGGAAATGAGGAGAACGTCCGCACGGCGCCCGGCGCGGGACAGGCCGCGGAGGCGGAAGAGAAAAAAGGTTCGGCGGTGCCGGGAAAATTCCGTTCGGTGGACGCCCTCGCGGAGGCTTACAGCGCTCTGGAGGCGGAATTTACCCGTCGCAGCCAACGCCTCAGAGAGCTGGAAAAGAGGGCGGAAAATCCCGCGGCGGAAGCGCAGCCGCTCCGTTCGGAGGCGGAAAAGCCCGAGGACGGAGAGGAGGAGAGAAAGGGCGGGGTCGGTTCGGAAAGCCCGTCCGCTCCCCGCGCGGACGCCGCGCCCGAAAACCGGAACGGGCGGGGACCCGCTTTGCCTTCGGAAAATTTTCCCCGCAGAGAAGGGGCGGAAGGGACGCCGAAGGGCGGACCGGACGCCGGGACGGGGACGGAGGGGGTCCCGAACGGGGGATTGTCGGATGAGGCGCTCTACCGGGCCGCGAGCGGTTCGGAGCGGGTGCGGCTGAAAATCATCGGCGATTATCTCTCCTCCCTCAAGGCACCGGAGGCGCCGTTGGTGCGCGGCGGTTCGGGGACGCTTGCCGCCCCTCCGCGCAAGGCCCGCTCGATAGACGAGGCGGGAAATATGGCGCTTCTGTATTTCAAAAAGGGCGGACAGGCGCAATAACCGAAAAAAGGAGAAAAAAGTATGGTAACGATGCAGACGGCGGACAACGCCCTCAAATCCTATTATCTGGACGCGGTGACCGAGGCGCTCGACATGAGGGCGAATCCCCTGCTTTCGCAGATCAAAAAAACGACGGCGGACGTCTGGGGAAAGGACGTGCGGAAACTGGTGCGGTACGGCATCAACGGCGGCATCGGCGCGGGCACGGAGACGGGAAATCTCCCCGCGTCGGGCGGGAACAATTACGTGCAGTTCGTCAGCACGCTGAAAAATCTTTACGGCACGCTGGAAATCTCGGATAAGGCGATCCGCGCTTCCGCCAACAACGAGGGGGCGTTTGTCAATCTCCTCAACGACGAAATGGAGGCGCTCGTGCGGAGTTCTTCCTTCAACTTCGGCAGAATGTTGTACGGGGACGGCACCGGGAAGCTGTGCACCGTCTCCTCGACGGGGGAAAACAACGTGATAACCGTGGACAGCGTGGCCGCCGTGGCGGAGGGCATGATCGTCGATTTCTATACCTCCGCGGGCGCCGTGATCACGGGGGCGACCGGCAGAGTGATAACGGCGGTGGACCGCGCCGAAAAGACGATTACGGTGGGCGGCGCCGCGCTTACCGCCACCAACGTGCCCGCGAACAGCTACATCACGCTGCAAAATTCCCGCGATTGCGAAATCACGGGGCTGGGCGCGCTCTTTTCCGATTCGGCGACCCTCTACGGCGTCACCCGCGCTTCCCATCCCTGGATGACCCCGTATTCCGAATCGAAGGTGGGCACGATTGACGAGGACACGATTCAGCTCGCCATCGACAAGATAGAGGAAAACTCGGGCAGCAAAATCAATTTCATCGTCTGCTCGTGGGGGGTGAAACGGGCCCTGGCGTCCTATTTCAATCAGTATAAGACCTACATCCCCTCGATGGAGATTCTGGGCGGCTATAAGGCGCTCAGCTTCGGCGGCATCCCCGTCGTCGCCGACCGCTTCTGCCCCTCGGGGACGATGTATCTGCTCAATACGGACGATTTCTGCCTCCACCAGCTGTGCGATTGGCAGTGGCTGGAGGGAGAGGACGGGAAGATCCTCAGGCAGGTCGCCGGGAAGCCCGTCTATACCGCGACGCTCGTCAAGTATGCCGAGCTCCTGTGCAGCAGGCCCTTCGGACAGGGCGTGCTGACGGGGATCACCGAGAGCTGACGCCGTGGGCGGGGCGCGGGGGCGCCCCGCCCGAAAGGGCTTCGGAGAACGGCAAAATTATGCAAACGATTCGGAAAAGGAGGTCAAGGTCGCAAAATGACGGTCAAGGAAACAATTTTGCTCGCGGCGGACGAGCTCGGCTGCGGGAACCGGGTGCGGGAATATTTCGAGGAGGAAGGGGAAACGGGAAAGAAGGAGACGGAGGTGCTGCTGCGCTGTTTCAACCTCGTCGAAAACGAGCTGGCCCTCGATTATCTGCCCCTGTATGCGGAGGACGAAGCGGAATCGGAGACGGGCGCGATCGCCTATTCCGCCCTGCAAAGGGCGGCCGTGCGCATTTTGGGCGTGCGGGACGAATGGGGAAATAAAATCCCCTTCCGGCTCTTTCCCGACCACCTGAAAACGTCGCCCGGAAAGGTGCGCGTCGCCTATACGTATACGCCCGAAGAAAAGGGGACGGAGGACGATTCCGATTTTGTCCTGCAGGCGTCTCCCCGCCTTTTCGCCTTCGGCATGGCGGCGGAATACTGCCTCGCCTGCGGGCTGTACGAGGAATCGGAGGTCTGGGACGAAAAATACCGCGCCGCGCTCGCCGCGGCGTATCGCGCCCGCCCCGCGCGGGTGCTGCGGTCGAGGAGGTGGGCCTGATGGGCGCGCTGCTTTCGGGAAGGGGCTTTTCCGCACCCGAGCGGCGGGAAAAGCGGGTGAAGTACAAGCGGTTTTCGACGTTCGGCGGCGGCGAGGGCTGCCTTTCCGCCTCGGGCGGCGCAAACTGCGATTGCTCGGACGGCAGCATCCGCCCCGGGCTGGGGCTGACGGCGGAGATCGCCGACGATTATTCGTCGCTGGTCTTTCTGCCCGATTCCTTTCACGCCTTTCCCGCGGACGCGGGCGGAGAGACGCGCCTTCTGGCGATCAACGCCCAGGGACGCATATACGCTTTCGACGGGACGGAAGGGGAATTTGTTTATCTCAATCATTTTTTTACGCTGCCCGTGAAGGCGGTGAACGTGTACGCCGCAGACGGCTCGCCCCGCGTCGCGTTTTGCGCGGGGGACGGGGTGTGGCTGTACGACGGGGAAGATTTTACGTTGGCGTCGGACGAGACTTCCGCCGTCGCCTGCGCCTTTCACGAGCGGCTGTTTGTAGCCTCTGCCGACGCCGTGCATTACAGCGCGCCCCTGGACGCATCCGATTTTTCGGACAGCGCCGACGAGGGCGGATATGTCCGTCTGCCCTCCGCCGACGGAGAAATCGTGAGCATGCAGCCGCTGGGGGAAGCCGTGTTTCTCTTTCGCCGCCGCGCGATCCTGCGGTTGGAGGCGGGCGGGGCGGCGCGGGATTTCTCCGTCGCCATGCTCGGCTATGAGGGCGGGGAGATCCTCGGCGTGTCCGACGGGGCGTCCGGGGAAAAAATACTCTTTCTCGCTTCGGACGGGCTGTATGCCTTCGACGGAAAAAGCGCGGAGAGAATTTGCCGCGACGTTCCCGTCCTGCCCGGGAGCGGGGAGGTGCGATTCGGAAGGGCGGACGGCAGGCGCACGGTTTCTTATACCGACCGCTCGGGGACGAAAAGGCTGCTCGTGCTCGACGGCGCCGCGGAGAGCGCCTATTTTTCTTCGGCGCCCGCCGACGCGCTTTCGCAGACGGAGCTCGGACTGCTGTGTGCGGCGAACGGCGCGGTGCGCGGCATAGGGGCGGGCGGAAGTCTGCCGCAGGGAGAGGAATACGAATTTTCGGCGGAAAATACCGATTTCGGGGTGAGCGGACGCAAATTCTGGAAAGTTCTCCGCCTGACGGGGGAGGGCGGCTGCCGCGTCGAAACGGAAAACGGAGGGGAGAAAAGGAGCTTTTCTCTGACCTTTGAAAACGGGGAGGCGGCCGTTTTCCCGCTGCTCTCCGGGGAGCGGTTTTCCCTGCGGCTGTACCTCGCTTCCGCCTCCTCCGCGGTGACGGGCGCGGAGCTGGTGTTTCTGACGTATGCGTGAGCGCGACGGGGACGCGGGGGACTTTTGCGCGGCAGGGCCGCGCGGACGAAAAGGGAGGTGAAAAGCATTTGACCATCGACATTATTTCCTATACGGACGAGCAGTTTGCCCTCTTGACCGAGGAACAGATTTTGGAGATCGAGGAGGCGCAGCTGCGGAAAAACCGGCTCGTCGAACAGCTGGAGGAGGACAAGCGGCGGGAGAAGTACAGGCTTCTGGAGGCGGGGGTGTTCCGTTCTCCCGTCTGGGAGGAGGTGTGCGGCGCGTTGGAAGCGAGCTGCCAGCAGGAAGTGGACAATATCCGCGACGGCCTGCTCTTTTATCTGCGCTTCGCGTCCCGTCCCGAGTCCGGGGAGCCGCCGCCCTACGACGTCGACTATTCGCTGACGTTCGAGGAGCGGTTCGCCGTCGTCAAGGCCTATTACGACGGCGCGTATGCGGACGCGTCCGGGCGGTTCCAGGCCTTTCGCGCGGACGAAACGGCAAAAAATTATCTCGGGGAACTGTATGCGGGGCTGTACGAACTGTATGCGGCCCAGGCGTCGCCCGATTGAAAAGCGTCGGGCAGGGGCGGGGAGCGAGGAAGAAATTCCCCGCTTTTCCGACGGAAAATCCGCGGGACGGCCCCGCGGAACTGCTGCGCCGTCCGGCTCTCTTTACGCGGGGGAGCCGGACGGGTTATACTTTGGAGTGCGGCGGCCAAAGGAGAAAAGGCCGTCGTTCGGCTCCTTTGCAGGGGGACTTCGGGGGCGGGAGCCCCGAAAAAGGGCGGAGGGAGCATGCCGGGGTCACTTTTTCGGCTCAAAATACTTTACAGGAAAAAGTTTTTGTTGTATAATAGAAGAAAAGGAAAAGCATTTTATGAAATATACGATTCAGTCGATAAAATACCTGTTCAAAAATTTCTGGTACATATTCCCGTTCGCGCTGATCCCGGCGATATTTTTGGCCTTCTCGCTGGACAAGGCCGCCATTTCCGAGCTTCTGACGGGATATTTCACGGGAGAGCCGGGCGGGGCGTTTTCCACCATCTTTCACGCCGTCTCCGTGCTCAATTTCCGCTCCTGGAAAATTTTTTTCTCCGGGCTGGCGGGGGTCGTGCTGATGGTCTTGTGCGTCGCGCTGATGTTCGCGTTCATCGAAAAGCATATGCGCATCGGGAAACGGACGCTCAACGGCGTGTTTTCCAAACTCAACGACAACCTGATGTCCACGGCGGGGATCGCGCTTCTGCTGGTGGCGGTGTACGAGCTTTGGGCGCTGATCACCTCCGCGCTTCTCTTCTGCTGCTTTCTGCCGGGGAGCATCGCGGCGAGATACGTCCTGTCCGTCATCGTGTTCTTCGGAATGCATTTCGTGCTTTTGTACATCGTCTCCATTTTTTATCTCTGGCTGCCCTGCCTGCAGATCACCGGTTTCCGGGCGTTTGAGGCGCTGCGGTATTCCTATCAGCTGGTCGCGCCCGTCAAGGGCAAAATCATCTTCGGGCAGTGTTTCAGCGTCGCCGTGTCGGAAATACTGCTTGCGCTTTGCTGCATCTTCGTGCCCGGGAAAACGGCGGGCTTTATTCTTGCCGCCGTCCTGTATGCGTTCATGATCGCGGTGTTCTGCATCCGCATGCAGGTCGTCTATTTCGACCGCGCGCAGATAGAGAGGGCGGACCTCAAATATTATTATCATTTCTGAGTTTCGAGGAGTTAGGGTCTATGCGATTTCGGAACAGTTTGAGACTGTTGATGGAAAATTTCAAAAACGTATATAAGCTTCTGGTGTATAAGCTGGTGATCGCAATCGTGACGGTCTCCCTCATCTGCGCGCTGCTTCTGCCCGGGCTTATGGATATTCTCAACAGCATGGAAATGACGATGTTCGTGGAGGATATCAAGGCGTTTGTCTCGGCGATCGTCCGCGGGGACAACGAATTTCTCTCCGGTTTTCAGGAGCGGTTCGGGGAGACGGTTGCCGCGCTTCTGCGCCTGCTCGATTCCATGATGTCCCAGATCGTCTGGTCGCTCGTGGGGGTCGCGGCGGTGTATCTCGTCGGGCGCATTCTGGATACGCTCGGGTATTTTTCCGTCGGCTGCATCCTCGACGACCGCATGTCGATTTACGCCGAGACTCCTTTCTCGGCGGCGTACGTCAAAAATCTCGGCAAGGCGACCCTTTACAGCATCGTCTACGTCCCCGTCGTCTTTCTGTGCGACGTGGCGATGATCGCGCTCTGCTGGTTTTTGTTCTTCTATCTCTTTTCCTTTCTGAACGTGCTCGGTTCGCTCTTCTTTTCGATGACCTTCATCGTTTTGTGCCAGTCCCTCAAACTGACGTTCACCTCGATGTGGCTGCCCGCGATGGCCTCGGACAACATGAGCATCGGCGGGGCGATGCGCTTCGGGGGCAGAAGCCTGAAAAAACAATTTCAGAAGGTGTTCGCCATCTATATCGCCACCGTCTATCTGGTGATCATCGTCAACGTGGTGGCCGCCGTCTGTACCTTCGGCAGCGCGCTGCTCGTCACCGTGCCCGCTTCGTATTTCCTGTTCATCTGCGTGCAGTTTGTAAATTACTATACGGTACAGGGCAAAAAGTATTTCATCACTTACGACCGCATCGCCACCAACCGCGACCGCGGCAACAGCGAACGCTTCTTCGATACGGTGGAGGACATCGATTCGGAGGATTTGTCCATGTACGCGGGCGACAGGGATTACAGCCCCGCGGCCATCGGGCTGGAGGGCGCGGCGGAGATCGCGGAGGAGCTCTCCCGTCGGGTGGAAAAGGCGGAACAGACGCTGGACGCCGCTTTGGCGGCCCGGGAAGCGCAGGCGCGGGAAAAACGGGAGAAAACGGAGTCCGCGGCGGAGGCCGAACGGGGCGGAGAGGCCGAAGCGACGGAGACCCTGGCGGCGGAAAATAGGACGGCGGAAGAAAATCCGGAAAAGAAGGAATAATTTCCGCATAGAATCCGCATGAGAGGAATAGAATAACGGAGCGTCCGCCTGTTCAAGGCGGCGCCCGCATCGACCATATCGACAAAAGGAGGATAAACAGATTATGGATTATCGGGAAAATTATCGGAAATGGCTGAACGACCCCCGCCTTTCGGCGGAGGGGCGCGCGGAGCTGGAATCCGTCGCTTCCGACGAAAAGGCAAAGGAATACCGCTTCGGCGGGGAAATGGAGTTCGGGACGGCGGGAATGCGCGGCATCATCGGGTTCGGACCCAACATGATGAACGTGTACACCGTCATGCGCGCGACGCAGGGGCTCGCCTCCTTTATCTCGGAACAGGGAAAGGAAGCGGCGGCGAGAGGCGTGGTCATCTCCTACGATACGCGGAGAAAGTCGGCGGAGTTCGCGAAGGCGGCGGCGGGCGTGCTCGCCAAAAACGGCGTCAAGGCGTATCTGTTCGACGACGTGCATCCCGTGCCCATGCTCTCCTTTGCCGTGCGCTATCTGCATACGTTTGCGGGGATCATGATTACCGCCAGCCACAACCCCAAGGAATACAACGGTTATAAAGTCTACGGGGCGGACGGGGCGCAGATGTCCCCCGAGGATACCGAAAAGGTGGTGGAATATATCCGCCGCATCGACGATTACCTTTCGGTGTCGGGGGAGGAGAACAGTCCGCTCATTCAGCCGGTGCCCGCCAAGCTGGACGAGGATTACATCGAGGAGCTTTCCCGCCTCCGCCTCTCGCCCGAGGCGGTGAAAAAGTGCGGGGCAAATCTCAAGCTCGTCTATACGCCCGTGCACGGCAGCGGCTATGTGCCCGTCATGACCATTCTGAAACGCCTGGGCATCAACGTCTCCGTCGTCGAGGAACAGACGACCAAGGATCCCGAATTTTCTACGGTCAGGGTGCCCAACCCCGAATTCAAGGACACCTTTTCCATGGGCATCGCGCTCGCCGATACGATACACGCGGACGTGGTGTTCGGCACCGATCCCGATTCCGACCGCCTCGGCGTCGCCGTCAAGGACGATAAAGGGGAGTTCAGGGCGCTGTCGGGCAACCAGGTGGGCATTTTGCTGCTCGATTATATCCTCACCCGCTTAGAGGAGGAAAACGCGATGCCCTCCAATGCCGCCGTCGTCAAATCCTTCGTCACGACGGGCATGGCAAAGGCCATCTGCGACGATTTCGGCGTGGAGCTCTTTGAGACGCCCGTCGGCTTCAAGTTCATCGGCGAGAAGATCAAGGAATGGGAGAGGGACGGCTCGCATACCTTCGTGTTCGGTTTCGAGGAATCGTGCGGGTATCTCCGCGGCACGCACGCCCGGGACAAGGACGCCGTCGTCGCATCCATGCTCTGCGCGGAAATGGTCTGCTACTATACCTATGTCGGCAAGACCCTCTGGCGCCGCCTGTGCGAAATTTACGAAAAATACGGCTATGTGCTCGACAAAAACGTGTCCATTCAGTATTCGGGGCTCAACGCGATGAAGGAGATGAACGCCGTCGTGGACGCCCTCAAGAGAATGGCGGTGCACGATTTGGGCGGGTATGCCGTCGAGGCCGTGCGCGATTACAGCGCGGCGACGCGCACGATCTGCGAGACCGGGGAGACCGAGCCGCTGGATATCCCCAAGTGCAACTGCGTGTATTACGAGCTGAAAGGCGGTTCCTTCGTGTGCGTGCGCCCGTCGGGGACCGAGCCTAAGCTGAAAATTTATTATTCTCTGCGCGCGGCGGACGAGGCGTCGGCGAATGCCGGGCTGGCGGCGCTGTCGGGCGGGGTCAACGCCCTCCTCGAAAGGGCGAAAAACTGAAAATGTGCGTCCGGGTTTTTGTCTGACAGCGCCCGGACGCTTGTTTTTCGGGTGTCCGGCAGGGGAAAATGCAGGACAGGGAGGGGGAGAGGTGAAAATGAAAGAGAGAAGGACAGACGGGAAATATATCCGGAAAATACGCGCCCGGTTGTCGGCGCTGTCGGCGGCGTCGCTATTTGCGCTGATTCCGTATGCGATAATTTGGTACGTGAACGTCGTATTGATGATGACGAGCGGAGATCCCGTCGGCGTGGATACGCCGGAGGGAACGGCGGAATCGCGGTTCCGGATGGCTGTATTTTTCGTATGCATGGCGATGGCGGCGCTGCTTCTGGTCGGCGGAATCAGCGGAAAGGCAGAGCTTCACGAAAAGAGTCAAAACGCTTTTCGGGATATGTCGCGCTTTGCTGCAGCCTGCGCGGCGGCGGCCGGGGTCTGCTTTGCGGGATATTGTCTGTTGACGGGTCTGTTTGCCGCTTCTTTGAAAGTGGCGTGGGATATTTTTTGCCTGGTTTTTTCGGCGGGTTGCGTCGCGCTTTTGATTGCCGTAGCGGTGCATGCACATAGATTTTATCGGATGATTTTTCCGAAAAGAAATATAGGCACAAAGGGTGTGACTCGGCGGAGCATTGAAAATAAGGAGGGCAGGGTTGAGATGAAATCGGAAGAATACGTAAACGGGCAGGGTGCGAAAAGAAAGACGGAAAAGACATTGTTTGCGCTTGGATTGGCGGAATTGATTCTTTCCGGCATCGCCGTTTTGGATATCTTTTGGGATATGATTATGCTTGTGGGCGGCGCGGGCGTCGGCGTGGGGTTCGGCGGCGGTCAATGGGAGCCTTCCCCGCAGTTTATCGTCATCGGCTGGGGCATTTTCTTAAAAGGGGCCGTATGGATTTCGCTCGTCGCCGGCGGAATTTCCTCGCTTGCGCTTTCGGGCGAAAAGAACGTGCGGAACGCGCGTTCGCTGTGCGTGTTCGGGGTTCTGAGCGCGGTCGTCGGAGGGGTTGCGGTGGTCGCGTATCTGGCGATAGCGGCCGTCGTCGCGAAATTTATTCTGTTGCCCTGGGATTACATAGCCATAGCGGCCGGGATCGCCTGTACCGTGCTGCTGATTTGTTCCGCCGTGCGGGCGGGAAAACGGTCGCGTTTGCTGGTTTCCGGGGAGGAAGGAAAAACGAGGGGATAGGTTGCGCCGCCGCGAAAGAAACCGAAAATTGCGGGGGCAGGGATTTGACGAAAGAACGTTTCGGAGGGAAACGGAATGGAGCTGAAAAAGGACAAGAACGCGCTTGCGGCGGGGATAGTTTTGCTGGTCTGTGCAGTTTTGTGCTTCGGCCTGGGCATTTTCGACCTGGCGATGATCGTCGCGGGGGCGCTGGGAAACGCCTTTGCCGCCATGGCGGGGGCGAAAGAAGCCGTTTTGGAAGCGCAGATGACGGTTGCCGGGCGGGGTCTTTTTCTGAAAATTCCTCTTTTCCTCTCCGCACTGGCGGGAGGGATCGCCGCGCTCGTCCTCTCCCGCGGCGGGGGAAAGGCGGGAAAAATCTTCGTCGCGGAAACCGTGTGCGCTTCCTGCGCCGCCGTCGTTTCGGCAGCCTACATAATTTCCGCGCTCGCCGAAGCGGGGCTTGGCGGCCTCTATTGGTGGAATTATCTTTCCGCGGCGGTCGGGGCGGTCTGCACGGCGCTGCTGATTTGTTCCGCCGTACGGGCGAGAGGAAGGTCGAAGCTTCTTTCCGCGGGCGAAGGGAAAAGGTAACAAAAAAAGGCCGCGGGCGCTATACTGTAAAGGGGAGGCGCGGCGGTCATGCGGATTTGTTTTGTGAGCAGAGGGACGCTTCATTCCTTCTGGGACGATTACGGCGGCAGCGATGCGGATATCCTTTTTTTCGGTTTTCAGTCCCTCGGGGAAGTGAGCTATGAAAAGGAACTGAAGGGAGAAACGGACTTTTTCGAGGACGTGGCGATTTTGTCCAAGGAAAATCACAACGTCGTCGTGTGCGGCTGCGTGACGGATACGCGCGGCCTCAAACGCAAATCCGCCGTGGTGGCGGAAAATGGGCGTATTCTCGGCGTTTCCGATATGCTTAACGCGGTGGACGGAGAATATTCGAGCGGGGCGGGCCTGCGCGTATACGAGACGCGCGCGGGGCGCCTGGGCGTCGCCGTCGCGGAGGATATCTATTTTCCCGAGCTTTTGCGCACCCTGGCGGTGTGCGGAAGCGATATCGTGCTTTGTCCCTTCGGCGTCGTTTCCGATTTCACCGAATCCCTGCTTCTGCGGTCGGCGGCGTTTTCCTACGGCGTGCCCATGTGTCTGGGCGGCGTCGGTTACAGCGCGATCGCGGACATTTCCGGCTCCCTGCTCTTTTCCTCGCCAGACAGTCCCGTGGAATTTTCCTTTGAAAAGAAGCAGGAATATCACCTCGTCGAAACGCGCCGCCGGGGCTTTTATAAAGCGCCCAAACGGGATTTTTGAACCGCTTTTCAATGCATAGTGTGCAAAGCCCGCCTTCCGTATCCCGGAAGGCGGGTTTCGTTCGGATAAATTAAAGCCCCGGTTCGACAAAGCGCACGGCGGCCGCATCCCAATAGTCTCTGAAAACTCTCTCCTCGCCGTCCAGGTTGTATTGGTACATACGAAAAACCACCTTGAAATTTTTGGGCTGCCAAAGCTCCTCATAGGAGTAGCAATAGCGCATTCCCAGCCTTTTCATCACCGCTCCGCTTTTCGGATTGTTTCTGTCGTGCGTGGCGGTGACAAAGGGAACGCCCGCTTCGCGCAGGGCGGACAAAACGGCGGTACAGGCTTCCGTCATCAACCCCCTGCCCCGGTATTCCCGTTGCAGACAGTATCCGAGGTCGCGGCTTTTTCCGCCGCTCACGGTGACAAAACCCACGGGGATATTTTCAGGTTTCAGGCATACGGCGAGGGAAAGGCCGCCCGCTTTTTCGCGCTCGAGCAGGTAATGTTCCGCGTCCTTCCGGCAGCGGAAAGGGAACAGGGGCAGAAAGGCGGTCGTTTCTTCGTCCGAGAGCAGGAGAAACAGAAAATCCGCGTCTTTCGGGCGGAAGGGGCGAAGGAACAGTCGTTCCGTCTCCCGAAGGACGATTTTTTGCTTTTCAGTAGCCGGCATTTTTTACGGCGCGGTCGGTTTCCCGTTTGATGTCCCGTTCGGCGATCGAACGCTTTTTGTCGTATGTGTGCTTGCCCCTGCACAGCGCCACTTCCACTTTGACGAGGGAATCCTTGAAATACAGTTTCAGCGGCACGAGGGTGTAGCCCTGGCGGTTGATTTTTCCCGCGATTTTGGCGATCTCGCCCTTGTGGAGCAGCAGACGCCTGTCCCGCCGCGTGTCTTTCGTGCTGAACGCGTCCGATTTGTCGTACAGCGCGATGTGCATGTTTTTCACGCATACTTCGCCGCCGCGGATCATGCAGAAGCTGTCGTTCATGTTTACGCCGCCCGCGCGCAGGGATTTGATTTCGTTTCCCTCCAGCACGATGCCCGCTTCGTATTTTTCTTCGATGAAATATTCAAAGGACGCCGATTTGTTCACTGCGATGACTTTCATGACATTCTCCCTGTTTTATTCTTCCGCCCGTTCGCCGCGTTCGTCGCGTTCGTCGCCGAGTTTTTTCAAGAGGCGGAAACGGGTGCGCCGCTTGCCGAAGTCCACGGAATCCACCTCGATTTCCACCCGTTCCCCGAGTGACCAGCTTTCTCCCTCTCCGCGCAGGGTCAGCCGTTCGGGGAGGAAACGATAGATGCCGGGCAGGCTCTCGACGGGGATAAAGCCCTCGATGCCGTTTTTCAGCTCGGCGAACAGCCCGAATTCGGCCACGCCCGAGAGGACGGCTTCATAGACTTTTCCGATGCGTTCGCTCATGTACATCGTCTCGTACAGGGCGTCCACTTCCCGTTCCGCTTCCGCCGCGCGCCGCTCGCATTCGGAGGACCTCGCCGCCGCTTCGGAGACGAAGCCGCCGAACGTCTTTATCGCCTCCTCCCCGCGCCCGCGCAAGACCTCTTTGATGATCCGGTGGATGCACAGGTCGGGATACCGCCGTATGGGGGAGGTGAAATGGCAGTAGCAGCGGCTGGCCAGCCCGAAATGCCCCGCGTTGACGGGGGAATAGCGCGCCTTCTGCATGGAACGCAGCATGACGCGGTTGAGGACGGAATAGCCGGGCAGCCCCTCTGCTGCGGAAAGGAGTTTCTGATAGTCGTACGGCTTCACGTCGGCCGCGTCGAAGCGGACTTTCAGACCCAGCCCGCGCGCGAAATCCCGTAGGGAGGCCGCCTTTTCCTCGTCCGGCTTTTCGTGAATGCGGTAGACGAAGGGCATTTCCAGCGCGTGCATGTATTCCGCCACCGTCTCGTTGGCGAGCACCATGAACTGCTCGATGATTTCGTGCGAAAAACTGTGCGCCCGTTCCGTGTCCGGGACGACGATGTTTCCCTTTTCGTCCAGCATGATTTTCGCTTCTTTCACATCGAGGGCGATGCCGCCCCGCTTTTCCCGCCGCGCCTTCAAAATGTGGGCGAGCTCGGAAAATAAGCATACCATGTCTTTGACGTCCGCATATTTTTCCGCCGTGCGCACATCGCCGTCGAGGATGCTCTGCACCTCGGTGTAGGTCATTTTGTGCGCCGAGCGGATGACCGTTTCCGCGATTTCCGCGTCCTTTACCGCCCCTTTATCGTCCAGCGTCATCAGGCAGGAGAGGGCGAGTCTGTCCTCCCCCTCGTTGAGCGAACAGGCGCCGTTTGAAAGGGCGCGGGGGCGCATGGGCAGGACGCGGTCGGGAAAGTAGACGGAAGTCCCGCGCGCGAGGGCCTCTTCGTCGAGCGGGGAGCGGTAGGGAACATAATGGGATACGTCCGCGATGTGCACGCCCAGCCGCCAGCCGCCGTCCGTGCGTTCCAGGGAAACGGCGTCGTCGATATCCCGCGTGTCCTCGCCGTCTATCGTGACGACGGACAGCCCGCGTAAGTCCCGCCGCTTCTGTATTTCGCCGGAAATGCTCCGTTTTGCCGCGCGTTCCGCCTCCCGTTCCAGCCCCGCGGGAAATTCCTCCCGAAGCCCGAAGGAGCGGATGAGGGAAAGCACCTCGGCGAAGAAATCGCCTTCGTCGCCCAGCACCTCCGAGATGACCCCGCCCGGCGCCTTTCCGTAAGGATAATCGGTGATCGTCGCCACCGCCTTCACGCCGTCGGGGATATGGCTGCATTCGGAGAGAGGAATGTAGACGTCCTCGGAAAATTTCCGTTCGTCCGGGCGCAGCCGGCCGGAGCGCCTGTCCTTGTAAAAGGTGCCGACGATTTCCTTATATCCGCGGGAGAGAACGGTTATCACCTCCGCCTCGTCTCCGTCGCGGCCGTATATCCGTTCCGCCCAGACGGTATCCCCGTGCAGGGCGCCGTGCAGGCGCTTGCGGGGAATGAACAGATCTTCCGCGCCCGCTTCCTTTCCCTCGGGGATCAGAAAGGCGAAGCCCCGTTCGTTGCCGGAGATCTTTCCGCGAATCAGCCCGAGCTGTTCGGGCGTGCCGTATCTGCCGTCGGCGCAGAACAGTTTGCCCTTTTCCCGCAGGGCGTTCAGCAGCGACAGCAGGCCGTCCTTTTCGCGGCGGGGGATTTTGAGAATGCGGCAGATCTCGGGGAGGGTTTTCCCCGCCAGCGTACCGTCGGCGAAATATTGTAAAAGCGATTCCTGTGCGTTCAATGAGATACCTCCGGTGTGACGTGCGGCAAAAGGCGGCCCGCTCTCTCGTTCGGGCGCTTTTCCGCGCGCTATGTATCCCGAAACCGAACGAAAGGGGAAATCTTTCCGCGTTCGGGAGGGGAGGGCAATAAAAAAGGCGGCTTTTACCGAAAAGCCGCCGATTTGTTTTCCGTGTGCCCGCGCTTACGCCCAAAGGGACTCGAGCTGCAGGATATAGAAAGCGATGGAGAAAATGACGAGGACGACGAGACAGGCTATCGTCCATTTTTTCATCTTCGCTTCTATCGATTTGCCCTTGTTTTTGCCGAAAAAGGTCTCGCTCGAGCCGCCCAAGGCGTCGATGCCCGTCGAGTTTCCGGGCTGCAGCAGCACCAGCACGATCGCGGCGATGGCGGCCAGGCACATGAGCGCGATCATCAGGACGCTAAGCGTCATATAGAGATTGTATAACGCGTCATTCCTCGTGGGGACAAGCAGAGAGACAAATTCCAACATCTTCGTTCAATCCTTTTCCTTTTTCTTTTGACGGAACAAAACCGCTCTTTTCAAGATACTCGTAAATTATACCATACTCTCGGCAATAGCGCAACTGTTTTTCCCTCCCTTTCCGAAAAAAATCCGAAAAAATCCGTCCGGCGGGAGATTTTTTGCGCTTTTGCGCCCTTGCCGATCATCGGACGAGCAGGGATTTCCCCGTCATTTCCTTGGGCTGGGGCAGACCCATCACGTCGAGGAGGGTGGGGGCGAGATCTGCGAGCACCCCGCCCGCGCGCAGTTTTGCGCCCTTGTATTTTTCGGAGACGAGAATGACGGGCACGGGGTTGGTCGTGTGCTGCGTGAAGGGGGTGACGCCGTCCTCGGCGACCATCTGGTCCGCGTTTCCGTGGTCGGTCGTCACGATGGCGCTGCCGCCCATGGACAGGATTTTGTCCGTGACCTTCTTCACGCATTCGTCCACCGTGTGCACGGCTTTCACCGCCGCCTCCATCACGCCGGTATGGCCCACCATGTCGCAGTTGGCATAGTTGAGGATAAGGACGTCGTAAATGCCCTTGTCCAGCTCCTCAAGTACCTTTTCCGTCACGGGATAGGCGCTCATTTCGGGCTGCAGGTCATAGGTTGCCACCTTGGGCGAGGGAATGACGATGCGGGTCTCGCCCTTCACGGGCGCTTCCAGTTTGGCGTTGAAAAAGAAAGTGACGTGCGCGTACTTCTCCGTCTCCGCGATGTGCAGCTGCGTCAGCCCCAGAGAGGAAAGATATTGGGGCAGGGTGTTGTCGATTTCGTCGGGAGGGAAGGCCACGCCCACGTTCTCGAAAGACGAATCGTATACCGCGAAGCCCACGTAGGTGGGGGAGAGGAAGCCCGTTTTCCGCTCGAAACCGAGCGTCTGGCCCGTCTTTGCGTCTTGGAACGGAAAGGTCTTTTGCGAGAACATGCGGGTGATCTGCCGCGCGCGGTCGGGGCGGAAATTGAAGCAGATGATGCTGTCCTCTTTTCCGACGAGCGCCACCGGCTTTCCGTTTTCCGTGAGGTTGGTGGGCAGGATAAATTCGTCCGTCACGCCGCTTTCGTAGGAGGCCTTCGCCGCGTCCTCGGCGCTGCCTTCAAAGTGCACGCCCTCGCCCAGCGTCAGCATGTCGTACGCCTTTTCCTCGCGGTCCCAGTTGTTGTCCCGGTCCATCGCGTAATACCTGCCCGACACGGAAGCGATTTTTCCGAAGCCGAGTTCGTCCATTTTGTCCTGCAATTCTTTGAGAAATTCCGCGCCCGAGGTGGGGGCGACGTCCCTTCCGTCCGTAAACGCGTGGACGTAGACGTTTTCCAAACCCTCTTTTTTCGCCATTTCGATGAGCGCGTAGAGGTGCTCGATATGGCTGTGCACGCCGCCCGTCGAAACCAGCCCGAACAGGTGCAGTTTCGTCCCTTTCTCCTTTGCCGCGTCCATCGCGCGGAGGAGTTCCTCATTTTTGAAGAAGGAACCGTCGCGGATATCCTTGGTGATTTTGGTGAGGTCCTGATAGACGATGCGCCCGGCGCCGATGTTGAGGTGCCCGACTTCCGAATTGCCCATCTGCCCGTCGGGGAGCCCCACGGACATTCCGCTCGCGCCCAGCTGCGAGGAGGGGTATTCCCTTTCGAGCGCCGTCACGTTTTTGCTGCCGTCCGTAAACACCGCGTTTCCCGCGTGTTCCTTGTTGATTCCGTAGCCGTCCATAATGATGATGGCGTAAGGTGTTTTCATCGTGTTTGTTCTCCTTTCGTCCTTTGCCGCCGATTTTTGCGGCCGCTCATAAAAATAAAGGGGGCAGGTATGCGACGAAATAAAAATCGCCGCATCCTTCCCCCAAAACCGTTATTTGTCGTAATTTACGATCGCCGCGAAATCGGGGGCCTTCAGAGAGGCGCCGCCGATGAGCCCGCCGTCGATTTCCGGCATCGCCATCAGCTCCTTGCAGTTGCCCGCGTTCATGCTGCCGCCGTATTGGATGCGCAAGGCCTCCGCGCACTTGGGGCAGAACATGTCCGCGATCGTTTTGCGGATAAATCCGATCGTCTCGTTCGCCTGTTGCGCCGTGGCGGTCCTGCCCGTGCCGATCGCCCAGACGGGCTCGTAGGCGACGACGATCTTCGCGATGTCGTCGATGCCCTTCAGGCCTTCGCGGATCTGCTTTTCGAGGACGGCTTCCGTCTTGCCCGTCTCTCTCTCTTCGAGGGATTCGCCGATACAGACGATGGGGGTGAGCCCCGCGGCGAGCGCCGCCAGCGTGCGCTTGTTGACGGTTTCGTCCGTCTCTCCGAAATACTGCCTGCGTTCGCTGTGCCCGATGATGACGTATCGTACGCCGTATTCTTTGAGCATGGCGGCGGAAATTTCGCCCGTGAAGGCGCCCTTTTCCGCGAAGTGCACGTTCTGTGCGCCGAGGGCGATGTTCGTGCCTTTGAGGGCCTCGCTCACGGCGGGGATATCGATGGCGGGAACGCATACGACGACGTCGCAGTTTGCGTCCTTGACCAGGGGGGCGATCGCCTTGACGAGGGCGACGCCCTCCGAGGCGGTGTTGTTCATTTTCCAGTTGCCTGCGATGATGGGTTTTCTCATGGTAATATGCTCCTTGCAAGCGGAACGGGAGGGCGGACAATCGCCCGCCCCCGCCCCGGGATATTTTTGTCAGTCTTTGTCGTTGAGGCAGGCGATGCCGGGAAGCACCTTGCCTTCAAACAGTTCGAGGGAAGCGCCGCCGCCCGTCGAAATGTGGGTCATCTTGTCCGCATAGCCCAGCTGCTGCACCGCTGCCGCGCTGTCGCCGCCGCCGATGATGGTCGTCGCCTTGCCGTCCATGTCCGCAAGCGCCTGCGCCACCGCCTTGGTGCCTTCTGCGAGGATGGGGTTCTCGAACACGCCCATGGGGCCGTTCCAGATGATGGACTTCGCGCCCGACACGACGGAGGCGAACAGCTTGCGCGTCTCGGGGCCGATGTCCAGGCCCATCATGTCCGCGGGGATCGCGTTTGCGGGGACCACGGTCGTCTCGACGGGGGCGTCGATGGGATCGGGGAAAGCCTTGGCCGCCACGGCGTCCACGGGCAGGACGATCTTTTTGCCGAGGGATTCGGCCTTGTCCAGCATTTCCTTGCAGTAACCGAGTTTTTCGTCGTCTACGAGGGAGGTGCCGATGGAGCCGCCCTGCGCCTTTACGAAGGTGTACGCCATGCCGCCGCCGATGACGAGGGTGTCGCACTTTTCCAGCAGATTGGAGATGACGTTGAGTTTATCTGCGACCTTCGCGCCGCCCAGAATGGCCACGAAGGGGCGCTGAGGATTTTCGAGGGTGTCCGCCATGACGGAGAGTTCCTTTTCGATGAGGAAGCCGCAGACCGCCGTCTTTACCAGCCCTTCTTCGACGATGCCCGCCGTGGAAGCGTGGGAGCGGTGCGCCGTTCCGAACGCGTCGTTGACATAGACGTCGCAGAACGAGGCGAGCGCCTTCATAAATTCGGGGTCCTTCTTCTCCTCCCCCTTATGGAAGCGGAGATTTTCCAGAAGGACGCATTCGCCCTCTTTGCACGCCGCCACTTTGGCTTTTGCGTCCTCGCCCACGACGTCTTTCGCGAACGTCACTTTGCCGCCGAGCAGCTCGTTGAGCCGCTTCGCGACGGGGGCGAGAGAGAGCTTGGAAACGTCTTTCTTCGCCTTTTCCAACGCCTCCTCCGTCGCCTTTGCCTGTTCCGCCTCGGGAAGGGCAGCGATCTTCGCCTTTTCTTTCTTGTTCAGCTCGAGTTTGGCGTCGAACACGTTGTGGGGTTTGCCCATATGGGAGCAGAGAATGACCTTCGCGCCGTGCTCCATCAGGTACTTGATGGTGGGCAGGGCGCCCTGAATGCGGTTTTCGTCGGTGATGACGCCGTCCTTCATGGGGACGTTGAAGTCGCACCGTACGAGGACCTTTTTGCCTTTTACGTCTACGTCTCTTACCGTTTTCTTGTTCATATGTCCGAAATCTCCTTGCGATTTATTTTTCCGTGCGGTTATATAATACCCATTTTTTTCCCTTTTGTCAACCTTTTGCAAAAATAATCCGCAAGAAACCCGAAAACTTTTTTTGTCCGTCCGCTCCCGGAGGGAAATTTTGCGGGAGGGCGGGGAAATTATTTTTTCAAATGTGTTTACAAACGGCCCGCATTTATGATATAATCATATATAGCAGGGTTGCTGACAGGGCTGCGGGCCCGGGGTCGTAGGAGTTATGAGGAAAAAGAGACAAAAGACGATTGCGCTCATCGCGCACGACAACAAGAAACACGAAATCGTGAACTGGGCTTTGGAAAACAAAGACCTTCTGGCGGGCTATGCGCTGTGCGGCACGGGGACCACCGCGAAATTGGTCGGCGAGGCGACGGGGCTGACGGTGAAGCGGTACCTGTCCGGCCCGCTCGGCGGCGACCAGCAGATAGGCGCCAAGGTGGCGGAGGGGAAAATAGACGTCGTGATTTTCTTCTGGGACCCCCTGCAGACGCAGCCGCACGACCCGGACGTCAAGGCGCTTTTGCGCATCGCGGTCGTGTACGACATTCCCATCGCCACCAACCGCGCCACGGCGGAATACATCATTCGTTCCAGCCTGATGTAGGAAGAAAGTTTGCAAAAGCGCCCCTTTTGCAAACTTTAACATTTTTTTAACATTTCTTTATTCTTTCGTAAATATGGGCGAGATATAATTTTTGACGGAAAGCCGCGGACGGGAGCGGCGGGGAGATGCGGCGATGGTGAAAATTCTGGTTGCGGAGGACGACAGGGACTTAAACGGTACGGTGGTGTCGGCGCTCGTGCGCAGCGGATACGAGGCGGAACCCTTTTTCGACGGCGCCTCGGCGCTTGCGGCGCTGGAGGAGGGGGATTACGACATGGTGATCACCGACATCATGATGCCGGGTATGGACGGCTTTGCGCTGGCGGAGCGGATACGGGAGACGGACAAGACCATCCCCATCCTGTTTATGACCGCGCTCGACGACAAGCCCTCCAAACAGCGCGGCTACGGGCTGGGGATAGACGATTACGTCGTCAAGCCCTTCGATATGGACCTTCTGATGCTGCGCGTGGGGGCGCTGCTGCGGCGCGCCAACATCGAGCGCAGCCGGGAACTGACGGCGGGAAACCTCCGCATGAACGAGGAGGAGCATACCGCCTATGTCGACGGAGAGGAGCTTCCCCTGACGGTGCGGGAGTTCGACCTGCTGTTCAAACTGCTCTCTTTTCCCCGCCGCACGTTTACGCGGCGGCAGCTGATGGACGAATTTTGGGATTACGATTCCTCGGCCACCTCGCGCACGGTGGACGTATACATGGCGAAGCTGCGCGACAAGACGAGCGGTTGCACGGGCTTCGAGATCGTCACCGTGCACGGGCTGGGGTATAAGGCGGTGCTCAAATGAAGGG
>CALWAU010000125.1 GCA_944375795.1 uncultured Clostridia bacterium | reverse complement strand
ATGATTTCCGAACTCGGTTACGAGCGCGTGAAGGGCATGCACGTGCATTTTTCCAAAATCATGTATTCGTTGAAGGGGGAGGTGAAGCATCTCACCTTCGAGGATACCGTGTACGGTCCGGAATTTTATCCCCTTGCCCTCGCCCTTAAGGAGCTGAAATTGGAGCCGTATATCGTGAGCGAATCGGCGGGGACGCAGGTGGAGGATGCCGCCGAAATGAAGCGGATTTACTTCGAGGAGTGATTTAGTTGAAACGCTCGGGCGTTTCGCCTGTTTCAAACGAATGGCCAATCCCCCCTTCATTTTCCCCCCTTTACACAAGGGGGGCTTGATTGTGGCATTTCCGCGCCTTCACACAAGGGGAGTGCTTGTGGCGTTTCTGCGCCTTTATACAAGGGGAGTGCTTGTGGCGTTTCTGCGCCTTTATACAAGGGCTTGTTTGCGGTGCCTCTCCCCTTTGACAAAAAGGGGGAGGCTTAAAGGAGGAAGCCGCTTTTCCCAAGGCTCCTTTGTGCAAAGGGAGCCGTCTGCCATAGGCAGACTGAGGGATTGTCCTGCCCTTATACCGCGGTTTCATGGCGGACGGGGAGGATTGAAGCGGACGTTCCGCAAAAAAATTTATATAAATTTCCGGCGGGTTTTCGCTTATAGTTGACGTATGCGCGTTTTTTTGGTACAATAGAAATAAGCCGAGGGGAGACGAGCGGCGCGGAAAAGGGGTGAAAAATGCGGTCGGAGCAAACGGGACTGCCCGGGCAGTTTCTCCCGGGAAAACGGTCGGATAAAAAGAGGGGCGCCTTTGAGGTCGCCCTCGGGATCTGTGCGGTCCTCGTATTGGGGTTTACCGCACTCTGTACCATCGGTGCCCTCGTCGGCGGCGCCATGGGCATGTGGGCGGAGGATACGGCCGAGGCGCGGCAGGAGGCGGTCATCGGCTGCATGTTCGCGGGGACGGTGAGCGGCTTTGCGGCGTGCGCAGTGTTTGCCGTCCGCACGGTTTTGTCCAATCTGTCCCTGGGAAAGACTTCGGCGGACAAGGGAAAAATACGCGGCGGCGTCGATTTCGCCGCAGGGGCGGCCCTGCTGGCGGCGTGCGTCTTTCAGGCCGTATATTTCGCCCTGCGCTTTCCCTCGTTTTCTTTTTGGTTCAACGTATTCTGTCCCGCCGTTCTGGCGGTCGGGGCGGCGCTGCTGCTCGTAGAGGGGACCGCGCTTCTCGCGCGCGCACGCCGCGAAGGCGGAGGCGGTCGGCTGCATAAAATTTTCGGATACATATCGTCATCGCATGGATCGATGCGATTGCGGATACTTTTCAGAGGCTGTTTATGGTTCGGACAAACGGAAAAAAGATTTTCGAGGCGGTGGGCGCGGACGCCGTGTTCACGACGCCGGAGTATCTCAAGAGGTACGTCACGGGTTTTCTGACGGAGGGCGGCTTCGTCATCTCCGACGAGAAGGGCACGACGATGTATACCGACGCGCGGTATACGGAGGCGGCGGAAAAGCGCCTCGCGGGGACGGAGGTGAAGGTGGCGGAAGTGGACCGCTTCGACAACTCCCCCGCGGCGCTCCTGAAGAAGTATAAGACGGTGGGGGTCCCCTTCGAGCTCACCTCCTATCCCGAGTATAAGAAGCTGGAGGGGCTGGGGCTGACCCTGGTGGACAGCATGCCCGCCTTCCGTGCCGCAATGGCCGTCAAGAACGATTGGGAGCTGGCCGCCATCGCGCGGGCCTGCGACATCGCGGAGGAGGGATTTCTCCGGCTTCTGCCCGAGATCAAAGAGGGCATGACGGAGACGGAGGTCGCGGCGCTGCTCGAATACCACATGCGCACGCTGGGGGCGTATTCCACGTCCTTCGACACGATCGTCGCCTTCGGTCCCCACGCGGCGGTGCCCCACCACGAGACGGGGGACACCAGGCTGAAATTCGGCGACGAGATCCTCATCGATTTCGGGTGCAAGGTGGACGGGTACTGCTCGGACATCACGCGCACCTTCCTGTTCGGCGACGACGGGAAGCACGGGGAGTTCAAAAGGGCGTACGCCGCCGTCCTCGCCGCGCACGAGCTGGTCAAGGAAAAGCTCGTTTCCGGCATGACGGGAAACGACGGGGACGCGATCGCGCGGGACTGCCTCGAAAGGGCGGGTTACGGAAAATATTTCACCCATTCCCTCGGGCACGGCATCGGGCTGAACATCCACGAATTTCCGTTCGTGCGCAGGGGCGGGACGGACGTATTGAAAGACGGCATGGTGTTTTCGGACGAGCCCGGCGTGTATCTCGCGGGCGAATACGGCGTCCGCATCGAGGATACGATCACCTTGCAAGGCGGCAGGGTAAAGAGCTTCATGCACAAGACGGACAGGAATCTCGTCGTGCTGTGAGCCGCATGGCGGCGCGGCGCGCCGGGAGGCGCAATATAAATATAGAAACAGAGAAAAGGAGACAAAGTTATGGCACAGATGTTGGCAGGCGATATCAGAAAGGGTTCCACCTTCGAGTATAAGAGCGGCGTTTATACGGTCACCGACTTTCAGCACGTCAAGCCCGGGAAGGGCGCGGCGTTCGTCCGGACGACCCTCAAGAACGTCGTCACGGGGCAGGTGCTGTCCGATCAGACGTTTAACCCCACCGCCAAGCTCGAGACGGTGCAGGTCGAGACCAAGAAGATGACCTATTCCTATTTCGACGGCGAATTTTACGTGTTCATGGACGACGAATACAATCAGACCATGCTCACGCACGATCAGGTGGAGGACGCGCTCAAATACATCAAGGAGAACGACGTCGTCACCGTGAAGTTCCTCTACGGCAACGCCTTCTCCGTCGAGCCGGAGAACTTCGTGGAGCTCAAGGTCATCGAGGCGGAACCGGGCGTCAAGGGCAACACCGCCACCAACGTCATGAAGAACGCCAAGGTGGAGACGGGCGCGATCATTCAGGTGCCCATGTTCGTCAACGAGGGCGAGACCATCCGCATCGACACGCGGACGGGCGAGTATATGAGCCGGGTGTAATCCGCGGCGGACGGTAAATAATCTGGCAGGATGCAGGGGCGGAATCGCTTCCTGCGTTTTGCTGTATGGTTTTCGGGAGGCAGAGCGGCATGCGCGCAGTGGTACAGAGGGTGAAGGGCGCGTCCCTTCGGGTGGACGGGCGTTTGATCTCCGAAATTCCGTTCGGGCTGGTCGTCTTTTTCGGCGTGAAGGTCGGGGACGAGGAGAGCCGTGCGGAGGCGATGGCGAAGAAGATCGCCAATCTCCGCATCTTCGAGGACGAGGGCGGCAAGATGAATCTGTCCGTAAAGGACGTGGGCGGGGAAGTGCTGTTCGTCTCGCAGTTTACGCTGTACGGCGACGCGTCGCACGGCAATCGCCCCGGCTTTACCCTCGCCGAGCGCCCGGAGCGCGCCCGGCCCCTCTACGAGTACGCGGCGGACATGCTCGCGGCGCAGGGGGTGCCCGTCAGGAGGGGCGTGTTCGGCGCGGATATGAAGATAGAGCAGTTAAACGACGGCCCCGTCACTATTTTGTTGGAGTTTTGAATAGGCGAAACGCGTATCTACTTCGCACTCCGTTGTCGGGCTTGCGTTTTGCCTTGGTCGCGTACTTCTATGTACGCTCCCTGCGGCAAATCCGCGCC
>CALWAU010000124.1 GCA_944375795.1 uncultured Clostridia bacterium | reverse complement strand
AGATGTGATTTCAGCCCAAATCAGCATGGTGGAATATTACGACCCGTTTGAGAAATGGCTGAAATCACATACGACCAAGAAAGATAATTCAAGAAGGAAATAAAATAAAGGCTTGCCCCAAGTGCGGCAGGCAGTTTTGTGGTGGTGCTTAAGCACCGAGCCGGTATTCATGCCCTTTAGGGCGATTCTTAAAGCCCCCACTTTAGTGGGGGATAGTTACTCCCATTCGCGCAAAAAAACGGCGGTTTCGCGCGGAAAATTTATTTTTTTTGTCCGGACGGGTATAATATAAGGTACGATAAAGGCACAAGGCCCGGATAGGAGGGAAAGTGAGAAGATGAAAGAGGATAAAATGTTGGGGTTTGAGGACGTTGCGGTGTTCAACATGGCCGTGGACGGCGACAAACGACTGAAAGATGGCCTGGACGGATTGGCGGGAAGGATTTCCGACATGACGAAAGAGGAGTATACGGAGGAAATGCTTCTGCTCTTTCGGGAGGCGGGGATATTTCTGACGGGGCCGGAGCTGAAAAAGCTGTTGCTTCTGCGCAGACAGATGGATTGCATATTGGTTGCAGAGGAAGAAAAAACGCATTGAACGGAACGAGAAGGAAAGTTCTTTTGTCCGAAAATGCGACGGATCAAACAGAGGAGGGCGGGAAATTTGAAAAATTGGCTGTCGGCGGAGGAGATTTCCCGTCTGTTTTGCGAAAACGGTATCTCTATGACGCCGGAGGAAGCGAAAATGTATTTTTTGATGTATCCGGGCGAAGGCGGCGAGGAGAGCCACGAAGACGTTCCGGAGGGCGGCCGCGTCGAAAAAGAGGCGCTTTTTGATTTTTCGGCGGGGCGGTAAAGAAACAAACCGGAGGCGCGGATTATGAAGAAAAGGGAAAAGAAGCCTTTCGGGAGGGAGGCGGACAAGGCGGGTAAGCGGAGGGGCGGGCTGCCCGTCACGCCGGGATACGGCTGTTCCAAAGGGGTATGCGCCGCGTGCGGCCTTCCGTTCGGGACAGAGGCCGAGCATCTGCACGAATTTGTCCCCGTCGGAAACGTCTGCCGCAATTGCCGATATGCGGCGGAAAAGGGCGGTTTATGGCGTTGCCTGCATCCGAAAAACGCCGAATGACCGATTTTATCGAAAAAAGAACGAGAAAACATTTTCCGGCCCTCCGTTCGGAAATGTTTTACGGAGGTTTTGACCATCCATGAAAACCCTTATAGGGATCAGATACAATCATCGGAATCGGCTGGACGCCTATATTCCCGAAACGGAGCGCTTTCCCTGCATCGTCTGGTTTCACGGCGGCGGATTGGAGGGCGGCGATAAGGCGGAAGGGGCGGGAAGCGGACTTGCCGAGCGTTTCGTGCGGGCGGGATACGCTTTCGTTTCGGCCAATTACCGGCTGTATCCCGAAGCGAAATATCCCGAATATCTGTACGACGCGGCGGAGGCGGTGTCATTCGTCCGCGAGAGGCTGCGCGGGTGGCAGGGGAGCGGCGAGATAATTGTCGCGGGCCGGGCTGCGGGCGCATGGCTCGCGGCGATGCTGGCGCTGAACGGACGCTGGCTGTCGGCGGCCGGGACGGATCCCGGGGAAATTTCGGGATGGATGCTCGAGGGCGGACAGATGGCTTCTCACGGCAGTGTCATAAAATACGAACAGGGCTACGACCCGAGATTGCAGAGAATAGACGAATACGCGCCCCTGTTCTATGTCGGGCCGGAGACATCTTTTTCCCGCATGCTTCTGGTCTGCCGCGGGGAGGAAAAGCCCTGCCGCGCCGAGCAGAATATGCTGCTGTGTCAAAGCGTGCGCAGCTTTTGTCCGCAGGCGGACATCTCTTTTGTCCGCACGGAGACGGAGGCGGCATTTTTTCGGGAGGCGCTGCGCTGGCTGCGGCGGTAGGCGCGCGGATGCCCCGTTTTTCCCGAAAGCGGAATTTTGCCCACACGACTTTTACGAGTCAAGATCCCCATACGGCGGCCCCTTCGTTTACAGGAGGGGCCGTTTTTTGCGGAGAGAACGGAGAAACACGGCGCCGCGGAGTTGCAAACGCCTGCCGAATGTGATACAATAGAGGAAAAATCCGGAGAGGAGATCAGAAAATGCAACCGAAAGTAAAGGTGCCTCTCTATTGCCTGTTTCAGGGCTGTTACAATCCCGAGTTTGAAGCGGAAATAGAGAAGTGCAAGGAAAAATGCCATCGGTATAATCAACTGAGCCCCAACGACAGGGAGGCGCAGGGACGGATTTTGTCCGAATTGCTGGGGGGCATGGGCGAAAACGTCGTCATTACGCCTCCTTTCTGGTGCGATTACGGATACAATATTTCCGTGGGGAATTATTTCTATTCCAACCACAATCTGGTCATCACGGACGGGGCGCGCGTGACCTTCGGGGACAATGTGTTCATCGCGCCCAATTGCTGCTTTACCACCGCCGAGCACCCCACGGACCCCGAACAGCGCAAGGCGGGCCTGGAAATCGCCAAGCCGATCACCGTGGGAAACAACGTCTGGATCGGCGCAGGTTCCACCGTGCTCGCGGGGGTGACGATCGGCGACAATTCCGTCATCGGCGCGGGGAGCGTCGTGACGAAGTCCATTCCCTCGGGCGTCGTCGCCGTCGGCGTGCCCTGTCGGATAAAGCGGAAGATCACCGAGGAGGACAAGCGCCGCTATCCGATGTTCCGCCCCGAATGATCTGCGCCGGGACGGATTTTTGCGGGATTTTCGGGAAGAGGTATCCCGGACGCATTTCCCGCATATATTTGTCCTATGAAGTGCTTGAAACAATTGCGCGCGGGCGAGTGCGCGCGGATTGAAGACATCGACGCGCCCGCGGAGGTCCGCGAGCGGCTGAAAATGCTGAACGTCTTTCCCGGGGCGGAAATCCGGCTGATAAAGTCGGTCTTTTTCGGAAGTACCTTTCTTTTGGAAGCTTCCGGCGTCCGCGTGGGTGTGCGCGGGGGGCTGGCGGAAAAAATTTTTGTCCGCGCGGAGGGCGCGGCGACCGAAGGAAAAGGGGGAGAGCGGCCTTGAAAATTCTCCTCGTCGGAAATCCCAATGCGGGAAAGACCACGCTGTTCAACGCCCTGACGGGCGCACACGGGCATACGGGCAATTACTGCGGCGTAACGGTGGGGGTCAGCGAGCGCGCTTCCCGCTTTCCCGGGCTTGGCACCGTCTGCGATCTGCCCGGCCTGTACTCCTTCGACGGCATGAGCATGGAGGAGCGCGCGGCGGGGGAATACATCGCGCGGCAAAGGGAGAGCGGGGAGCCCTTTCTCGCCGTTCATGTTGCGGACGCTTCTTCCCTGGTGCGCTCTCTTCGCCTGACCTATGCCCTTTTAGACATGGGAGTCCCCGTCGTGCTCGCCCTGACGATGTGCGGCAGATTCCGCCGCCGCGGCGGGACGCTCGACTGCGAAAAGGTCGGCCGCTCGCTCGGCGTTCCCTGCTTCGAGGTGAACGCGCTGCGGAAGAAATCGGCGGCGGCGTTTGCGGCTTCTCTCGCCCGGATTTCCCCGGGGGCGGTCCCGCCTGCCTTCCCGCGTCCGGAGATCCCCGCGGGGTATGTCGCTCCGCCCGCGAGGGAACGCAAAATCGACGGATTGTTTCTCAACGGATGGATTGCGCTGCCCGCCTTTTTCCTGGCGGCGGGCCTGGTGTTTTTTCTCACCTTCGGGCGGGGAATGCCGGGGGACCTCGGAAAAAGCCTGCTGGAAGCGTTCTTTTCGCGGCTGGCGGAATGGGCGGGAGGCAGGATAGGCTCGCCGCTCGTCCGCTCTTTGGTCTGCGACGGACTCATCGCGGGCGTGGGCGGCGTGCTGTCTTTTCTGCCGCAGATAGCCCTCATGTATCTCTTTCTCGAACTGTTGGAGGAGAGCGGCTTTATGTCCGTACTCGCGTTTATGACGGACGGGCTGTTCGCCCGCATCGGATTGTCCGGCAGGGCGGCGTTTTCGGTGCTGCTCGGCTACGGCTGTACGGCGGCGGCCGTCTCTTCGACGCGGGCTTTGGAAAACCGCAGCGTTCAGCGCCGTGCCGTGGCGGCGCTCTTTTTCGTCCCCTGCAGCGCAAAACTGCCCGTCTATCTCACCCTGCTCTCCTCCGTCTTTGAAAATACCTTTCTCGGCGCGGTGCTGCTGTACGTTCTGGGGACGGGCATGGGATTGCTGCTCGCGGCGTTTCTGCGCCGGGAGGACGGGGATTTCGTGATGGAATTGACGGAAATTTGTCTGCCCGATTTCCTTTCCGTATGCAAAAAGTTGATTTTCCGCGTCAAACAGTTTATAATAAAGGTATCTGCTACGGTGCTCGTCTTTACGGTGGCGGTATGGTTCTTGTCCTCCTTTTCCTTTTCGGGCCCCGCGCCCGCGGAGGAAAGTTTTCTGGCAAAGCTGTGCGGCGTTCTCCGGTACGCTTTTTATCCGATGGGCATCGACGATTGGCGCGCCGCGTTTGCCGCCGTGAGCGGCCTGGTGGCGAAGGAGAACATCGCGGGCATGCTCGCCGTGCTCTATCCCGAGGGGCCCGCGTTTTCCCTTCCCTCCGCCTGTGCCTATCTGACTTTTGTGGCCCTCATTCCGCCCTGCGTTTCGGCGCTTGCCGCCTGCGCGAGGGAGCTGGGAGGAAAGACGGCCTGCCTGTATGCCGCCTTGCAGACGCTGTTTGCGTTTCTCTGCGCCTACCTCGTATATTTTCTGCTTACGGGAGGCGGGGCGGCGCTGCTTTCGGTTTTATGCGGGGCGGGGATCGTCGCCGCCGTTTGCGGCGCGGTCAGAAAATTTGCGAAAAAGAGAAAACGGAAAAAAGAACGTGAAAGAATTTACGGCGGATAAACCGCAGAGTCTGAAAGAATTTACCGACAATACCTATGCCCAGGGCTCCTTTTTCTGGGAGTATCTTCTGCGCAACCGGGAAATCCGCGTCAACGGAAAGAGGACGGGCGAAAACGTCCGCCTCCTCCCCGGGGATCGCGTGGCCTATTACCTCTCGCCCGCGCAGGAGGGAAAATCGGCGTTTGCCGTCCTTTATGAGGACGGCAATCTGCTGATCGCGGACAAGGAGAGCGGGGTCAATTCGGAGGCGGTGTTCGCCGCGCTCAACAGGGAACGGGAATGCTTTTTCGTGCATCGGCTGGACCGGAATACCCGCGGGCTCATCGCCTTTGCCGAAAATGCGGCCGCGGAACGGGCGCTTTCGGACGCTTTCCGGCAGCGGCGGGTGGAAAAGGTTTACGAGGCGGTCTGTTTCGGGCGATTCCCGAAGGAGGGGGACGTTTTGACCGCCTGGCTGAAAAAGGATGCGGAGCGGGCGCGGGTGCGCATTTTCGACAGGCCCGCGGCGGGCGCCGAGAAGATCGTCACCGAATACCGCGTGAAGGGACGCGAAGGGGAGGGGACGCTCGTCGAGGTGGTCCTGCACACGGGAAAGACGCACCAGATACGCGCGCATCTCGCCCACATCGGCTGTCCCGTCGCGGGGGATACCAAGTACGGGGACGCGGAGCGCAACGGCAGGTATAAGCTGACGCGGCAATGCCTCGTCGCCAAGCGGCTGACGCTGCATGCGGACGGGGCGTTGGGCGAAGCGGACGGAAGGACGTTCGTGTCCCGATTTTCGGCGAGGGATATTTTTCTGAAAAGGCAGTGAGGCCGCGGGGCCGCGCTTCGCTTTTGCGCGGAGGCGGCGGGAAAAATTTGCGGCGGGGAGGTCGTATCGTCACCATGGACAAGGACATGGACAAGCAGTGCGCACAGAGCGCCGAGGAACTTGCAAAGCAACCGGGCGGGCGGCGCCCGGACGGGAAAATTCTGCTGCACCTGAAAAATCTGCATTGCGCGGCGTGCGCGCTGGATTTGGAGGACGAGCTGAAAAAAATCCGCGGTGTCAAAGAGGTCCGCGTGGATTTTATTACGCAGACGATTTTGCTGGACGCGGAAAATGACGACGCCGTGCGGCGGGTGATCCGCGCGGCGGGGCATTTCGACAACGTGCAGGTATTGGACGGAGACAAGGCGGTTGCGCCCAAACAATCGCATCGGCGGGAAATTTTGCGCATTCTCGTCGCGGCCGTTTTGTTTTTGACAGGTATTCTGACGGGCGGGTTGGCGGAAGGGCGCGCAGCCCTCGTCCTTTCCCGCGTCCTTCTTTCGGCGGCGTATCTGGCGGTGGGGTATCCCGTCCTGCTCTCCACGGTGAAAAATCTCGTCAAGGGACGCATTTTTGACGAGAATTTTCTCATGACGGCCGCCTCCGTCGGCGCGCTCTGTCTCGGGGAGTGGGGAGAAGCCGCCGCCGTCATGCTCCTCTATCAGACGGGGGAGCTGTTACAGGGCGTCGCCGTCGGCGCTTCCCGTCGTTCCGTCTCCGAGCTCATGAAGCTCAAGAGCGAAACCGCCGTCCGCATCGAGGGCGGAGAACAGCGGGCCGTTCCCCTCGAACAGATCGCGGCGGGCGACGTATTGCTCGTGCGGGCGGGGGACCGCGTGGCGGCGGACGGCATATTGCTCGGCGAGGTCGCGACGCTGGACGTGAAGGCGCTCACGGGAGAGGCGGAGCCGAAAGAGGTGCGAAAGGGGGAGGAAATTTTGTCCGGAAGCATAAACGCGGGGGGCGTGTTCGAGATGAAGGCGACCCGCGCCTATGAGGACAGCGCCGTGAAAAAAATTCTCGACCTCGTGGAGAACGCCTCCGCCCAAAAGGCGGCGCCCGAAAAATTCATCGCGAAATTCGCGAGATATTACACCCCCGCCGTGTGTTTGCTGGCGGGGTTGATCGCCGTCGTCGTTCCCCTGGTACTCGGTTTTTCAAACGGCGGCGGATACGGCGGCTATTTTCGCCGCTGGGTGGGCACCGCGCTGAATTTCCTCGTCATCTCCTGTCCGTGCGCGCTGGTCATTTCCGTGCCTCTCACGTATTTTTCGGGGATAGGGCGGTGCGCGCGGAGCGGCATTCTCGTCAAGGGGGCCACCTGGCTGGACGTGGCCGCGAAAGCGGACATCGTGGCCTTTGACAAGACGGGCACGCTCACGGAAGGGGGCTTTTCCGTGTCGGGCGCGTATCCCGCGGAGGGAGTGACGGAAGAAGAACTCCTCTCGGCCGTCGCTTCGGCGGAGAAGGGGTCCGCGCACCCGATCGCCGGCGCGTTTGCGGAGGTCGCGGCCGCCGCTGCCGACAATGTGCGGGAGCTTGCGGGGAAGGGCATCCGGGCGGAGCTCGGCGGCGGGAAACTGCTCGTCGGAAATGCGGGGCTCTTGAAGGAATGCGGAATAGAGATAACGGAGGGAGAAAGCGGCCGTACGCAGGTATATGCGGCCCTGAACGGGAAATATCTCGGGCGGGTGGAAATGGGCGACAGGCTGCGGCCGGAGGCGAAAGAGGCGATATCCGGGCTCCGCGACGCGGGCGTGAAACGGGTGGTCATGCTGACGGGAGACGGCGAGGCCCGCGCGCGGAAAATCGCGGACGAGCTGGGCATGTCCGAGGTGAAGGCAAATCTTTTGCCGGATGAGAAACTGAAATGCGCGGAGGAGCTGAAAAGGGGCGGGACGCTGATGTACGTCGGGGACGGCATCAACGACGCGCCCGTGATGGCGGCGGCGGACTGCTCGGTATCCATGGGAAAGCTGGGCAGCGCCGCGGCGGTGGAGGCTTCCGATTTCGTACTCGTCTCCGACGACCTGCGCGCGCTTCCCCGCTGTATCCGCATCGCGCGCAAAATGCGGCGCATCGTCGGGCAGAATATCGCCTTTTCCATCGGCATGAAGGCGGTTTTTCTGGCAATCGGCGCGGCGGGGATTTTGCCGCTCTGGCTGGCGGTGTTCGGCGACGTGGGGGTGATGCTGCTCGCCGTGCTCAATTCCATGCGGATGCAGGCGGGAAGGGAAAAGGCGCAGGAATCCGGAAAAGCCGCCTGAAGGGCGCTTCGCGGTTGCTTTTTGCGGGGCGGTGTGCTATAATAATCGATATGGAAATACAAATCGGAAAAACGAGAGAAGAGGACGCCGCGGCGGTGGCAGAAATGTACGCGGAGGGAAGCGCCGCCTTGCGGGCGGCGGGCGTGGACCAATGGCAGAACGGCTATCCCGCGCTCGCGGACGTGCTGGAAGATATCCGAAAGGGAGAGTCCTGTCTCCTAAAGGCGGACGGCGTGCCCGCGGCGAGCATGGCCGTCGTTTTCCGCGAGCCGACGTACGATAAAATTTACGGCGGGCGCTGGCTGACGGACGGGGAAAACTATCTGGCCGTTCACCGCGTGTGCGTGAAAAATTCCTTCAAACGCAGGGGGCTGACGGGGAAATTGTATGCGTTCGCCGCTTCCCTGGCCCTCGATAACGGGCGCAGCAGCTTGCGTGCGGACACGCACGAAAAAAATTTTGCCATGCGCGGCGCGCTGGTCAAAAACGGCTTTTCGGAGTGCGGAAGGATATTCCTCGCGGACGGGAGCGAGCGGGTGGCTTACGAAAAGATTCTGACGGAGGAAAGGGACGTGGCGAAAGAAAAAATCCGGCTGGTGGTGGCGACGGGAAACGCGAACAAACTGCGGGAAATTGCGGAGATTTTCCCCGAATGCGAGGTGATAGGGCAAAGGGAAGCGGGTTTTTCGGGCGAGGCGGAGGAGACGGGCTCCACGTTTGCCGAAAACGCCCTCATCAAGGCGCGGGCGGCGGCGGAGGCGCTGGGGTGTTCCGCGATCGCGGACGACAGCGGCCTGTGCGTGGAGGCGCTGGGCGGCGCGCCCGGCGTGTACAGCGCGCGCTATGCGGGCGGCCACGGGGACGACGCGGCGAATCGGGCGCTTTTGCTGAAAAATATGGAGGGGAAAACCGACCGCAGGGCATATTTCCAAAGCGCCGTCGCCCTCGTGCGTCCGGACGGAAGGGAAACGGTAGCCGAGGGGCGCACGTACGGGAAAATCCTTTTCGAGGATACGGGCACGAACGGGTTCGGCTACGATTGCATCTTTTTCAGCGACGATTTGGGCAAGTCGTTCGGGCTGGCGTCGGCGGAGGAGAAAAACGCCGTTTCCCATCGCTTCCGCGCCCTGCAAAATCTCGTCGAAAAGTGCGGCGGAAAGCTGTAAGGAGTGGGGCAGGTATGAAAACAATGATTGTTTTTTCGGATACGCACGGACATCGGGAGGGGATAGGGCGGCTGGAAAAGCTGTTTGCCGAAAACGATTATATCATCCATCTCGGCGACGGCGCGGCGGACATGCGGGAGATTTCCCGCGAATATCCCGAAAAGACCTACGTGTGTCAGGGAAACTGCGACTTTTATCCCGCGCTTGCCGAATGGGAGCTGGAGGCGGAGGGCGTAAAGATCTTTTTCTGCCACGGGCACAAATATAAGGTCAAGTCCGATTTGTCCCGCCTGGCGGCCGAGGCGAAGAAACGGGGGTGCGGCGTGGCCCTGTACGGGCACACCCATCGGGCGCTGATCTCCGAGGAGGACGGTGTGCTGCTGGTCAATCCCGGCTCTCTCCGCTTTCCCGCGGGCGAGGGCGGCAGCTATGCCTATCTCGTCGTCAACGGCGACAAGGTGACCGCGACCATCGTCGGCGAATCGGTCTTTTGAGCTTTTAAGCCCTTTCCGGGAAAAGCAAATAGAAAAAGCAGGCGTTCCCCAAGCTATGGGGAACGCCCTTTTCGCGCGCGGCGCGGGTATCCGGGTATCCGGTCATTCCGTAATTTCGATGCCCCAGACGGTGCGGAAGGTCTTGCCGGGGACGAGGTGATACATGTCCTCTTTGCCTTCCAGCGCATCGGTGACTCCTTCCGTCGCGGGGAGGGCGGACCAAGGCTCGAGGCAGACAAAGGGCGCGTCCGTCTCGGGCGTGTGCCAGACGCCGAGGTACTTGAAACCGGGGTAGTCCAGCGTAATTTTGCGCGCGTCCGCCGTATTTTTGATGGAGACGCGGCGGCAGGTGTTGCCGAGAATGATGGCATCGTTGTCGAACAGCTCGTGTTTCAGAAAGAGCTGAGTGCCGTTCGTCAAAGACATGGGTACCGTCTTTCCCGACATAAATTTATTTTTGGAGAGGGTGTGCCACGTCACCGCGGTCTTTTCGGGAAATTCGAGATAGTAGTTTTCAAAGGTCCCGCCGCCGAAGGGGATATTGAATCCGGGGTGGCCGCCCAACGCAAAGACAAGTTCCTTTTCGTCCGTATTGGTCACCTCGAAGGCAATTTCCAGGCGGTTTCCGCACAGCGCATAGCAGACGTCGAAGCAAAAGCGGAAGGGATAGTTTTTCAGCGAATCCTCGTCCTCGGTCAGGCGGAAGCGGAGTTTGGTCGCCGTGCGGTCGGCGAGGCGGAAGGCGCGGTAGCGCGCGATGCCGTGGGGGAGCAGGGTATATTTTTCGCCGTAGCAGGTGTAGGCGTTTTTGTACATTCTGCCGATGGTGGGGAAAAGATTGTACGCCCTGCCCGACCAATAAGCGGGGTCCCCCTGCCAGAGATACTCCGTTTCTCCCGGCTTGCTCTGAATGGATTGCAACTGCGCCCCCGAGGTGTCCGCGGCAATTTTCAGCGACCTGTTTTCTATGGTGTAAATCATCGATGTCCTCCTTTCCTTGGATTCTGTCTTTATTGTACCACAACCGGGCGCGTTTGTAAAGGGAAGCGAGGGAAAAAGTCGGAAAAGAAATGCGGAGACGCTTCCCGAAAAAATTATTTGTCGCGCCCGCGCGGGAAGAACGCGCGAAAAGGGGAAGAAAAGAGAAAAAAGAGGAAGAAAAGGCCGCGCGCTCATAGAAAGGCGCTTTTTGGGATAAGCTGTAAAAGAAGTATATTACATTTGACGAAAATTTTTCGATTTGCGAAAGAGGAGGGAAAAGAAACTCCTTTTCGGGACCGTAAAAGGGCGTCCGAACGCCGAGTTGTAAAAAATTTTTTACACTTGTAAATAAAAAATGACGCACTTATTACGACTTTGTTACAAAATAATGCGGAGTTTTTTACAAGTGTATGATATCATACAGGCACAACATGAACAAGGAGAAAGAAATTTTATGAAATCGAAGAAGTTTTTGGCACTTGCGCTTGCGGCAATTTCGGTCGGCACGATGGCGGCGTTCGCTGCCTGCGGCGACGGGAATGACGAATCGACCGGCTCGGGCGAACTGAGCGGAACGGTCAGACTCACTGGTTCCACATCGATGGAAGAATTGATGAGAGACATCGCCGCGAAATTTGAAGCCATTCACTCCGGAGTTACCGTTTCTATCAGCTGCAACGGTTCGGGTACGGGTATTTCCGACGCCATTTCCGGCGGCAACGACATCGGACTTTCCTCCCGCGACCTCAGTTCTTCCGAAATAGCGCAGGGCGCCGAGGCGGTGAAGCTTGCGACGGACGGCATCGCGATTATCGTCAATCCCTCCTGCACCGTGACCAACGTGACGGCGGACGAAATCTATAATCTTTATGTTGACGGCACGGAGATCCAGAATACTATTTCCCGCGCGATCAGCCGCGAGGAAGGTTCGGGAACGCGCGGCGCGTTTGACGAACTTGTCGTCAACACCGATGGCGAAGCGCTTGAAGATGCGCTGGAATTTGCCGATTGCGTCCAGGAGCAGACCTCCACGGGCAATGTGATTACGCAGATTTCCACCGCGGGTAATACTAACCTTATCGGTTACATTTCCCTCGGTGCGGTGACGGATGCGGTGAAAGCGGTGCAGTACAACGGCGTGGATGCCACGGTTGAAAATATCGAATTGGGCGACTATGCCCTGTCCCGTCCCTTCAATCTCGTCCTGAACGCGAACAGAGACCTCAGCCCCGTCGCGCAGGCGTTCTACGATTATCTCTTCACCGATGAAATCCAGGAGTTCATCGAGGACGAAGGATACATCAGAGCCTGAGTATAAGATTTTCGATCTCTGCAAAAGCTGATTTTATAACGGTAGATATAAAATGAAAAAGGAAGAAACGATTAAAAGAAATACCGTTAGAAAAGCATCGACAAGTGAAAATGCCGCGAAAATATCTTTTGGAATTTGCGCGGCATTTTCCATTATCGCCGTGGTGGCGATTGTCGTATTCGTTTTCTGGCGGAGCCTTCCCGCGTTTCGTGAGGTGGGCCTGTTTAATTTCCTCGGCGGGGACGTGTGGCGTCCCAGCTGGGAGGACAGGGTGACGAGCGGGGAAGTGGATTATACGCTCGGCGATATTTTCGGGATTTCCCCGATGATCGTCACGACGCTCGCCTTAACGGCGTGCGCCGCCGTGCTCGGTTCGATGTTCGGCATTTTTACCGCCGTGTTCATGGCATTTTACTGTCCCAAGACGCTGGAGCATGTTCCGGGGCTTAAACATATCCCCGTGCTTCGGAAATTTCCGCTCAAGGGTTTTTTCGAGCAGGTCATAAACCTTCTGGCCAGCATTCCCTCCATCGTCATCGGATTTTTCGGCGTTGCGGTCCTGTTGCCCTTGGTGGCAAAATTTGCGCCCGGCGGCGAGCCGACGGGGCTGTTTTCCGCCATGCTCATTTTGTCGCTCATGATCGTGCCGACGATAGCCTCCCTCTCCAAAAACAGCATGGAGGCCGTTTCCAGAGAATATTATGAAGGCTCGCTCGGTCTGGGAAACAGTAAGGATCAGACGGTGTTCCGGGTCATGCTCCCCGCCGCCCGTTCGGGCATCATGTCCGCAATTATCCTCGGCGTGGGCCGCGCGGTGGGCGAGACGATGGCGGTCATGTTCGTCATCGGCAATTCGTCCAACATGCCCGATTCCTTCTTCAAGCCGATTGCATCGTTGACGACGACGATCGCCAAGGAAATGGGGTACGCGGTAAACGGAAGCATTCATCAGAGCGCCCTGATTGCCATGGGCTTTATCCTTCTGCTGTTCGTGCTTCTCATCACCGGCGTGCTCAACTTTGTCAAAAAGGACAAGGTGGGCGGAGATAAGCTGTTCGGCGGAAAGATTCACGCCCATAGGACATCGGAGAAAATTTATACCTATAAACAGTGCGGCGTTCCGCAGACGATACTCAAATACGTCAGCATCGCCCTTGCGGCGATTGTGGCGGCGGTATTGCTGTTCATGATCGTATTCATCTGCGTCCGCGGTATTCCGCATCTCAGCTTTACCTTTTTGTTCGGGGAAAGCAGTAACGCACGGGTGACGCTCGCTCCGGCGTTCGTGTCCACGCTCATGATTATTTTCATGACTCTGCTCATCTCGCTGCCGCTCGGCATAGGGGCCGCCATTTTCCTCAACGAATATTCCAAAAAGGGGAGCAATTTCATTAAGGTGATACGCCTGTTCATCGACGCGTTGTCGGGCGTTCCTTCCATCGTTTTCGGCCTGTTTGGCAAGATCTTTTTCTGCGATATATGCGGGTTGGGATACAGCCTCTGGGCGGGGTCGTTCACGATGGTGCTCATCGTACTTCCCACCATCATCCGCTCGACGGAAGAAAGCCTTCGGGAAGTGCCCGACAGCATGCGGGAAGCGTCTCTGGCGCTCGGTTCGTCCAAGGTGCGTACCATTTTCAAAATCGTCCTTCCCGCCGCATTGCGCGGCATCGTCACGGCGATTATCCTGAGTATCGGGCGCATCGTCGGCGAATCGGCGGCACTCATCTATACCTCCGGTACGACCATTCAGATGCCGGACGGGTATTCCAGCACGGGCGCGACCTTCTCCGTGTTCATGTATGTATTCCAGCAGGAAGGCCTCCAGATGGACGAAATGTACGCGACGGCGGTGGTGCTGCTCGTCATCGTCATCGTTCTCGATGTGCTGGTGACCCTGGTGCAGAAGAAATTTGACCGGAAAATCAAGGGCGACGGCGGAAATACAAATACGAAAACAGTCAAGGAGGAGAAAATCCCCGAACCGCAAAAGGAATCCGAGCCCGCCGCGGTCGTCGTCGTGAGACAGGCGACGGAAAGCGGGGCATATGTGGGAAAGTAAACTATGAAAACGATAGAGAAATTTCAATTTAGCGACAACATCGCAATCGATATACGGGAAATGAATCTCTTTTACGGGGATTTTCAGGCGCTGAAAAACATAAACATGACTATCCCCGAAAAGCAGATCACGGCGATGATAGGGCCGTCCGGCTGCGGCAAGTCCACCCTCATCAAGTCCCTCAACCGCATGAACGACCTCGTGGAGGGCTGCCGGGTGGAGGGCGGCATTCAGATAGGCGGCGTCAACATTTACGACCGCGGCATGAATCTCGCCATGCTCCGCAAAAACGTCGGCATGGTGTTCCAGCGCCCCAATCCCTTCGCGATGAGCGTCTATGACAATATCGCCTACGGGCCCCGCACCTTCGGCATCCGCCGCAAGAGCGAGCTGGACGGCATCGTCGAAAAGTCCTTGAAGGGGGCGGCGATGTGGGACGAACTCAAAGACCGGCTGAACAAATCCGCGCTCGGCCTTTCGGGCGGGCAGCAGCAGCGCCTTTGCATCGCGCGCGCCCTCGCCGTCGAGCCGCAGATTCTGCTCATGGACGAGCCGACTTCGGCGCTCGACCCCATTTCGACGGGCAAAATAGAGGAGCTCTGCACCGAACTGAAAAAGAATTTCACCATCGTCATGGTCACGCACAACATGCAGCAGGCGGCGCGTATTTCCGACAAGACCGCGTTTTTCCTGCTCGGCGAAATGGTGGAAATGGGAAACACGGAACAGATTTTTTCCGTGCCTTCCGACAAGAGAACGGAAGATTATATCACAGGGAGATTTGGTTGATATGGCAATGCGTACCACGTACCTCAGCGAGCTGAAAGAGCTCAAAACGGACATACTTCAAATGGGTTCCTACATCGAAGAAGCGATAAAAAACACGATGCAGGCGCTCGAAAAAGACGACCTCATCATGGCGCAGGAGGTCATCAACAAGGACTGCATCATCGACGACGCCGAACGCACGATCGAGAGCCTCTGCCTCAAACTTTTCCTCACCCAGCAGCCGGTGGCGGCGGACATGCGCATGATTTCCGCCGCGCTGAAAATGATCACCGACATGGAGAGGATCGGCGATTTTGCGGCGGACATCGCCGAAATCATCACCAAGGGCGGGCGCAGCGGCACCGCCTACAACATCGAGTTTGTGGGGAAGATGGGGGAGGCGGTCATCCGCATGGTGGACAACGCCGTCCTCGCCTTTACCAATTCCGACCTCGAACTCGCCCAGAAGGTCTGCAAGTCGGACGACGAGGTGGACGATCTCTTCAACGGCGCCAAAAACGCCCTGTTCGAGTGCATCCGCAAGGACGAACAGTTCGCCGAACGCGCCCTCGACCTCATGCTCGTCTCCAAGTATCTCGAGCGGATAGGCGACCACGCCACCAACATCGCCGAATGGGTCATCTATTCCATCACCGGCGTGCACGTCAATACCGAAAACGGATATTGATACAAACTTATCGATAAAAAATCCGGCATATCGTTCTTTTTTTGCGGTTTTTGTCATTTTTCCCCGACTTTGAGGTGACTTTCGGGTCGGGGTATTATATAATGATAGGCGGGGGAAAGGATTCCATGATGGTTTGCCTACGGCAAGGGAGTGACGAATGACGGACGTTATCTATGCGGCGATCAGGATTCTGGCGGGCTTCGGTGCCTTTCTGCTCGGTTTCAAGCTGCTCGGCGACAATCTGGAGCGGATTGCGGGCAACGGCCTGAAAACGCTGTTCGACCGCAGTTCGGGAAAGACGCCCGCGGGCGTGGGGCTGGGCGCCGTGACGACGGCGGTGGTGCAAAGTTCTTCGGTCACCGTCGTGATGGTCATCGGCTTCGTCAATTCGGGCGTGATGTCCTTGGGACAGGCGACTTCGGTCGTCCTCGGCGCCAACATCGGCAGCTGCGTCACCGCGCAGATCGCCGCGCTGCAATCCTTCGACGCGGCGGCGGTCTTTATGGCGCTCGTCCTCGCGGGCGTGTTCGTGGAAAAATTTTCCTCGCGGGACCGCGTAAAGAGCTGCGGCCTCGCGCTGGCGGGCTTCGGTCTGGTGTTTTTGGGGCTCGACGTCCTGTCGCTCACGCTGCGGACGTATATGCAGGCGGAGGGAGCCGCCTGGCTCACGGAGCTGTCCAATCCTTTTCTGCTCCTTCTGGCGGGGGCGCTTCTGACGGCGCTCGTACAGTCGCCGGGGGCGGCGGTGGCCCTCGTCATCGCCATCGCCTCTCAGGGGGCGGCCATCGGGGGCGGCGGCAACGCCCCGCTGTATCTCCTGTTGGGGACGAATATCGGCTCCTGCCTCGCGCCTCTGATCTCCGCTGCGGGGGCGAGCGCGGACGCCCGCCGCGCCGCCGTCGTGCATCTGCTGTTCAACGTGCTCGGCTCCCTGATTTTCACCGTGCTGCTTCTGTGCATTCCGGGCTTTGAGGACGGGACGTTCGGACGATGGTTTTCGCGGCCGGGCACCCGGCTCGCCATGTTTTATACCTTCTTTAACTGCGCCTGCACGCTGCTGTTTCTTCCGTTTGCGAAGGGGCTGCAAAAGCTGGCCGCGCTCCTCGTGCCCGACAAAAAGAAGGCGGACGGCGGGGACGGGTCGTTTATGGACAAACGGCTGCTCACCGCGCCGACGCTGGCGATCAACCAGATCGCCAAGGAGATTTTCCGCATGGCGGACATGGCGATGGAGAGCCTGAAAACGGCGTTTGACGGATTCATCGCCCGGGATCTCTCCGCGGCGGAGAAGGTGCTTTCGCAAAACGACGCCATCGCCCGCCTGAGCGAGCGGATAAGCGATTATCTCGTCAGGGTTTCGGCAAACGGAATTTCCCTGGAGGACGAAAAACTCGTGTGCGCGCTGCACAACGACGTCGGGGATATCGTGCGCATTTCCGAGATTGCGGACAATCTCACCAAATATACCCGCCGGGAGGTCAACGACAATCTGGTGTTTTCGGCGGCCGTGGGAGAGAAAATTTCGGCGATGCACGAGCTTTTGCACGTTCAGTACGCCCTCGTGAAGCGGATCGCGCTCGACGGGGAATATGCGCTCATGGAGGAGTCGGACAGGACGGAGGACCGCATCGACGACATGCGGCGGGAGCTCATCGCCGACCACATCGCCCGCATGAGCCGCGGGGAATGCCGGCCGGAAAACAATACCGTATTTATCAATCTTGTTTCCAATCTGGAGCGGATAGGGGACCATCTCAGCTACATCGCGCACAGCACCGATGCGCTTTGACCCTCCCCGCTTTTTTGGGATATATTCCGAGGTGAGTGAATGAAAGGCACTGTTTATGTTTTGGAGGACGACGCCAGCATCGGCGGACTCATTAAATTTTCTCTCGAGCGGGAACAGCTCGTCTGCCGTACGTTCGGCAGCATTCAGGAGTTTCATGCGGGGCTCAAGGAAGGGATCCCGGACGTGGCGTTGCTCGATATCATGCTTCCCGACGGCAACGGGCTGGACGTATTGCGGGAGGTAAAGCAGCACTATCCCAGCGTGTGCTGCATCATGCTCAGCGCCCTGGGGCAGGAGGGAGACAAGGTCACGGGCCTGAACATGGGGGCGGACGATTACATTTCCAAGCCCTTCGGCGTCATGGAGCTGGTGGCGCGCGTCAATGCCGCCCTCCGCCGCAAAGCGGGCAGCAACGTCATCAAAATCGGGCGGCTGGAACTCAACAACGACGCGATGACCGTCACGCTGGACGGACGACTGCTCGACCTCAACAAAAAGGAATTTGAGCTGCTCCGCTACTGTATGCGGAACGCGGACATCGTCCTTCCCCGCGATACCCTCCTGACGGAGATCTGGGGCTATGTCGATACGGAAACCCGGACGCTGGACAATCACATCGCCCGGCTCCGAAAGCTGGGGATCGACAATTTTGAAACGGTGTTCGGCGTCGGATATCGGTTCAAAAAGTCATAAGCGGAAAGCGAACGGGTAGGGCAGGGTTGCGTCTATCCGTTTTTTGGCATAATTTAAGGGAAAGGGGAGCGAGGCTCTATGCGCAAAAAAATACTGTGGATTTCCCAGCTCATCATGGCGGTGGTGCTGCTCATCTATGCGCTTTTGTCGACGCAGGTGTTCTACGACAATCTCATCGACGCCGCGCGCGGCGACTTGAAAATTTATATGAACCTGTTCGACGAAAACGACTATTCGTTGGACCAGTCGGGCGCGGACGGCTTTTCAGGGCAGCTTTCCGGGCTTCGGGTCACCTTTATCGACACGGAGGGGAACGTGCTGGCGGACAGCAGCAAGGAGGATCTCGGCAACCATGCGGACAGGGAGGAAGTGCGCCTGGCCCTGTCCGAGGGGGAAGGATATGCCGTGCGCCGCAGCTCCTCGCTCGGCGAGGATATGATTTATTACTGCCGCCGCTTTTCCCCCGCGGACGGGGAGGACTATCTCGTCCGGATCGCCATTCCCACTTCCTCCGAATGGCAGGTTTTCCGCGACACGCTTCCGACGATCGGTTGGTTTCTGCTGCTCGATTTCCTCGTCTGCCTGCTGTTCACCTATCTCGGGACGGAGTACATCATCAGCCCGGTGCGCAGGCTGGCGAAGGACGCATCCCTCAACCTCAAACTGACCACCCGTTATCCGGAATTGCAGCCCATCGTGGACGTGCTCAACAAGCGCAACAGCGAGGTGAGCGAACAATTCCGCGAGCTTTCGGAGGAAAAGGACCTCGTCGAAAAGGCGCAGCGTTCCAAAAACGATTTTATCGCCAACGTGACCCATGAAATGAATACTCCGCTCACCTCCATACGCGGCTATTCGGAGCTGATTGCGAGCGGCGCTCTCAACGAGGAGCAGACAAAGACGGCGGCGGAGACGCTGGTCAGGCAGAGCGACCGTCTCTCCAAGCTTATCGCCTGCATCATCAATTACAACGAAATCGACAACGACGAGCTCCCCGCGTACGAGGTGAATCTCTCCAAGCTGGCCGAGGAGACGCTGGATATCCTCACGCCCGATATCGATAAGCGCAGGATATCGCTGGAAAAGGAAATCGAGCCGGACATTTCCGTCATGAGCCGCCACGAGCGGCTGAGCGAGGTGTTGGGCAATCTCATACGCAACGCCATCCGCTACAACAAGGAGGGCGGAAGCCTGCACGTGGGGGTCAGACGCATGGAGGACGGACATCCCCGCCTCATCGTCTCCGATACCGGCATCGGCATCGCGGAGGAGAATCTCGAGCGCATTTTCGACCGATTTTTTACGGTGGACAAGTCGCACAGCGGCAAAAACGGCGGCTTCGGGCTGGGGCTTGCGGTCGTCAAAAAGATCTGCCGCCGTTCGGGCTGGGGACTGCGCGTGGAAAGCCGCCTGGGCGAGGGCACGACTTTTACGGTCGATTTCAAGTAGGGCCGCCAGGGATATCGGGACACCATGGCTTTGACGAACGGGATATTTTGAAAAGATCGATCGGTTTCGGAAACGGATTTCCGGGCGCTTTGCGGGGCGTCCGGATCTTTTGTCCTTTCGGCTTTTTCGCGGAAAATTTTTCCGAAATGCTTGATTATGCCCGAAAAGTATGGTATACTTATACAGGTAAGAAACGCGCATGGAGGACGGCCTATGGAGCTGAGGGTATTGCGGTATTTTCTGGCGTTGGCGAGGGAGGAAAATATATCCAAGGCAGCGGAATCGCTGTACATCACGCAGCCGACCCTTTCCAGACAGCTTGCGGAGCTCGAGGAGGAGCTGGGGACGACGCTGTTTATCCGCGGCAAGCGGAAGATTACGCTGACGGAGGAGGGCATGCTGCTCCGCCGCCGCGCGGAGGAGATGGTGGAGCTGGAAATCAAGACGGAGAACGAGTTCCGGCAGAGAAACGAAAACCTGAGCGGCACGGTGAGCATCGGCGCCGCGGAGACGCGGGCGGCGGAAATTTTTCCCCGTGCCATCGAATCTTTCCGCAAAAAATATCCCGACGTCACCTTCGATATCCATTCGGACATCGCCGATCACGTAAAGGAACGGCTGGACAGGGGCGTGCTGGACATCGGGCTTCTGGTGGAGCCGGGGGAAATCGGGAAATACGAGTTCATGCGGCTGGGCATTGAGGACCGCTGCGGCATTCTGATGAGCGCGAAATCGCCGCTCGCCGAAAAGGAGTACGTCACGGTGGAGGATTTGCAGGGGCTTCCCGTCGTCGCCAACAAGCGCGCGTCCGTGCGGGATTTTTATCGCCGGGCGCTGGGAGAGGGGTTCGACAGACTGAACGTCATCGCCACCTTCAACCTCATCAACAACGCGGCGCTGTTCGCGCTTCAGGATCGCGGTTACGTCTTTACGATAGAGGGCACGCTGGCCAATTATAAAAACGACGAACTCGCTTTCCGTCCCTTTTATCCGGAAATTTCCCAGCCCACCTTTATCATCTGGAAGAGATATCAGCCGATGAGCCGCCCGGTCAGCCGGTTTTTGGAGGAGATCCGCATGCTCATCGGGCATGACGGAATATAAAAAGCAGGTATTTTACATTTTCCGCGGAATGGGGTATAATAGAAATGCAAACGTCGGAAGGCGCGGCATTTCTATTTTTTTCGGAGAAATTGCGAAATGTTTGAAAAGACCTGCAAAAAGTACGGGATCGACCCGAAAAAGCTGGAATATTTCAAAAAGCGGGGGATCCTCGGCGAAAGGGCGGGGGACGGAGACCTCGAACGGGCCGCCGCAATCGAGTTTTTGTCGGCGGCGGGGCTGAAAGAGGAGGAAATCGTCCGCTATTTCCGTCCCGAGACGGACAGAGAGGAAAAGGCGCGCATTTTGCGGGGGCTCCGCGCGGAGTTGTTGGAAAAACTGCACTGCACGCAGAAGTGCATAGACAAGATCGACTGCCTTTTGTATGCCTTGCTCGAAAAATAAAGCCGCGGGAAAATCCCGCGCGGAAATAAAATCAAGGAGAAGCATTATGGAATATGTTACGTTGAACAACGGCGTCAAAATGCCCGTGCTCGGCTACGGCGTCTATCAGGTATCCCCCTCGGAGTGCGAGCGGTGCGTGCTCGACGCGCTCTCCGTCGGCTATCGTTCCGTCGATACGGCGCAGGCGTATGCCAACGAGGAGGGCGTGGGCAGTGCCGTCAGAAAGAGCGGCATTCCCCGCGGGGAGCTGTTTCTGACCACGAAGGTGTGGATAACCAACGCGGGCGAGGAAAAAGCCGCCCGCTCGATAGACGAATCCCTGCGCAAGCTGGGCACCGATTACGTCGATTTGCTGCTCATTCATCAGCCCTTCGGCGATTATTACGGCACCTATCGGGCGATGGAGAAGGCGTATAAGGCGGGCAAGGCGTGCGCGATCGGCGTTTCCAACTTTTATCCCGACCGCTTTATCGACCTCGCCAATTTCTGCGAGGTGGTGCCCGCGGTCAATCAGGTGGAGACGCACGTGTTCCAGCAGCAGAAAACGGCGCGCGAAGTCGCCGGGAAATACGGGACGCAAATAGAGTCCTGGGGCCCCTTTGCCGAGGGCAAAAACGGGCTGTTCACCAACGACGTCCTCGTCCGCACGGGCAAAAAATACGGAAAGACGGCGGCGCAGACGGCGCTGCGCTTTCTGATTCAGAGCGGGGTGGTGGTCATTCCCAAGTCCACCCGCAGGGAACGCATGGAGGAAAATCTGAACGTGTTCGATTTCGCCCTCTCCGACGAGGATATGCGGGCGATCGCCGCGCTCGATACGGGGAAAAGCCTCTTTTTCTCCCATTACGATCCCCAGACCGTGGAGTGGTTTATGACGCTGGTCAAATAAATCGCGCCCCATGAAAACCGCAAAAACCGGCCGCCGATGCGGCCGGTTTTCATATATGGGCTTGTCAAAAGCGGACAGAGCTTGTTGCGCCTTTTTGATAAAATAAAAAAAATTTTGCTTTCCCACTCGGAAATGCTTGCAAAATATGGAAAATTATGGTAAACTTATAGTAAGTGAAGCAGCTTAATAAAATTAAAATTTCACGAATTTCTTTACATAGTTTTTTACAAAAGAAGGAAAGGGGCAAAAATGAAAAGGGGACAGAGAACATTTGCGGCGGTTTTGGCGGCAGTGGGATTGGTTTGCGCGGGGACGGCCGCGGGATTGTCGCTGCGGGAAAAGGGCGTAACGGAAGCGGGCCGGGAGGACGCTTTTGTCCGGGATACGGGCTTTTTGCCCGCCGGGAGGGGAACGGTCGCTGCGGCGGCGGAAATGACGGATGATGCAAGTGCCGCGGAGGGCTTTGTGATGCAGCCGGGCGCGGGTATCCGCCTGAACGAAGTGACGGGGATACGCTTTCGGGCCTGGGTGCCCGATGCGTTGGCGGAAGAGGCAGCCGCGGAGGGAAAGAGCTTCGGTTTCGTCATCGCGCCCGCTTCTTACTTTGAAGCGGCGACGGAGGGGAGCGGCGAGGAGTGCGACTATATCCGCGCGCTCGCCGGATTGGAGGCGCAGGGCGCCAGCCCCGCATTGCGCATGACCTGTCTGCCCGTCGAGGAAAACGGCCGGCTGATGATACAGGGCTCGATCGTGTCCATCCTGTACGAAAATACCAACCTCGATTTTTCGGCGGTCGCCTATGTGGAGACGAACAGCGGCGGCGAGGTTTCCTATGAATATGCGGCGTTTGCGGAGGGCGATTGTCTGACGAACGCCCGTTCCGTCTGCTATGTGGCGTCCGCCGCGCTGAACGACGGAGACAGGGAGTATTCCGAAGAACAGAAGGAACTGTTGCGCGGCTTTGTCGGGCGCGGCATAGACCTTGCCGCAGGGCTCGGTGAGGAGGCTTCGGCGGCCGTGGCGTCGAGGGAAATTTCCGTGCAGGTGAGCGCCCCTTCCGCGCCGTTGGAAACGGGGGAAAGAGAGACGCTTTCTGCGAGCGTGACGGTCAGGTATCCCGAGGATGCGTATCCGCGGACGGCGGCCGTCCCCGTATTTTGGAACAGCTCGGCGCCCGAAGTGTTTGCCGTGGACAGGTACGGGATTATCGAGGCGAAAGGGGACGGAAGCGCCGCGATATCCGCCTGCGTGGGCGAAGTGTCGGCAAGCGTGACGGCCGTGTGCGAAAATGCGGTCTATTACGATTGCACCGTTTCGGAAGAAGGTGGCAGGGGATTGCTGAACCTTTCGCCTTCCTCCTTTTCCGTGCGTGCGGGGGAGAGCTTTTCCGTGACCGTGACCGTTTCCGATTACGAGGGATACGGGGAAATGTCCTTTTGGGTGGGGGAGACCCTGTACACGACCGCGGACGGAAGCGTCGCCCTGGAACTGACCGCGGACGGGGATACGTCGTTTGTCCTCGCGTCCCCTTCCTCCTCGCTCGATTATTTTACCGTTACGGGAAATTCCGTGATCGCCGGGACGCAGCGGGACAAAACGAACCTGCCCGACAAACTGATTCTGCCGAGATACTCGGAGGACGGGGAATTGCTTACGGAAATTGCGCAATATGCTTTTCGTGGGAGCAGAAATACGCCGGCGGCGAGATACTCCAACCTGCGGGAACTGACCATTCCCGACAATTATCTCTCAATCCCCGGCGACGCGTTTGCGGACTGTTCGGCGCTCGAGCGCATCATTCTCTGCGGCGATGCGCTGGCGGAGGACAGTGCGATAACGGGGAGCATAAAGTGGGACGGGTGCGCCGAAGGGGCGGAAATATGCGTGCCGGCAGGCACGGGCGAGAAGTACAGGAGCAACAAATTCTGGGGCGAACGGGCGGAGTATGTGACGGAATGCGCCTCCACCCCGTCCGGGACGATGCTTGCGGCCGCGGCGTATATAGGCGGAAGAAGGGCGTTTTTGTGAAATTTTTGCAAAAAGCGGGGCGCGTGTAAAAAAAATTTGTTTTTTCCGCATAATAACGGTTGACATCTTCGGGCCGAATACAGTAAAATATATAGTAACGATTACAGACAAGGAGAGATAACGTGGACGCAGACGGCAGTAGTAAGCCATATTCGCTTTTTACTCTGCTTTTGATTTCCGACAGATTTTTGCTTTGAGCATGGCTTGTGCGCCTCCGGCGTATGAGCTGTGCCTTTTTGCATTTTATTCCCCTTTCGGGGAAAGTATCGGAATCGAAAACGAGGAGTAATTTTTTATGTTGGGAGCACTTATCCTGCAAGTTGTACTTATATTTTTCAACGGGGTTTTCGCCAGCGCGGAAATCGCCGTGATTTCCGCCAACGAAACCAAGATGCAGAAGATGGCGGAGAAGGGGGACCGCCGTGCCGGGCGCATCGTCAAGCTGACTTCGCAGCCCGCGCGCTTCTTGTCCACCATTCAGGTGGCGATTACGCTGGCGAGCTTTCTGGGCGGCGCGTTCGCCGCGGACAATTTCGCCGAACCTCTCGTCAACGCGATTATGAGCACGGGCATTTCCATTCCCCGCGGCGTGGTCAATTCGGTGTGCGTCATTCTGATCACGCTCGTGCTCGCCTATTTCAACATCGTGTTCGGCGAGCTTATCCCCAAGCAGATCGCGATGAAAAAATCGGAAAAGATGGCCCTGGGGCTTTCGGGCATTCTCCGTTTTGTATCGGTGGTGTTCGCGCCCATCGTGTGGCTGCTCACCGTGTCTGCGAACGGCATTCTCCGCCTGCTCGGCATCAATCCCAATGAGGAACAGGAGGACGTCACGGGCGAGGAAATCATGATGATGGCGGAGGCGGGGAGCGAAAAGGGCTCCATCGACAGCGAGGAGAACGAGTTTATCAAAAACGTGTTCGAGTTCAAGGAGCTGACGGTGGGCGAGGTCTGCACCCACCGCAAGGACACCGACCTGCTGTTTATGGACAAGACGGACGAGGAGTGGAAGGCGCTGATCAACGATACCCGCCACACCTATTATCCCGTCTGCGGCAAGGGCATCGACGACGTGCGCGGGGTGCTCTGCACCAAGGATTATTTCCGTCTGGAGGACAAATCCCGCGACAACGTCATGAAGAGAGCGGTTTCGCCCGCGGTGTTCGTCGCGGAAAACACGCCCGCCAATACCCTCTTTTATAAGATGAAGATGACGCGCGAGTATTTTGCCGTCGTCGTGGACGAATACGGCGGCATGAGCGGTATCGTCACGCTGCACGACCTTTTGGAACAGCTCGTCGGCGACCTCACCGAAAAGGACGAGGAGGCGGAATATACGATTAAACCGCTGGGGGAAAACGAGTGGGAGATCACGGGGCTGGCGCCCATCGACAAGGTGGAGGAGGCACTCGGCGTCAAGCTGCCCGAGGAGGAGAGCGAAAATTTCGAGACCTTCGGAGGATACGTGTGCGGCATGATGGGGACGCTGCCCGAGGACGGCTCCACCTTCGAGCTGAGTACCGACCGCATGAATATCCGCGTGCTGTCGGTGGCGGACCGCTGCATCACGCGGATGATCGTCACGGTGCTGCCCGCAAAGGAAGCGGAAGAAGAAAAGGAAAGCAAATAGGGATAAATAGATCTCCGCCCTTTCCGTGACGAAAGACAAGGCCCGCCGAACGTTTCGGCGGGTCGGTTTGTATGTCGGTTTGCACAGGGGAGGGTATGGAAGGCGCGGCGGCCCGCGGTTTTCAGACGTCGGGGGCCGACGTCTGTTCCGTCAGATAGGGCTCCATCAGCGTCATCGTGTCGAGGATGCGGAGGTTGCAGCCGAAATATTTCCAGGAGGGCGGGCCGCCCGTGATGTTTTCGATGCGCCCGTCCAGGCAGAAACCCTTTCCGAACGCCCGCACGAGCTTCTCCGAAAGCCCGCTTTCGAGGCGGCCGAGAATGCGGTTGAGTTCGATGCTGTACACATAGACGTTCTCCGGCCGTGTTTCCAGCGGCACATGGACAAGCTGAAGGCCGTCGCCCGCCCGGCTCTGCGCGAGGGCGCCCTGAAAATCGGGGGCTTTGACGCCGTGCACCTTGCAGAAGAGCGGAAATTCCAGCCCCAGCCTCCGGCAGCGGAAACGGACGGCGATTTTTCGGAAAAATGTGCGCATGCTCATATATCCAGTGTATCACATCTTCCGGAAAAAGTAAACGATTTGGCAATGCTTTTCGGAAACTCCGCCCGTACGCTTGCCTTTTTTGCGGGATTTTGCTACAATAATAGGAAAAGCGGGCAAATCCCGCGGAACGGAGACGGAAAATGACTTACGAACAGGCAAAGGCGCTGCTGAAAGAAAAGGGACAGGGGCAGCTGCTGCGCTTTTATGACGACTTGGACGAGGGGGGAAAGGCGCGCCTTCTCGCGGGGATCGGAAAGATAGATTGGAGCTTTGCCGACGTGCTCGCGCACCCCGAGGACCTGAGCGGACGGGGGAGCAGGGTAGAGCCCATCGCGGGTATGCGGCTGCCCGAAATCGAACGGCGGCGGACGGAGTTTGAGGAAATCGGCGTCCGGGCGATCCGGGAGGGGAAAGTGGCCGCCGTGCTGCTCGCGGGAGGGCAGGGCACGCGGCTGGGCGCGGACGGCCCCAAGGGCGCGTATAATATCGGCCTCACCCGCCCCCTTTCCATCTTTGCCTGTCAGATGAAAAATCTGCTCGAGGTCGTCGGCCGCTGCGGCGCATATGTGCCGCTCTATATCATGACGAGCGAGAAAAACGACGCGCAGACCCGCGCGTTCTGGAAAGAACACGGGTATTTCGGATATCCCGAAAGCGAGGTTGCCTTCTTCGAGCAGGAGATGGCGCCCGCCGTCGGGTTCGACGGGAAAATCTATCTCGAGGAAAAGGACGCGCCCGCGCTTTCTCCCAACGGCAACGGCGGCTGGTTTTCCTCCATGTCGCGCGCGGGGCTCACCGCCGATTTGCGCCGCCGCGGGGCGGAATGGATAAACGTCTATGCGGTGGACAACGTTTTGCAGCGGATCGCCGACCCCGTATTTGTGGGGGCCACGATCGCGGCGGGCGTCAACTGCGGCGCGAAAGTCGTCTGCAAGAGTTGTCCCGAGGAAAAAGTGGGGGTGCTCTGCCTGGAAAACGGCAGGCCCGCGATCATCGAGTATTACGAGCTCACGCCGGAAATGGCGGGGCAGCGGGAGGCGGACGGGAGCCTGTCCTATCTCTACGGGGTCATTCTCAACTACCTTTTCCGGATAGAAAAGCTGAAGGAAATTTCCGGTCGTCGCATACCTGTCCATATCGTAAAGAAAAAAATCGGCCATGTGGACGAGCGGGGGCAGGCCGTGAAACCGGAGAGGGAGAACGGTTTCAAGTTCGAGACGCTGGCGGTAGACCTCATCAAACCGATGGAGAGCGTGCTGCCCTTCGAGGTGGCGCGGGAGCGGGAATTTGCGCCCGTCAAAAACCGCACGGGCACGGACAGCGTGGACAGCGCCCGCGTCCTGCTGGAAAAGAACGGCATAGTTTTGTGAGGAGGGCGCCATGGCGACGGATTTGGTCGGAAACGAAAAATTGCAGCGGTTTATCCGCCTTCTGAGCGATCTCAACCACGAGATAGCCGAGGTGTTTTCCACGGGCAGGACGGAGATTTTCGGGCGGATGAACGACACCGTTTTGGAGATGTATTCCATTCAGCATACGGGCGAGGAGGAGGCGTATACGGCGATCGAGGAGGACTGCCAGATCATTTACAAAAATTTTAACGCCATCGCGGCGATGCTCAACAGCAACGAGAGCCTGTTTTTCGATAACGCCACCAACAGGGCGGTGAAAAAATTTCTGGAAAATATGTTCGGGGCGCTGTTGCGCATACTCGAAGCCTACGGGCTGGTCTGAAAGGGAATTAACTGCATTTTTATTTGCCGCATACGGATTTGTATGCGGTTTTTTGCATTTTTGAGGGTGCGAGAATGTTGTTTTACTTGACTTAACTTGCCGAAAGAAGTATAATTGTGACGAAAATAAGAAAGGAGTGTATCAAAATGTCGACAGGAGCGAAAGTGGCCATCGCGATTGTGGCGCTTCTCATCATCATCTTTACGCTGAAATCCTTTTGGATCAGCCATATTTTGTCTATCATTCTGTCCGTGGCGACCATCGTCTGCAACATCATTTTTTTGCCGGACGAGTCCATGGATAAATTGATTCCGGTGTTTGTTTTCGGCGCGTCCGTCCTGTATCTGTTCGGGGAATTCATTTTCGATTCGGACGATACGGGCGAATGGGAGGGCGTCTGGCACGAATGCGGAAAATTTTGGACGTTCGAGCCCGTTTCGGGCGGATTTTTGGGCTTTTCCCTCATCTGCACGGCGATTGCGGGGGTGATATTCGGCCTCGGGGCATATCATTGGCCGCCGCTCTGCTATATCCTGCCCGTCGTCGTGGTCGGCGTCGACATCTTTTTGTTGAAATACATAGGCTGAAAAGCGCATTTGGTTTGCTCCCCTTGCCCTGCCGGGCAAGGGGAGTTTTCGTTTGGTAAAAATTTAACATAAATTTCGTTTTTCCACGGTTGCATTTTCACGTAAAATGTGATATAATATATGCCGTAATTTGACGAAAATCCGAGAAAGGGGCCGCAGGGCGGCTCCTCCGACAGCTTTTCGGCGAGCTGTCTGCCGGGAAAAAAGGAAGATTGTATCGGAAAGAGGTTGCGATGGAAAAATTCATGGGTATAGACGTTGGCTCCACGACCGTCAAGGTGACGGTTCTTTCTCCCGATACGGGCGAAATTCTGTTCAAGAGTTACGAGCGGCATTATTCGCGCGTCAAGGAGTGCGTTCTCGGGGAGCTGGAAAAGGTAAAGGCGCAGTTTCCGGGCGAAAGTTTCCGCGCGGCGGTCACGGGCAGCGCGGGGCTGGGGCTTGCGGAAAAGAGCGGCATCGCCTTTGTGCAGGAGGTACAGGCGGCCTTTATCGCCATACGGAAATATTATCCCGACGCGGACGTCGCCGTGGAGCTCGGCGGCGAGGACGCGAAGATCATCTTCATCACGGGCGGCACCGAACAGCGCATGAACGGGAGCTGCGCGGGGGGCACGGGTGCGTTCATCGACCAGATGGCCACCCTGCTGAACATCTCCGTTTCCGAGATGGACGAGCTCGCTTTGCAGGCGGAAAAGACCTATCCCATCGCCTCCCGGTGCGGGGTGTTCGCGAAATCGGATATCCAGCCGCTGCTCAATCAGGGGGCCGCGAAATCGGATATCGCCGCCTCCATTTTTCAGGCGGTCGTCGACCAGACGGTGGCGGGGCTGGCGCAGGGGCGGCGGATCAAAGGCAAGGTGCTTTTTCTCGGCGGTCCGCTCTACTTTCTGAAAGCGCTGCGGCGGGCATTTGAGACGACGCTGCACCTGGACGAGGAGCACGCGGTGTTTCCCGAAAACGCACCCTGCTTTATGTCCCTGGGCGCGGCGCTGTATGCGGAAGCCGCAGACGCGGCACCCATGGATGAGATTATCGGGAAAATCCGCGACAGCAAAAACAGCGACGACATCGTGACGGGCGACCCGCTCTTTCGCGACCGCGCCGAATACGACGAGTTCATCGCCCGCCACAAGCGGAGCGATCTGAGCTTTGCCGATATCTATACCTATACGGGGGACGCCTATCTCGGCATCGACAGCGGCTCGACGACCACCAAGATGATCCTGATTACGGAGGATTATCGGATTTTGTATTCCCATTATCAGACCAACAACGGCCAGCCGCTGGATATCGTCGTCGATAAAATGAAGGAAATTTACGCCCTCGCGGGGGATCGCATCAACATCCGGGCGAGCGCGGTGACGGGATACGGAGAGGATCTGATAAAAGCGGCGCTGAAAGCGGATTTCGGCATCGTGGAGACGGTGGCGCATTTCAAGGCGGCCCTCCACTTCAATCCGAAGGCGGATTTCATCATCGACATCGGCGGGCAGGACATCAAGTGTTTCAAAGTGAAAAATCACGCCATCGATTCGATCATGCTCAACGAGGCGTGTTCTTCGGGCTGCGGTTCCTTCATTCAGACGTTCGCCAAAGCCATGGATATGGATATCGAGGAGTTTTCCCGCCTCGGGCTGTTCGCGAAACACCCCGTCGAGCTCGGCTCCCGCTGTACGGTGTTCATGAACAGCTCGGTGAAACAGGCGCAGAAGGAAGGGGCGAGCATCGAGGATATCTCCGCGGGGCTCTCCTCGTCCATCGTCAAAAATGCCATCTATAAGGTCATTCGCGCCAAGACGCCCGAGGAACTCGGCGAGAACATCGTCGTGCAGGGCGGGACCTTTATGAACGACGCCGTGCTCCGTTCGTTCGAGAAGGAGACGGGGAAGGAGGTCATCCGCCCGGCGATCGCGGGGCTGATGGGCGCTTTCGGGGCGGCCCTGTACGCGAAGGAGGCCCAGCCGGCGTATGTCGCGACCAGCTCCGTGCTCTCCGCGCCCGAACTCGCCGATTTCACCTATGCCTCCCGCGCGTCCGTCTGCCGGGGGTGCACGGCCAAATGCAACATAAACATCGTGACCTTTGCGGACGGGAGAAAATATATCTCCGGAAACAAATGCGAGCGGGGTGCCGGGAAAAAGCCCCGTTCGGACGATTCGGATATGCTCGCGTACAAATACCGCCGCTTGCAGGAATGCGTTTCCGCGCCGGACGGCGGCAAGAAGCGCGGGCGGGTGGGGATTCCCTTCCAGCTGGTGATGTTCGAGCAGCTTCCCCTCTGGGCGGGCTTTTTCGAGAAGCTCGGTTTCGAGACGGTGCTCAGCGACAAGAGCTCGCGCGAGCTGTATTTCCGCGGGCAGCACACGGTGGCCAGCGATACGGCCTGTTATCCCGCCAAACTCATGCACGGGCACATCGAAAGCCTTTTGGACAAGGGGGTGGATTTCATATTCTATCCCTGCGAGAGCTATAACCTCGACGAGCACGACTCCACCAATCATTACAACTGTCCCGTCGTGGCATATTATCCCGAATTGCTCAAGGCCAACAACGAACGCCTCAACGACGAAAATTTTGTCATGCCTTACATCGACCCGAATATGCGCGCCAGCACGGTGCGAAATCTCCGCCGTGCGCTCGGCCGGTATAAATTGGGGAAAAGGCAGATAGAGGAGGCTTTGGACGAGGGGTTTGCGCGGCTGGACAAATATCATGCCGACGTGCGGGCAAAGGGGCGCGAGATTACGGAAAGGGCGCGCGCGGAGGGGCGGCAGATCGTTGTCCTCGCCGGCCGGCCCTACCATGCCGACCCCGAGATCAATCACGGGATAGGGAAGCTGCTCACCTCTCTCGGCTTCGCCGTGCTCTCCGAGGACAGCGTGTTCGAGGAGGCGCCCCTCGTCAAGGTGAACGTCCTCAATCAATGGACGTATCATGCCCGTCTGTACCGCGCGGCGGAATACGTTTCCCGGCAGAAGGACATGAATCTGGTGCAGCTCGTTTCCTTCGGGTGCGGCATCGACGCGATCACGACGGACGAGGTGCGCGCCATTCTCGAAAAGAACGGAAAACTGTACACGCAGATAAAAATCGACGAAATCAACAATCTCGGCGTCGTCCGGATACGGCTGCGCAGCATGCTGGCGGCGATAGAGGAACAGAATGCGGAAAGAGAGTCGCGCGAGGCGGCTCCCTATGCCGAGGCCGCCGCGGCGGACGCCGCGCAAGGGGCCTGAAAAGGACAGGGAAGGCTTATGCAGGAAAATCAGACACAGACGAAAGAAACGGTGGATTACACCGAAAATTATCCGAAGTTCACGCAGGACATGAAGGAGACGTATACCATTCTCGTTCCGGACATGCTCCCCTGGCATTTCGATATCATCCGCCGCGTGGTGGCAAAGCGCGGCTATAAGATGGAGGTTTTGAAAAACGATTCCCGCGCCGTTATCGACGAGGGCCTCAAACACGTGCACAACGACACCTGCTATCCCGCGCTCTGCGTCATCGGGCAGTATCTCGACGCGCTCAAAAGCGGGAAATACGACGTGAACCGGACGGCGGTGATGATCACGCAGTCGGGCGGCGGCTGCCGCGCGTCCAACTATATTCCCCTCATACGCAAGGCGCTGAAAGCGGAGTTCCCCCAGGTCCCCGTCATGTCCCTGAATTTTGCCGGCCTGGAAAAGGGGAACGGCATCGAAATAGACCTTTCCCTGCTTTTGGAGCTGGCATTTGCGATTTTTTACGGGGACAATCTGATGACCCTTTACAATCAGACCAAGCCCTACGAGGTGCACGAAGGGGACGCGGAAAGGGCGCGCGAGGATTGTTTCCGGGAGATCGGCGAGGCGTTCGAGGGGAAGGGATATCTCCGCTATAAAAAGATGACGAAACGGATGATAGAGCGTTTCGGACAGGTGGAGCGCCGCAAGGAAAAAAAGGTGCGCGTGGGCATCGTCGGGGAAATTTACGTCAAATATTCCCCGCTCGGCAATTCCCATCTCGAGGAATTTCTTCTGTCCGAGGGGTGCGAGCCCGTCGTGCCCGCGCTCATGGATTTCGTGCTTTACTGCATCGTCAACAACATCAACGACACGCGGCTGTACGGCAGGACGAAAAAGGCGGGGTTTGTGTATTCGCTCGTCTATAAGGTCGCGTATCACATTCAGAAGAAGATCATCTCCGTCTATAAAAAGGACGGGCGCTTCGAGCCCCCGCACGATTTCGAGCATCTCCGGCGCTGCGCGGACAAGGTGATCAATCAGGGCGTCAAAATGGGGGAGGGGTGGCTGATTCCCGCGGAGATGGCGGCGCTCGCCGAAACGGGGACGGAAAATATCGTCTGTGCGCAGCCGTTCGGCTGCCTGCCTAATCACATCGCGGGCAAGGGCGCCGTCCGCGCCGTCAAGGCGCTGTTCCCCGACGAAAACGTCGTGCCCATCGATTATGATACTTCTGCTACCCGCGTCAATCAGGAGAACCGGATCAAGCTGATGCTCGCCACCGCGCGGGAGAATCTGAAGAAAAAAAGCGATGCATAACGAGGCGTACGAGGCACCCGGGGGAGAGATTATCGTGCGGAAGTACCGATCTTCCGATTGGGAAAGTATCCGGGACATCCACGACGCCGCACGCATGGAGGAACTCCGCCTCGCGGGGCTTGCCGAGGCATTTCTTCCCCTTGGCGTTGCGGCGGAACGGGAAGGTCTGTTTGATTATGAGATATTCGTCGCGGAGCTGAACGGCGAGCCGGCGGGGTTTGCCGCCTGCTCGGAGGACGAGCTCGCCTGGCTGTACGTGCACCCGCGTTTTTTCCGCCGGGGCGTGGGCAGGCGGCTGGCGGAAGAAGTGCTGGCGCATACGGGGCGGCCCGTTTGGGCGGAGGTGCTCGCGGGGAACGCGCCCGCAGCGGCCTTGTATCGGCGGTTGGGATTTGCGGAAAAAGAGGTCTGCACGGGGCATATGCCCGGCAATGAAAAGTTTGTTGTCACCGTATCTCGCCTGTGTCTGGAAAAATAGGGCGCTCCGCCGCGGCGGAGCGCCCTTTCAGAAGATATTTTCGAAGCTGAACGCGTACGAAGCGGGGATCTTTTCCGACATCTGTATGAGCACTTCTATTTTGGGCAGGGCGTCGTCGTATTTCTGTTCGTACAGATAGCCGAGCGCCTCATTGAGCTGATAATCGACGTTTTCGATGCTCGTGTGCGGAATCCAGATGTGCAGGGTGCGCTTTTTTTCCTTCCAGAAGGTGCGCACGGCACAGCCGTCCTCATAGGTGGCGGTTTGCGCTTCCGTCTTGTCGTAGAGGGAGGCGAGCGCCTCCGAAAAGGTGCGGAAGGTGCTGCCGACGCTGTATATTTCGTAGGCGGAAATCCCCACGATGAGGGCGAGCGAAATAAAGATGCTGACGATGGTCTTTACCATATTTTTCCCTCCCAGCCGAGTTCGAGCACCTTATACCGCTCTCCCTTTTTCTGAAAATAGGCCTTTCCGTTGCCGTCCACGGTCATTACCAGCACCTTTTTTTCGTTTTTGCAGCCCTGTTCTTTGAGCACGCCGAGAAAATAGGACTTGTCCTTTCCCGTGAGTTTCAGATTTTTCTCGTCGAATTTCCCTTCGTCTATCAAAATGACGGGCAGGGAGTTCTGCATCTGTTCGTAATTTGTCTTGGGCAGGGCGGAAAAGGAGCCGTTTGCCTCATACAGGGCGTAATCCACGGCGTCCAGGGCGAAATATCCCGCGCCGCGGAGGGATTCGATGAGGTCGGAAACGTCGAGGTTGTTCTTTTTCAGCTGCGTGTCGTCGATGCCGTCCTTGTTCAAAACGATGCTGGGCGCGCCGCTCAGAAGCGCCTTCATCGGCTTGAAGCCGAGGTCGAGGAGGCAGACGATCTGATGCAGAAAATAGATGGTGACGATGGCGATGACCCCGTACAGTAGGGGAATGGAAGTGTCCGCCATGGGAATGCAGGCGAGCTCGGCGATCAGAAGGGTGATGACCAGCTCGAAGGGCTGCATTTCGCCGATCTGCCGCTTGCCCATCAGCCGCATGACGACGAGCAGCGTGATGTAAATGATGATCGTTCGGATAAAGATCAGACCCATAGAAAGAGTATTTCCGAAAAATTTCCCGTTTATGTATTTTTCCGCCTTCAAACGCTTGCAAAATTTCGCGCAAAGGGGTATAATAGGAAAAAAATCAAGAGTAGCCGTCAGCGCGTAAAGTGTCATCGAACGGGACGTTGTCGATGAACGAAAGAAGGGACCTTTCTCGCCCTTCTGCGGTGCTGCGGCGCGTCCGCTGAATCAGAGAAAATGTTTTTCCCCTCCCGGGCAGGGCGGAAAGCTTTTCCGGCAACTCTTCGCGGACTTCTCGATTTTGGGAGGTTTTATTTTTATGTCCAAAGCTGCGGCTGTGTTCAAAAGAACGCTTTTTTCCGAACTCATTCTCACCGGCTCGGCGGGGCGCCGGATCGCCTATGTCGCCGTGGTCACGGCCCTGTCCGTCGTCGCCAACATGTTTCTCGAATTTCGTCTGCTCGATATTCAGTTTTCGCTCACGATCGTCGTCTCCGCGCTGGCGGGGATACTGCTCGGGCCCGTCTGCGGCTTTGCCGCCTGTTACATCGGGGATTTTTTGGGGTATGTGTACAATTCCTGGGGGCAGCTCTATATGCCGTGGGTGGGGCTTTCGACGGGGATGCTCGCCCTGCTCGCGGGGCTGGTGTTCACCTGTCTGCGGTTTAAGTTCCGCGGTTCGCTGTACGTAAAACTGGCGCTCGTGTGCGCGCTGTCCCTCTTTATCTGTACGATCGGCATCAATACGACAGGTTTCTATCTGTATTTCCGCGAGGTGGGCTTTTCGGATAAGGCGATAGAGGCGATTACCGGACGCTTCGGCACGGGCGTCACTTATTGGAGCTATGCGATTTACCGGCTGTTTATCGGCGGGCAGATATGGAATTGCCTCGTCAATTACGTTTTGCTCTTTTCGGCGCTTCCGCTCCTTAACCGTATCCGTTTTTTCGGGGTACA
>CALWAU010000123.1 GCA_944375795.1 uncultured Clostridia bacterium | reverse complement strand
AATCTGATTTCGGTCAATTTTTGACACAAACTTGTCCGAAAACGGCTGGAAAGGGGAAGAAAAAACTGATATAATGGCGGTGTTCCCGGACGGGAAGTCCGCTTGTGCCCGCAGGGCGAAAACGAGGGGCGGACGGAGGTGACAAAAATGGCGGAAAAGGTTTTCACGGCGGCGATTCTCGGCTGCGGAAGCCGGGGCGGAGAGACTTACGGCAGGCTTTTTGCGCGGATGCCCGACAAATTTCGGATCGTTTCCATCTGCGATACCAATCCCGTAAAACTCGAAAAGTACGGCAAAATATACGGCGTGCCGTCGGAGCGGCTGTTTGCGGACGACGAAAGCTTTTTTAAGGAGAGGCGCGCCGATTTGCTGGTGGTGGCGACGCAGGACGGCGACCACGTCTGGCAGGCGGTGGAAGGGCTGAAACTCGGATATGACATCCTGTTGGAAAAGCCGGTTTCGGCGAGCCGCGAGGAATGCCTGCGGCTGTTGGAAACGCAGAAAAAGTACGGCGGAAAGGTGTTGGTGTGCCATGTCCTGCGCTATGCGCCCACCTTCCGCAGGGCGGCGGAGCTGCTCAGGGCGGGGGCGATCGGGCGGCTGGTCGCGATCCAGGCGATCGAACAGGTCGCCTATTGGCATCAGGCGCACAGCTACGTGCGCGGCAATTGGCGGCGGGCGGAGGATACGACGCCCATGATCCTCGCCAAATGCTGTCACGACCTCGACCTTCTGCAATGGTATGCGGGGGCGCCGTGCGACAGCGTTTCCTCGGTCGGGGACCTGACTTTCTTCAACGCGGAAAACGCCCCCGAAGGCGCCGCGGCGCGGTGTACGGACTGCCGCTATAAGGATACCTGCCCGTACAGCGCGCATCGGGTGTATATCGAAAGATGGAAGGCGTGCGGCCGTCCCGAAAACGAATGGCCCTTCAACGTCCTGACGCCCGAAATCCCCCTGACGGAAGAAAAGTTGCTGGAAGCGTTGGAAAAGGGCCCTTACGGCAGATGCGTGTTCCGCTGCGACAACGACGTGGTGGACCACCAGCTCACCCAGATGACCTTCGCGAACGGCGTGAAGGCGACGCTGACGATGACCGCCTTTACCGCGACCGGTGGCCGCGTCATCAAGTTCTGCGGCACGCTCGGCGAGATTCTGCTGGACGAGGAGAGGGACGTGCTCGACCTCAAAAAATTCGGCGAAGCGCCGCAGCCGCAGAAGGAATTTCTGCACGTACAGGACCAGTTCGGGCACGGCGGCGGCGATTATGGGCTGGTGTGCGAGCTGTACGAGGTGCTTTCCGGCCGCGCGAAGCCGGAAACTTCGCTGGAGGCTTCCGTCGAAAGCCACCTGATGGGCATCGCGGCGGAGGAATCGAGATTGTCGGGCGGCGCGCTGGTGAAAGTGCACGGCGCGTAAAACTCGTCCGCAAAATCGCAAAAAAAAGAAGTGGAGTCTCTTCCGGGTTTTCCGGGCGGGACTCCTTTTGTCTCCGGGCGGATATGCGCGGCGGCGGGAAATTTCGGGTTCGGGCAGGGAAAGCGACCCGGATTCGGGGCGCTTCGGCAAAAAAACGGCCCGGATTCGGAAAAAATAAAAATTTTTCGCTGTTTTTCGCGGCAAAAAAGAGGGAAAGAAAGGGGAAAAGTCGTATATATTATTGTTAAAGCAAATCGCGCGCGCCCCTTGGGGCGAAAGGAGGAGAAGATGACGGACGGAATTTCCGCCCGTTCCGTAAAGGAACGGACGTTTGAGACGGAAGCGCGCTGTCTCTCCCCGTACGCGAAAAAGTCGGCGGAGACCGCCGGCCGGGCGAGAGCGGAGACCCCCTGCGAGTTCCGCACCGATTTCCAGCGGGACAGGGACAGAATCATTTACAGCAATTCCTTCAAGCGCCTCAAAAACAAGACACAGGTATTTTTTGCGCCCGAGGGGGATCATTACATCACCCGCCTGACGCATACCCTGGACGTGGCGCAGATTTCGCGCGCCATCGCGCGCGCCCTCGCCCTGAACGAAGACCTTGCGGAGGCGATCGCGCTCGGGCACGACCTCGGGCACACCCCCTTCGGGCACGTGGGCGAACGGGTTTTGGACAAGCTGTGCCCCTTCGGTTTCGAGCATAACGTGCAGTCCCTCCGGGTGGTGGACGTCATCGAAAAGGACGGGCGGGGACTCAACCTGACGGCGGAGGTGCGGGACGGCATCCTGCAGCACAAGAGTTCGGGGCACCCCGCGACGCTGGAGGGGGCGGCCGTTTCCCTCGCCGATCGCATCGCTTACATCAATCACGACATCGAGGACGCGATCCGGGCAGGCATTCTGCGGGAGGAGGACCTTCCGCAGGCGGCCGTGAAGCGGCTGGGCCACGCGACGAGGGAGCGCATCAATACCGTCATCACGGATATTTATACCCATTCGGCGGGCACGGACGGGGTGAATATGTCGGAGGAAGTCGCGGGGGCGATGTTTGAACTCCGTTCCTTCATGTTTAAGAATATATACTCGCTGACGAACAAGTCGATGCAGGAGAGGGCGGAGCGCATGCTGACGGCGATGTACGCATATTTTCTCGACCATTTCGAGCGTCTGCCCGGGCAGTATCTGCGCCTGGCCGAAAACGCGCCGAAGGAACAGATCGTCTGCGACTATCTCTCGGGCATGACGGACAGGTATGCGATAAGCGTTTTCGAGGGGCTGTTTATCCCCGAGACCTTTACGCTGGGAGGGGTGACGGTATGAGCGGCGGGAGAGGGATAGACCCCCGCTATATGCAGGAGCTGAAACAAAAAAACAATATCGTGGAGGTGATCGGCAGCTACGTCCCGCTCGAACGGAAGGGCGGAAATTATTGGGCGTGCTGCCCCTTTCATCACGAAAAGACCCCGTCCTTTGCCGTCAACGAGGCGGATCAGTTTTATCACTGTTTCGGCTGCGGCGTGTCCGGGGACGTCGTGGGTTTCGTGCGGGAGATAGAGTCCACCGATTTTCTCGGCGCCGTGCGCATTCTCGCCGACCGCGCGAAAATGCCGATGCCCGAAAGCAATTTCGACACCGAGAGGGCGGCGGCGCTCAAAAAAAAGCGTGACAGTCTCATCGCCATCCTTCTGGACAGCGCGCGCTTTTATCTCTCCAATCTCTACGGGGGCGGGGCGGCGGCACACCTCGAATATATTTCCCGCCGCAAGCTTGCGCCCACGACGGTGAAGAAATTCGGCCTGGGCGCTTCCCTCGACTTTTATTCCCTGCCCGAGTATCTGGCGGGGAAAGGGTATTCGAGGGAGGACCTTTTGGACAGCGGCGCGCTTGCCGAAAACAAGAGCGGGCGGCTCATCGATTCGCAGGGGGGGAGGCTGATTTTTCCCATCATCAACGCCTTCGACGAGGTGGTGGGGTTCGGCGGCCGCCTCCTGGAAAAATCCGATTTCGCCAAGTACAAAAATACCAAGGAAACGGCGGTGTTCAACAAGAGCAAGACCCTGTACAACGTCAACCTCCTCAAAAGGCTGAAGCGGGAGCAGACGATAAGCGAGGTCATCGTCGTCGAGGGATACATGGACACGATTTCCCTCTATCAGGCGGGTTTCAAAAACGTCGTCGCTTCCATGGGTACCTCTCTCACCAAAGATCAGGCGCGGCTCGTCAAACGGTATACGGAAAACGTGTACATCAGTTACGACGGGGATTTCGCGGGGCAGAAGGCGGATCTGCGGGGGCTGGAAATTCTGAAGGACGAAAACCTCAACGTCCGCGTGGTGCCCCTCCCGGAGGGGCTGGACCCCGACGACGTGGCCAAACAGGGCGCGGAGGCCTATCAGAAATGCCTGGACGCGGCCATGCCCCTCATCGATTATAAGCTGCATTCCCTCGAGCGGAAATACGACCTCAAAAAGACGGAGGACAAGCGTACCTTCGTCGCGGAGGCGCTGAAGATCGTGCGGACGGCGGAGAGCGAGAGCGAGAAGGAGGACCTCCTCAAAAAGCTCCGCGACAAGACGGGCATCACCTATCAGTCGCTGGAGCGGGATCTGCAGAATCTCCCCGCGGAGAGCAGGCAGACGGAAATGCACCTGCCGCCCCCCTCGGAGGCGGGGACGGACAAGTATAAAAAAGCCGCGCGGTTCATACTCGCCGCCAAGCTGTTTTCCGCGCCGTACGCGAAAAACTGCGGGCTGGAGAGTATCGAATTCGACGATAATGTGCATAAAATCATAGCGGAGTACATTTCGTCGTGCGAGCGGAACGGGGAACGGGTGCGTCCCTCCGAGCTGTTCGAGCTTCTCGACGAGGACAGCCCGGAATTCAACGAGATACTCGATCTCAATTACGGCGACAAGCTTTCGGGCGAGGTCGCGGAGCGGTTTTTTGCCGACAGCGTGCGCACGCTGGAGGAGGAGAGCCTGAAAGGAAAGATCGGGGAATATCGGAGGCTTTTCGACGCCGAACGGGACACGGAAAAGCGCAAAGAGATCGCCCGGAAGATGGACGAATGCACCAGGCGCCTGAAAAAGAGAAGCGGAGGACGGTGACGGCGAGGGCCGTTCCGGTATCAAACGGAGGATAAAAAAACAGTGGTATCCGAGCAAAAACTCAACGAAATTTTAAGCGGTATCGTCAGCAATTACAAGATGAAGGGGTGCATTTCCACCAATGCGCTCTGCGACATCATGGAAAAGTACGATACCAATCCCAACCAGATCGATTACGTATACAAATCGCTGGGCGAGGCGGGCATTCAGATCGTGGACGAGGACGAGCGGGACAGGGAACTGTTCGAGCAGGCGCTTTCGGACATCGGTCTGGACGACCCCGTCAAGATGTATCTCAAAGACATCGGGCGGGTGCCCCTCCTTTCGGCGGACGAGGAAATCGAGCTGGCGCAGCACATGCAGGACGGGGACGAAGCGGCCAAAAAGCGGCTGTCCGAAGCCAATCTCCGCCTCGTGGTGTCCATCGCCAAGCGGTATGTCGGGAGGGGAATGCTCTTCCTCGACCTCATTCAGGAGGGGAATCTGGGCCTGATGAAGGCGGTGGAAAAGTTCGATTATCAGAAGGGCTTCAAGTTTTCCACCTACGCCACGTGGTGGATACGGCAGTCCATCACGCGCGCCATCGCCGATCAGGCGCGCACCATCCGCATCCCCGTGCACATGGTGGAGACCATCAACAAACTCACCCGCGTTTCGAGGCTGCTCTTGCAGGAGTACGGCAGGGAGCCTACCCCGCGGGAGATCGCGGAGAAGATGGGCGTCTCCGAGGAGCGGGTGTGCGAAATACAGAAGATCGCGCAGGACCCCGTTTCTCTCGAAACCCCCATCGGCGAGGAGGAGGACAGCCATCTCGGCGATTTCATCGAGGACGAAAAGACGACCACGCCCAGCGATTCGGTCGCCTTCACGATGCTGAAGGAGCAGCTTCTGAACGTGCTGGATACGCTCACCCCGCGCGAGGAGAAGGTGCTGCGCCTGCGGTACGGCATCGACGACGGCAAGCCCCGCACCCTCGAGGAGGTGGGCAAGGAATTCAACGTCACGAGGGAGCGCATCCGCCAGATAGAGGCGAAGGCGCTCAGAAAGCTCCGCCACCCCTCGCGGAGCAAAAAACTCAAGGATTTTCTCGAATAAGCGATGCACGGCAGGCGTATCCGGATGCTGTGTTCCCTGCTGGAGCCCGCGGCCGTGTTTGCGGACGTCGGCTGCGATCACGGCTACTGCACGGAATATATGCTGAAAAATTCCCTCTGTTCCCGCGCGATATTTTCGGATATCAGCCGCGGGAGCCTCGCCAAAGCGGAGAGGCTGCTTTCCCCTTACATACGGGAGGGGCGTGCGGAAGGCAGGCTCGGGGACGGGCTGCGCTGCGCGCCCGGCGCGGACGAGGTGCTGATAGCGGGCATGGGCGGGCGCGAGATCGTCGGGATTTTGTCGGACGAAAACTACGGCTATCTCCCCGAAAAGTTCCTCTTTCAACCCATGCACGACGCCGAATTGCTCCGCCGCTATCTCGTCGGGGCGGGCGCTTTTCTCGAACGGGATTTTACCTTTCGGGACGGCAAGTTCTACGACGTCGTGAAGGGCAGAAGGCTGCGGGAGGGGGAGCCGCCGCAGGACTATTCCTCCGCGGAATACGCCTTCGGCAGAGAAAATCTTCGGGAGCGCCCGAAGGCTTTTTTGGAAAGGACGGAAAAGCAGCTGCGGGAGGTGGAGGGCTATCTCTCCGTGCCCGGCCTCGGCGAACGGAGCCGCGAGGAGCTTCTCGTGCGGAAGAAAAAATTGGAAGGAGTGTTGAAAAATGCAGCCGAGTGATTTTTATGCCCTGCTGGACGCCGCCGCACCCAAGGCTTTGAGCGACGCGTACTGCGCGAAATACGGCGCGTACGACAACAGCGGCATTCTCGTGGATACGGGGCGGGATACGCAAACGGTCGTCTTTTCCCTCGATTTTTCCCTCGGCGCCCTCGCCGAAGCGGAGAGGGCGGGAAGCCGGCTGATCGTCACCCATCACCCCGCGATTTATGCCAGGCTCGGAAACCTGTGCGGCGGGGAGCCCGTGCACGGGGCGAGGGACGTGCTGGGGACGGGCGGAAAGCTGCTGCGGGCGGCGGAGCTCGGCATTTCCGTCATTTCCATGCACCTCAATCTCGACTGCGCGCCGGACGGCATCGACGAAAGCCTGATGCGCGGCGTCATGCATTCTGCGGCTCTGGCCGCGGGAAAGAAGGCGGGGGAGGAAACCTTTGCAAAGGCGCATGCGGAGAAGTGCATGCACGCGGTGGAAGCGGGGGGCGTTTCGGGCGGGTACGGCCGGGTGTACGGCGTGGACGAATGTTCGCTGTCCGGCCTCGTCGAAAGTCTGAAAAAGACGCTTCCGGCGGGGCAGGTATGCGTTTACGGAGACCCGGGACGCAAGGTCTCCCGCGTCGCGAGCTTTTGCGGGGCGGGGGCGGACGAAGAAGCGCTCGCCTTTGCCGACGGCACGGGCGCGGATACGATTCTCTCTTCCGATTTCAAACATCATATCGTGGCCGCGGCGCTGGAACGGGGAAAATCGGCGATCGTCCTCACGCATTACGCGTCGGAAAATTACGGCTTTGAAAAATATTATCGCAAAATCCGCAGTCGGACAAAGCTCGCCTGCCTGTTTCATACGGACGGGGAGCTGCTCTGACGGGACGACATAAGCAATAGTCGCCCGAAACTTTTCCGCCTTTCGGCGAAAGGGGCGGGCGGACGGAACATCGACAAGGAGGATTCAACATGGAATTACAGGCGATTCTCAACTATCAGGAAATCGACAAGAAGCTGTACGCGCTGGAGCGCGAGCTGGCGGGCTGCGAGGAGCGCAAGGAGTACATCAAGGCGAAAAAGTTCCTCGAATCGGCGGCGGACAAGCTGGACGCTTACGACGCGAAGGCGGCGCAGCTCAAAAGCGAAGCGGTGGGGCTGACGAAAAAATATCTCGCCGCCGAGGATACCCTCAAGGATTTCGCCAACCTCGACGAGCTGGTGGAGGACGGGGCGGACATTTCTTTCTATAAGAAAAAGGCGCTTTCCATTTCCGACCAGCTGAAAAAAATCAAGGCGGAGCTGTCCGCGCTGACGGCGGCGATCAATTCGACGCACGAGGAATACCAGAAGCTGAAAAAGCAGGTCATCGCGATGCAGAAGCAGTATAAGGACGCCTTCGAGAAATACAACGCCGTCAAGGCCTCCAAGGAGGGGGAGCGCAAGGCGATCGAGGTCGAGCTGGCCGAGGCGCGCAAAGGGGTCTCGCCCGAGGTGATGGAAAAATACAGGACCAAGCGCAAGGAGAAGGTTTTCCCCGTCGTGGGCAAGCTGAAAAACGACCGATGTCCCTTCTGCGGCATGGAACCCCCTCTCGCCGCCAGGAGCAAGCTGACGGGCGGAGGGGTGATCGAGTGCGACAACTGCCGCCGGATCATCTACGAATAAGCGCGCGGCGCCGTCCGGAAAATTTTTTGCGGAAAATGTGCCTTTTCGTGCCCCGCGGGGCGCTCTGCCGCATATAATGAATACGTGCAGAAAGTCATCGCAAAAATCAATCTGAAGGCGATTTCGGACAACGCGCGCGTTTTCCGGAAACTGACGGGCGTCAAGCTGTGCGCGGTGGTCAAGGCGGACGCCTACGGCCACGGCGCGGAGGCGGTCGCCTGCGCCCTGAGCGGCGAAGCGGACATGTTCGCCGTCGCCCTGCTGGACGAAGGAAAGGCCATCAGGACGGCGGCGTGCGGGAAGCCCGTTCTCGTGCTCACCCCTCCGACGGACGCCGAAGAGGCGCGGGAGCTGGTCGAAAACGGCTTTATTGCCTCGGTGCCCGACCTCGGGGCGGCGCGGCTGCTCGCGGAGGCGGCGGAACGCCGCGGCGGTGCGGCCGTTCACCTCCAGGCGAATACGGGAATGAACCGCTACGGAATGAATCTTTCCTCGCTCGGCAGGGTGTGCGGATTTCTCAAGGAACACCCGGCGGTGCGCGTGGAGGGGCTGTATTCCCATCTCTATACCCATTCCCGCGAGGAATCGGAGAAACAGCGCCGGCTGTTCGTGCGCATGAAGGAGATATGCGGGCGGTATTTTCCCGGCGTGTGCTGCCATCTGTCGGCGACGTACGGCGCTTTGCTGGGGCGGGAATTTGCCTTCGACATGGTCCGCATCGGGCTGGGGCTGTACGGCTATCTGCCCGACGGCGGGAAGGAGCCGCGCCTGCGGAAGGCGATGAAGGTATACGCGCGCGCGATTCAAAGCCGCCGCTATTCTTTCGGCGGGGCGGGTTACGGTTTCCTGGACGGAGAGGCAGCGGCGTCTCTCGGCGACGTCGGCGTGCTGCGGGCGGGGTATGCGGACGGTTTTTTCCGGAAACGGGAAAACGGCATGCTGGGCAGCGACAGAAACCTCTCCCCCCTGTGCATGGACGCCTGCGTACGCCGGGGACGCAGCCGCGCGGGGGCTTGGGTGCCCGTCATGACGGACGCGGACGAAACGGCGGCGGAGGCGGGGACCATTTCTTACGAGATCCTTTGTTCGGTCACCCGTCGGGCGGAGTTTTCCTATGAGTACAAATAGACTGCATTTCGTGCAAAGCGCCCCCCTTTCGGCGGCGGAGCGGAAAGCGTCCCTGCGCGCGCAGATGAAAAAGCGGCGGGGAGAAAACGAAAACCGCGACGCCAAAGAGGCGCTTCTCCTCGACAATTTTCTTCGCGCGGGGCTCGCGGAAAAGGAACGGTATTTCGTCTATCTGTCCTTTTCTTCCGAAGCGCCGACGGACAAGCTCGTCGCATACCTGCTCGGCGCAAACAAGCAGGTCTATACGCCCGTGACGCACGGGAAGGAGCTCCGGGCGGTCGCTTTGGGCGAAGATTTTACTCTTTCTCCCTTCGGTGTTCGGGAGCCGGTGGGGGAGCCCTTTGAAGGGACGCCGGACGTCGTCGTGCTGCCCCTGCTCGCCGTGGACGGGCGGGGAGTGCGGCTGGGTTACGGCGGAGGATATTACGACCGTTTTCTGGAACGGCACCCCGAGGCGCTCGCCGTCGCTTACTGCTTCGATTTTCAGATCGTGCGGGAGGTGCCCGAGGAAGAACACGACCGCCGTGCGGCGCTCATCATCTCGGACAAGCGGATCATCCGCTGCCGGGGATAAAAACAAGGAGTTTTCGACACAAGAAAAACCAAAACGGAGGAAAGTATGTCCGGTTTCAAGACAAAATGGAAGGTATTCTGGCGCATCGTGCGCGAGTGTTTTCTGCGTTCGCTGACGCCCGGCCTCATGTATTTCGTCGCCAGCGTCGTGATGCTGACGGTGTATTCGCGGGGGATGAGCCTGGGGGCGCAGATGGCGTGGGCGGTGGTCTGCGCCGTCGTGGCGCTCGCCTACAACGGGCTTCTGATGTGGGTATGCGGGGGCAATCATTACGAAATGCTCGTCTCCGGAAACATGAAGCGCCGTTCCGCCATGCAGACGGGCGGCGAGTTGAATATCGCAAGCTATAAGTTTGAAAAGGAATACCGTCCCTGGAAGGGATTTGCCATCGGCGGTTTCGTGGCCGTCCTCGGCATCGTCGGCTGTATCGCCTTCGGCTGCAATCAGGAGGCGCTGGTGGAATTTGCCCGGGCGGGCGAGAACGGGGAACTCAGCCGCGGGCTGGCAGTTCTGTCCCTCATTTTCTATTTTCTCGCGGGCTGGGTGCTGCTGCCCATTCTCGAGCTCAACGCCACGGGCACGGCGGTCAGCTTTTTCGTCGGCTGCGCGATCGCGGCGCTTCCGATTCTGGTTTCGGGCGGGCTGTACATCGCGGGCGCCTACGGGCGGCGGAACAAGGCGATACGCCAGCAGGAGATCGCCGCCAAGGCGGCGGAGGAAGCGGCGAACAAGCCCAAGAAAATCAATTACGGCGGGCTGCCCGGCACCAAGCCCAGGAAAAAGCGGTAAAAGAGGGCGAGGGCGCTTTTTGCGCAAGCGGCTTTGCCGCGGGGAGTGAGCATGCGCATCATCGGCGGAAAATATCGGAGCAGGGTGCTGGCGGCGTTTCCGGGCACGGACGTCCGCCCCACGGCGGACAGGGTAAAGGAATCGCTGTTCGGTATCCTGTCCCTTAAAATTTACGGCGCGCGGGCGCTGGACCTGTTTTGCGGCAGCGGCGCTCTGGGACTGGAATGCCTGTCCCGCGGGGCGCGGGAGGTCGTGTTCAACGACGTGTCCCGGGAGAGCCTGAAACTGCTGGAAAAGAACATGAAATCGCTCGGGATAGAGAAGGGCGGGGAGGCGAAGGTGTACAATCTCGACTATTCCGCTTTTCTGGACGCGGGGCGGGAGCCTTTCGACCTGATTTTTCTCGACCCTCCCTATCGGCTGGAATACGGATTGCCCGCCCTCTCCAAAATCGCCGCCCGCGGGCTGCTTTCGGACGGAGGCGCCGCGGTGTACGAGCGGGACAGGCCGTTTGCGGGAGAAGTGCCGCCGGGGCTGGAAAAATACGACGAGCGGAAGTACGGAAAAACCTGGCTGACCTTTTTCCGGAAAACCGCAAAGGAGTGAGCATGGCGACGAAAAAGTGCGTGTTTGCGGGGACGTTCGACCCGCCCACGAGGGGACATAAGGCGACGATAGAGGACTGTCTCAGATTGTTCGACGAAGTGACGGTGGCGGTGATGGTCAATCCGGGAAAGACGCCGATGTTTTCCCCCGAGGAGCGGACGGAAATGCTCCGCCTGATGTTTCCGGACGAGGCGCGCGTAAAAATTTTGTCCTTCGACGGCACGGCGGCGGAATTTTTGCGGCGGGAGGGGACGCACATCTATGTGCGCGGCGTCCGCAGCGCCGCGGATTACGAATACGAAACGGCCGATTATTTTTCCAGCGCCAAGCTGGACAAAGAAATACTCACCGTATACCTGCCCTGCCGTCAGGAGCTTTTGCACGTCAGCTCCACGGCGGCGAGGACGTGTATCCGCTTCTCCGTCCCGCTCGGGGACTACGTGACCGAAGAGGTAGAAAAATACATCGCCGACGCGCTGAAAAAGCGCGCGCGGCGGGAATGAAAAAGGAGCCGGCACCATGTTGGAAAAACAGTATTATATCCCCGAACCGGAGGAATTCATGGCGGAAAACCCCCTTCCCGAAAATCTGCGGGAGGTAAAGCGGCGCAGGGACGAGGAGGTCCGCGCCGTCATTTCGGGCAGGAGCGGCAAGATGCTGATGATCGTCGGCCCCTGCTCCGCGCACGAGTCCGCGCCCGTGCTCGAATACATTTCCCGCCTGGCAAAGCTCAACGAGAGGGTGAAGGAAAAGCTGGTCATCGTGCCGAGGATATACACCAACAAGCCGCGCACCAAGGGGGTGGGTTACAAGGGCATGTTCATTCAGCCCGACCCGGACGGGGAGGCGGACATCGTGCGGGGGATACGCAGTATCCGCGCCCTGCACATCGCCGCCATGCGGGAATCCGGCCTGCCCGGCGCGGACGAGATGCTCTATCCCGAAAACACCGCGTACGTCGAGGATTTGCTCTGCTATCACGCGGTGGGCGCCCGAAGCGTCGAAAATCAGCTTCACCGCTTGGTGGCGAGCGGGATAGACACGGCGGTGGGCATGAAGAACCCCATGAGCGGAAATCTGCCTGCGATGATCAATTCGATTTTTGCCGCACAGAGCCCCCAGGTATTTAAGTACCGCAATTATCAGGTGCGTTCGGGCGGGAACGTGTACGCCCACGCGATCTTGCGCGGAGGGGTGGACGGCGCGGGGGCGGACGTGCCCAATTTCCACTACGAGACGGTGATGCGGGTGGCGGAGCTGTACGCGGCCGCCAAGCTGAAAAACCCCGCCGTCGTCATAGACTGCAACCACTCCAATTCCGCCAAGCAGTGCCGCCAGCAGGTGCGCATCGCCAAAGAGGTAATGGAAAACCGCAATTACGATTCCGCCTTCAAAAATATCGTAAAGGGCTTTATGATAGAGAGCTTTCTCGTCGAGGGGAGCGACCCTTCGGGCGCGGTGTTCGGGAAGTCGATCACCGACCCCTGTCTGGGCTGGGAAGATACCGAACGGTTGATTCTGGACGTCGCGGACATGGTATGAGGCAGGCGCGGACGGAAGCGGGGAAGATGGAGAGAAACAACCAGAAAAAAAGGAGAGGACACACATGAAAATCGCTTATCTCGGGCCGGAAGACAGCTATTCGCACCTCGCGGCGGAGACCTTTTTGAAAACGGAGGGGAAGGGAGCCGATTACGGCAGGGACGAATGCATTCCCTTCCGCAATTTTTCCGAGGTGTTCCGCGCCGTGGAGACGGGCAGGACGGACGCGGCGGCGGTGCCCATCGAAAACAGTTTGCAGGGGGGCGTTTTGCAGAACCTCGACCTGCTGCAGGCGTCGGACGACCTGTTTGCCGTGCGCGAAAGCCTTCTGAAAATAGACCATCGCCTGATTTATCGGAAAGGGATCCCCTTTTCGGACATCGGCCGGGTGTATTCCCATCGGCAGGCGCTGGGGCAGTGCTCGCTGTTCCTCAGCGAAAAGATGCCCTTCGCTTCCCTGAAAGAAACGGAGTCCACGGCGTTCGGCGTGGCGCGCGCGGCGGAGGATTTTTCGGGCAAGAGCGCGGCGATCGCGGGCGCGCATATCTCCTTTATCCCCGACGGCTTCGCCGTCAGCGACGAGTGCATTTCGGACGAAAAAAACAATTTCACGCAGTTTCTGCTCCTGAAAAAGGGACGGGAGAATCTGCCCGTTTCCGGCAGCAGAATTTTCTTCTCCGCGGTCTGTCCGCACAGGCCGGGGAGTCTCCTCGCCCTGCTTCAGATCATCGCCGCGCACGGCGTCAACATGAGCAAGATAGAAAGCCGGCCCGTCAAGGACCGCCCCGGCGATTACCGCTTTTTCATCGAGGCGGAAACGGACGTGGGCAGCCGGGAGTTCGGCGCGTTTTTCCGGGAGATGGAGGAAAAGACGCTGGAATGCAAATTGCTCGGCGCCTATACCCGCGCGTGAAGGCTCGGGCCGGATTTTTTCCGGCCGTTTACAGGGAGACGAAGAGCAGGCAGAGAAAAAAGGCGGCGAGCGCCTGAAAGAGCTTGACGGCGAGAAAGAGCGGGATGCGGACGCCCGCGGGGCGCAGAAAGGCGATCTGCTGAAAGAGAATGCTGGCGCCGCCGAGGGTGATGAGGAAGGCGCAGCAGGGGGCGGAGAGCGGGGAGGAGATCCCCGCGGCAAAAAGGCATCCGCCCGTCATTTCGACCAGTCCCCGCGTCAGGGCCTCCGCGTAAGGGGCCAGCGCGGGAATTGCCCGTATCGCGGCTTGCAGCGGCTGGAGCAGTCGAAAATCGGACGCCATCTCGGCGAGCACGTAGAAGAAGGCGATACAGCCGCCTACGCCGATGGCCGTGACCGCGGCGCTCTGCACGCTTTCCGAGAGGGACAGTCTCTTTCCTCGGGAAACCGGAGGCGCCCCGTCGGGTCTCTCCCTTTTTCCGCGAAGGGAAAAGAGCAGGCGGAGGAGCACGCCCGACAGCAGGACGGCGAGGAGGTGGGCGGCGAGGATGAGGAAGCCCGTCCGCTTGTCTCCGAACATTCCCGCGCCGACGCTCCCCACGACGAACAGGGGCCCGGACGCGGAGCAGGCACAGGCGAGGATCTCCGCTTCGCGGGCGGACAGACTGCCCTCCTTGCGGAAGGAGGCGACCAGCCCGGCGCCTACGGGATAGCCGGAGAGAATGCTCATAAAGAAGCAGAAGCCGCCCGCGCCGCCCGTGCCGAAAAGGGCGCGCGACAGGGGCAGAAGGGCGCGGGAGAGCTTTTCGGCGCCGCCCGTCAGGCGGAGCAGGGAAGTGACGAACAGAAAGGGAAAGACGGCGGGCAGGACGTTGAGCGCCCAAAGCCGGATGCCGTCCAGACAGACGGGGACATAGCGGTCGGGAAAGGCCGCAAACAGCAGGGCGAACGCGAGGAGAAAGAGGGTGAGCGCCGCGTGCAGGGCGGCGGAAAATTTTTGTTCGGGAGGGGCGGCGCACGCCGCGGAAAATTTTTTCGTCACGCTATACCTTATGAGCCGAACGGGCGGAATATGAAGGGAAGGCCGGCGGAAAGATAGAAAAAGAGAACGGGAAAAAAGTTTTAAGGAGTATGAGATGAAAAAAAAGAAGAAACTGGGTTTTGCGCTCGGCTGCGGCGGCAGCCGCGGCGTGGCGCACATCGGTTTTTTGCAGGCGATGGAGGAGGCGGAGATCCGTCCGGACTTTATCGCGGGCTGCTCGATGGGGGCGGTGGTGGGAGCCGCGTATGCGGCGGGAATGACGCCGCAGGAGATGAAAGAGGCGGTGTGTCGGCTCCGTCCCCTGGATCTCGTGGACATCACGGTGCGCCCGGGAGGGTTGTTCGACGTGCGCAAGATGCGCAAGGTGCTGGGCAAATATCTCGGCGACGTCACGTTCGACGCTTTGAAGATCCCCTTTTGCTGTGTGGCTTCGGACATGGTGACGCAGGAGGCGGTCACGCTCGGCGAGGGGAACGTCGCGGACGCGGTGACGGCTTCCTCCTGTATCCCCGCCATCTTCAAGCCCATCCAGATGGGAGAGATGCGGCTGGTGGACGGCGGCATTCTCGAACGTATCCCCGCCCGTCAGCTGAAGGACATGGGCGCGGACAGGGTGGTGGCGGTGGACGTGCTCGGCAATCGGCGATGGGGAAACAAAACCTCCAACGCCGTCCGCGTGCTGATGGAGGTGGTGGACATTCTCGACACCCGGATAGCCCGATATCGGCGGCAGGAGAACGCGGACGTCATCGACGTCTGGCTGGAGCCGGAGCTCGGAGACATGAGCGAGTATTCCTTCCGGCATTTCGAGGAGGCGTACGAGAGCGGCTACCGCCTGGGGCGGGAGCATGCGGAGGAGATCGCCGCGCTGCGCCGATGAGGCGGCGCGCGGAGGGAAAAACGGTTCGGGAGAAGTATGGATTTATTTGATTTCAACGACAACGAGGAGAGCGCGAAGCCGCTCGCCGAACGGATGCGCGCCAACAATCTGGACGAATTTATCGGCCAGAAACACATCGTGTCCGAGCATTCCCTGCTCCGCCGCGCCATCGCCTCCGATCGGCTGGGGAGCTGTATTTTCTGGGGCCCGCCCGGCTGCGGAAAGACCACCCTCGCCAACATCATCGCTCTGGGCACGAACGGGGAATTTATCAGGCTCAACGCCGTCAGCGCGGGCGTGGCGGACGTCAAGAAGGCGGTGGAGACCGCGCGGGAAAACCGCAAATTGTACGGCAAGCGCACCTATCTCCTTCTGGACGAGTGCCATCGCTTCAACAAGACCCAGAGTGATTCTCTCCTTCCCGCCATCGAACAGGGGATCGTCATCTTCATCGGCTCCACGACGGAAAATCCGTACGCTTCGATGACCCCCGCCATCGTCTCCCGCTGCCGCGTGTTCGAGTTTCGCCGGCTGTCCGAGGAGGACATTTCCGGGGCGCTGTATGCGGCGCTGAAAAACCGACACAAGGGGCTGGGGAAGATGAACGTCGCCGCGGACGACGACGCGATCGCGCATATCGCCCGCATGGCGGGAGGGGATCTGCGCTCCGCCTATAACGCTTTGGAGCTGGCGGCGATCACCACGCCGCCCGATGCGGACGGAAGGGTGCACATTTCCCTGTCCGACGCCGAGCAGTCCATTCAGCGCAAGGCGCTCAGCTATAACGAGGACGATTATTACGACTTTTTGTCCGCGTTCTGCAAATCGCTGCGCGGAAGCGACGCAAACGCCGCGCTCTATTATGCGATGCGGCTGATAGAGGGCGGCTGCGACCCCATGCTCGTCGCGCGGCGGCTGGTGGTGCACTCGGCGGAGGACGTGGGCATGGCCGACCCGCGCGCGCTGCAAATGGCGACCTCGGCGATGTACGCGCTGGAAAAAATCGGCTATCCCGAGGGGCTTCTGCCGCTGTCGGAGGCGATCGTCTACGTCTGCGAGGCGGACAAGAGCGGCTCGGTGAAAAATGCGATGTTTGCCGCGAAGGAGGACGCCGTGAAGGTGCGCGACGACGGCGTGCCGCCCTATCTGAAGGACAACAGTTTCGGCAGCCGGGAGGACAAGGCGCGCTCGGCGGAATACAAATACCCGCACGATTACGGCGGATACGTCGAGCAGCAGTATCTCCCCGATTCCCTCAAAGACAGGGTATATTACGTGCCCGGGAACAACGGGTACGAGCGGACGGTGAAGGAGATCCGCGAGAGAAAGGGGAAAAAGAGATGACGGGCGGGACGAATGGCGCTTTCGGGCCGGCCGGAGGAGGTCGGACATGATTTTACGGGCGTATCGGGAGAGGGACCTCGAAGAGATCCTCGCGCTGTTCTTCCGGTCGGTACATATCGCCGCGGCGGCGGATTATACGCCCGCGCAGCTGGACGCCTGGGCCCCGGCCGACCCGGACCGGGAGAAATGGCGCGCTTCTCTTTCGGCGCATTTTTCCCTGGTGGCGGAGGAGAAAGGCGAGATCGTCGGCTTCGGGGACGCGGACGGAAATTATCTCGATCGCCTGTACGTCGCGCCGGAGCGGCGGGGCAGGGGGATCGGAAGCGCGATTTGCGGCTCGTTGGAGGAATACGCCCGCCGCACGGGGGCGGAAACGATGACCGTGCACGCCTCCCTGACGGCGAAGCGTTTTTTCGGGGGGCGCGGCTATGCGGAGAAGGAGCGCCGGACGGTGGAGAGGCGCGGCGTGCTTCTGACCAATTTTCGCATGGAAAAAATCTTTTTCGGAGCCCGCTGAGTCGGGAAGGAGGATAAAATCATGAAATGTCTGTATTGCGACTGCACGGAGAGCAAGGTAATCGATTCCCGCTCGGCGGACGACAGGACGATACGCCGCCGTCGGGAATGCGTCGGCTGCGGCAGGCGGTTCACGACGTACGAGACCATCGAGGTGACCCCCGTGCTCGTCGTCAAGAACAACGGCACGCGGCAGGCGTTCAATGCCGAAAAGATACGCAACGGCATCATCAAGTCGTGCGAAAAGCGCCCGGTGCCCATGGCGGTCATCGACGAGATGGCGGCGGATATCTCCAAACAGATATACAACAGTATGGAGAGCGAGGTCACTTCCAAGCAGATCGGGGAGATGGTCATGGAGCGGCTGAAAAAGGTGGACGAGGTCGCCTATGTGCGCTATGCCTCCGTCTATCGTTCCTTCAAGGACATCTCCTCCTTCCTCGCCGAACTCAAAGAGATGATGAAGGAACAGGGCGAGGAGGCAAAGCCGCACAGGGCGCGCAGAAAATCGTCGGAGGACGGTGCGGAAAATGCGTAAACGGACAAGGCAGGTAAGCGTCGGCGGCGTTACGATCGGGGGCGGGGCCCCCGTGCGTATCCAGTCGATGACGACGGTAAAGACGTCGGACGTCGCGCGCGCGGCGGAGCAGGCGGGCAGGCTGGAAGCGGCGGGCTGCGAGATCGTGCGCGTGGCGGTCTCGGACGAGGCGGACGCCGCCGCGATCGGGAAGCTGAAAGAAAGCATCCGCATCCCCGTCGTCGCGGACATCCATTTTTCTCCCAAACTCGCGGTGGCGGCGGTGGAGAACGGGGCGGACAAGGTGCGCATCAATCCCGGCAATATCGGCGGGGAGAGGGAGATTGCGTACGTCGCCGACTGCATCCGCGCCCATCGTATCCCCGTGCGCGTGGGGGCCAATACGGGCAGCATCGAAAAAAATTTTCTCGAAAAATACGGCAGGAGCGCGGAGGCGCTGGTCGAAAGCGCGCTGTACAACGTCGGTATCCTCGAGCGGCACGGCGTGGAGGATATCGTCATCTCCGTCAAGGCCTCCGACGTCCCCCTCACCGAAGCGGCGTATTCGCTGTTGTCCGAGCGGACGGATTATCCCCTGCACGTCGGGGTGACGGAGGCGGGCACGACGGAGGCGGGCATCGTTAAGAGCGCGGTGGGAATCGGGTCCCTTCTCTTAAAGGGGATCGGGGATACGATACGGGTTTCGCTGACGGACGACCCCGTGCGGGAAGTGTATGCCGCGAAGGAGATTCTGCGCGCCTGCGGGCTGGATAAAAATTACGTGGAGGTGGTCTCCTGCCCCACCTGCGGCAGGTGCGAATGGGAGAGCATGGCGCTCGCCCGCGAGGTGACGGAATTTGTGCGCCCGTATGCGAAGCGGGCGAAAGTGGCGGTGATGGGGTGCATCGTGAACGGGCCGGGCGAGGCGAGGGACGCCGACCTCGGCATCGCCGGGGGAAAGGGAAAATGCGTGCTTTTCCGCAAGGGGGAGCCGTATAGGACGATAAGCGCGGAAAATGCCGGGAAAGAATTTTTCGAGGAGTTGAAAAAACTTTTGGACGATGGAAAGGACGGAAGCGACGGAAGGATATCTCAATGACATACGCGCGATAGCGGGGATGGAAAACGCCATCCTCACCGGGATTGCCGTACATAGACGGGAAATGACGGCGGAGTTTTTTCTCGTCACCGACAAGACGTACGCGCCCGACGCGGCAAAGCGGGCGGAACGGGCGGCGGTCAAATACCTGCCCCCTTCGTTTTCCCCGAAAGTGCGCATCGAAAAGCGCGTGCCGGACGCGAAAATGCTGCGGGAGCGGATCGGCGCGTTCATGAAATCGCGCTTTCCCGCGGCGTCCGCGTTTCTGCGGGAGGAGGACATCGAGGCGGAGCCGCTGCGGGAGGGCAGCGGCGCGCATTTTTGCTTCGACGTGCCGTCGGGGGAGCAGTCCCTGTTCACTTCGGGGAAAATCCTCGACGAGGTGAGCGCCTATCTGCAGACGGTGTACTGCGGCAGCTTTTACGGGGACGTGCGCATCGTGGAGCGGGAGAGGGAGGATTTTGACCCCGACGAGCTCCCGCCCGAGGAAGAGGAGTACGGCGGCAACGCCGCGCGCGTCTTTCCCGTGACGGAGTTCCGTCGGCTGGACGGGGCCGATTCTGTGCCGAAATACGCGACGTACATCGCGGACGTCTCCGGGGAGAGCGACGACCTTACCGTGTGCGGGGCCATTTCCTATATCCAGGAGCGGGAATACACCAAAAAGAACGAAAAGACGGGGGAGGAGGTGCAAAAGCTCCGCTATTCCCTCACGATTTCGGACGGGACGGGGAGCCTCCGCGCCACCTATTTCCCCAAAAAGGCGACGCTGGACAAGGTGCGCGCCCTTCAGCAGGGGGATTGGGTGGTGCTTTCGGGGGCGAACGAATCGTACGGCGGCGGGATTTCCTATACGGCCAAGCGAATCAATTACGGCCGCCCGCCCGAGGGGTTCGTGCCGGAGGCGAGGAAGGGAAAGCCCGTCCCCAAGGCCTATCACACCGTTTTTCCCGAGCCGTATGCGGACTACACGCAGGCGGGGCTGTTCGATGAGGCGGACAAGCCGGCGGCGCTGAAAGAGAACGCCTTCGTGGTGTTCGACCTCGAGACGACGGGCCTGAACAATCAGCCCGCCATGGGGCGGATGGACCGCATCATCGAAATCGGCGCGGTAAAAATTTCGGGCGGGGAAATTTCCGAGAAGTTTTCCACCTTTGTCGCCTGTCCCACCCGGCTGCCGCCCGAAATCGTGTCCCTGACGGGGATCCGGGACGAGGACCTCGTCGGCGCGCCGACGATCGAAAAGGTGATCCCCGATTTCTTCCGCTTCTGCGACGGCTGTTTTCTCGTGGGGCACAACGTGCAGTTCGATTACCGCTTTATCCGCTACTACGGGGAGGAGAACGGCTATATGTTCGACCAGAAGCAGTTCGATACGCTGACGCTGGCGCAGGAGCTGCTGCGGGGGGAGGGGCTGTCCAATTACAAGCTCAATACCGTCGCCGACCATTACGGCTTCACCTTCAATCATCACCGCGCCTTCGACGACGCGCTGACCACCGCGAAAATTTTCATCGAGCTCATCAGAAAGCGGCGGGCGCTGCCCTGAACGGCTTCCCGCGGGGCGCGCGGAGAAAAAAATCAAAAAAAATCGCGGAAAAGCCGTGCAAAACGGTTGCATATTGCGCAAGATAATGGTATAATATGTGTACTTAATAATCAGTTACTGAGTATTGAGAGTGGCTTGCCACTCTCAATATTGCTATGTGAGGGCGTCGGGCGGCTTCCGGGAACGGAAAGAGGGCCGCGCGCGGGCGCAGTATTGCGAGGCGTATCGTTACGCTGTCGCGGCGGGAGGTGAAGGCCATATGAAAATCAAGCCCATGGAGGAGATCCGCGCCCTTTTGCAATCGGTCGCGGACGGCATGGATATCGAATTGGTGGATGCGGAATTCAAGCAGGGGCATTCCCCCGCGCTCACCGTGTACATCGACACGGAGGACGGGGTGGACCTCGACACCTGCGAAAAGTACCACCGCGCCATCGATTCCGCGCTCGACGAGCTGGACCCCACCTACGGGGCGCCGTATACGCTCAACGTGTCCAGCCCGGGGCTGGACAGACCTTTGAAGACGCAGAGGGATTTCGACCGCTGCCTCGGGGAAAAGGTGGAGGTGCGGCTGTTTGCGCCGATGAAAGGAAAGAAATATCTGGAGGCGACGCTGGCGGGATTCGACGGAAAAAACGTCCTGCTCGAGGGAGAGGAGGGGGAATTTTCCCTGGAGCTTTCCCGCATCGCCAAGATATGCCGGGCGATAGAGTTCGACGAATGACGGCAGGGGAAGGCCCTTTCCGGAACGAGAAAGTTAACAAATCAAGGAGAACGATACCATGATAAACAAGGAGTTTTTTGCGGCGCTCGCCGATTTGGTGAAAGAAAAGGGGATCAGCCAGGATGCCTTTATCGAGACGCTGAAAAACGCGCTCGCTTCCGCTTACAAGAAGCAGTACGACAGCGGCGCGGAGATTTCCGTGGAGCTCGACCCCGATTCGGGAAACATCGAGTTTCGCGCCGCGCGCCGCGTCGTCGCGGAGGTGACGGACAGAGACAAGGAAATTTCCGTCGAGGAGGCGCAGGAGATAGATCCCGCCTATAAGGAGGGCGACGAGATCGTAAAGACTTTCGTGCCCAAGGATTTCGGGCGCATCGCCGCGCAGACCGCCAAGCAGGTGATTCTGCAAAAGCTCCACGAGGCGGAGCGGGACAGCACTTTCTCCGCGTTCTCCGACAAGGAAGGCGAGCTGATGGAGGGCACCGTCCGCAAGATAGACGACAGAAACGTGTATGTCGAGCTGGGCGAAAAGAAGATAGAGGGAGTGATGCTCCCGCAGGACCAGACCCCCACCGAACGCTATGAGGTCGGCGACCGCATCAAGGTATTCGTGAAGCGGGTGAAAAACAGCGGCAGAAATTCCCAGATCCTCGTTTCCCGTTCGGCGCCCGGGCTGGTGCGGAAACTGTTTGAGGAACAGGTTCCCGAGCTGGCGCAGGGGATCGTCGAAATCAAGGGCATTTCCCGCGACGCGGGGCACCGCACGAAAATCGCCATTCACTCCAACGACGCGCGCGTGGACGCGGTGGGCGCGTGTGTGGGCAATCGCGGCTCGCGCGTGAACGCGGTCGTCGAGGAGCTCGGCGGCGAAAAGATAGACATCATTTTCTGGAGCGAAAACCCGCTGGAATTCATCGCCAAGGCGCTTTCGCCCGCCGCGGTGCTCTCCGTGACCCAGATCAGCGAGAAGGGCGCGGTGGCTGTGGTGCCCGACGACAAACTTTCCCTCGCTATCGGCAGGGACGGACAGAACGCCCGCCTCGCCGCCCGGCTCACCGGCTGGAAGATCGACGTCAAGAGCCTCTCCGCCGCCGAAAAGATGAACCTGAAAATGACGGAGGACGAGGAAGAGGAGTATCCGGAAGAGGAACTTGCGGAGGAAACGGAGCAAATTCCGGAGGATTCCGCACCCGCGGAGGAGAGCGGAGAACCGGAGGCGGCAGAAGCGGAGCCGGAGATTTCGGGAGAGCCTGCCGCGGAGGAGCCCGCCGGAGAGGGCGGCGCGGAGGAATAAGGGATTTTTTCCAACGACCCTGAAAACGGAGGCATAAATCATAATGGCGGCAAAGACAAAATCCGTCCCCGTGAGGATGTGCATCGCCTGTCGGGAAATGATCCCCAAGAAGGAGCTGCTGCGCGTGGCGAAGGGGCCGGACGGAACCATCGGGCTGGATTTTTCGGGTAAAGCGCCGGGGCGCGGGGCGTATCTGTGCGGCAAGCCGGAATGCATCCTGAAACTGAAAAAGCAGCGGCTTCTCAACAAGGCGTTTTCCGCGGAGGTGCCCTTGGAGGTATATGCGCGGATCGAGGAGGAGTTCTTTGGAAAAGGGAAAAATTGAGGCCTATCTCGGCTTTTGCATCCGTTCGGGCAAAATCGCCTTCGGCGTGGACAGGGCGGAGGCCCTGAAAAAAGGGGTATACCTCTTGCTGGCGGACGGTACGCTGTCGGAAAATTCCGGGAAGGCGATGGAAAAGCTGCGCCAACGCTTTTCCTGCCCGCTCATCGTGACGGAGGGTATCTCTTTGGGCGAGCTTTTGCACCGCCCCGCGGTGAAGGCGGTCGCCGTCAGGGAAAAAAATCTCGCCTCGGCGATCCTCGCCGCGGCGGAGGGAGACGATAAGTACAAAATATATTCGGGAGGAAACAACTGAACTTATGGCAAAAAAATACGAAAATGTGGAGAAAGTGAAAGAATTGCTCGACGATAAGCAGCTCGGGCAGCTGCAGAAGCGTATCTTTTCCACAGAAAAGAGCCTCGCGGAGATTTTGAAAAAGCTCTCCGCGCTGGAGGCCGACAGGGCGGAAAAGGAGGCGCTGGCGCGGGAAGAAGCGGCCAGGGCCGAAGCCGCATCGGCTGTTTCCGAATCCGAACGGGAGGAGGGGGAAGCGTCTGCCGCCCTCGAGAAGGCAGAGGAGGTGAGGGCGGAAGCGCCCGAAGCGTCCGAAACGCCCTCCGTTTCTCCCGAGGCGCCGACCGACAGCGGGGAGCCCGCCGCAGAGGGGAAAAAGGAGAAACCTGCGGGACAGGAACCGGCGGAAAAGGCCGCGGAGAAAGCGGAAAAGCCGGAAAAGGCGGAAAGAACGGAAAAGGAGTCCGAGAAGCGGGAACCGAAAAGGGAAACGCTTTCGCCCGCGCGCGAGAAGAAGGAGGATTCCGCCGGGAAACCCGCGGCCCAGCAGGCGCCCGCCCGTCCCGCGGCGCCGGGCGCTCCCCGCGCGCCGAGATATTTCCGCAACGGCCAGGAACAGGGCGTATATATCGCGAAACCGGGCGTGGACGTAAATGTCGGGACGGGTTCCTCCCGTCCTCCCCGCCCGGAGCGTCCGGCACGCCCCGCCGGGGCGCGTCCCGCGGGAGGGGGCCAGGGCCGTTCCGCGGCGGGAGGCAGGCCTGTCGCCGCGCCGCCCGTCCTGCCCAAGGAAAAGCTCGCTCCGCCCAAGAAAAAGACGTACGATAAGACGTACGTCGAGAAAAAGCCCGTGTCCAAGCGCACGCTCATCAAACAGCAGGGCATGACGGTGGAGGATTTCGACGAGAACAAGTCTGGTTACAGAAAGCTGCGCGTGCCCAAAAAGCAGAAGAAGCAGGAGATTCAGGCGGTGCGCATCGACCACGCGGTGGTCACGACGCAGGAAATTCCCCTCAAGGTGCTTTCGGAGAAGCTCGGCATTTCGGCGGTGGAGATCTCCAAGCGCCTGTTCAAGGAAGGGGTCATGAAGAGCATCAACGATTCCATCGACTACGACAACGCGGCGCTGTTGGCGGCGGATATGGGGATAGACCTCGAATACAAACCGGAAAAGACGGCGGAGGATATGCTGCGGGATACCGTCGTGACCGCGGAGGAGGAAGACGATGCGGCGCTTGTGCTCCGCGCCCCCGTCGTCACGGTTATGGGGCACGTCGACCACGGCAAAACTTCCCTTCTGGACAAAATCCGTTCCACGTCCGTCACGGCGGGCGAAGCGGGCGGCATCACGCAGAGCATCGGCGCGTACACGGTGACGGCGAAGGGCAAACAGATCACCTTTATCGATACGCCCGGCCACGCGGCGTTTACGGCGATGCGCGCGCGCGGCGCGCAGGTGACGGATATCGTCGTGCTGGTGGTGGCGGCGGACGACGGCATCATGCCGCAGACGGTGGAGGCGATCAACCACGCCAAGGCGGCAAACGTCCCCATCATCGTGGCGATGAACAAGATGGATAAAACCGAGGTCAATCCCGACCGCGTCAAGCAGGGGCTCATCGAACAGAACCTCGTCCCCGAGGAATGGGGCGGCGATACGATGATCGTGCCCGTTTCGGCAAAGACGGGGAAGGGGATAGACGAGCTTCTGGACGCCATCAATCTGGAAGCGGAAATGCTGGAACTCAAAGCCAACCCCGATCGGCCCGCCAAGGGCACCATCATCGAGGCCAAACTCGACAAGGGCAAGGGTCCGGTCGCCAGCGTCATCATTCAGAACGGTACGCTGCACACGGGAGACAATATCCTGTCCGGCACGACGATGGGACGGGTGCGCGCGATGTTCGACGACAAGGGCCGCGCGGTGAAGGCGGCGGGCCCGTCGATGGCGGTTTCCGTGCTCGGCCTGGAGGACGTTCCCAACGCGGGGGACAGCATCATGGCGGTGGATCAGACGCTGATGAAGCAGGTCCAGGAGGAGCGCAAGAACAAAGAGCGCGAAAGCATGATCAAGGAACAGAGCCGCGTGACGCTGGACGACGTGTTCGCGCAGGTGGAGGAGGGCAAGATCAAGACCCTCAACCTCATTGTGAAGGGGGACGTGCAGGGCAGCGTGGAAGCGGTGAAACAGTCCCTCGAAAAGCTTTCCAACGAGGAGGTGCGCGTCAAGGTCATTCACGCGGCGGCGGGCGCCATCAACGAAAGCGACGTGATGCTTGCCGACAGCGCCAACGCGATCATCATCGGCTTCAACGTCCGCCCGGACACCAAGGCGAAAAAGCTGGCGGAGTCGAGCAAAGTGGACGTCAGGAGCTACCGCATCATCTACGAACTCATCGACGACATGGAGGCGGCGCTCAAGGGCATGCTTGCGCCTAAGCTGCGCGAAGTGCTCACGGGCAAGTGCGAGGTGCGCCAGACGTTCAACATCACGGGCGTCGGCACGGTCGCGGGCTGCTACGTCACGGAGGGAAATATCCGCCGCGGCGGCAGGCTCCGCATCTATCGCGACGATATCATGATCTGCGAAGGCGGCGTGCGCCAGCTCAAGCGGTTCAAGGACGACGTGAAGGAGGTCGCCAAGGGATATGAGTGCGGCTGCTCGATAGAGGGCTTCAACGAGATCCGCGTCGGCGACATCATCGAATGCTATGTGACGGAGGAAATCAAATCCGCATGAAGGTTTCGAGAAGTTCCCGCCTGAACGGGGAATATCAGAAGGAAATCAGCGAGATCATCCGCACCCGGCTCAAAGACAGGCATCCGGAGCTGAAGGGGATCATCTCGGTGACGGAGGCGGACGTCGCGCCCGATTTGAAAACGGCGAAAATTTACGTGAGCATCTACGCCGGCAGCGACGCGGAAAAGGCAAAATCCTTTTCCGTGCTCGAAGAGAGCGCGGGCTTTATCCGGCACGAGCTGTCGCAGGTCATGCGCATGCGCACCGTGCCCGCCCTCACTTTTCTCTGGGACGGCAGCATGGCCTACGGCGCCAAAATGGACGAACTTTTCCGGAAAATCCATGTGCCCGACGAACAGGATTCGGGCGACGGACCGGAATCGGACGAAAAAGGAGAATAAACGGTGAACGCAACGCTCGAAGAAATCGCGTCCCGCATCAGGGCGGCGAGGAGCGCCGCCATTCTGACGCATATGCGCCCGGACGGCGACGCGTTCGGCTGTGCGCTGGCGCTGTCCGCCGCGCTCGATGCGCTCGGCATTCCCAACCGCGTGTGCGACGAATCGGACATTCCCTCCAACCTCGCCTTTCTCGAGGGGACGGAAAAGATACAAAAGGAGCTCCCGCCCGACGCGGAGCTCTATATCGCCGTAGATTCCAGCGACGAGCAGCGCCTCGGTGCGCTCGCGGACGCATTTCGGGCGGCGGCGAAAAAGCATGATACGATAAACATCGACCATCACGTTTCCAACACCCGCTTTGCAAAGTACAATTTCGTGCGCGACTGCTCGGCAAATTGCATGAACATACTTGCACTCATCGAAGCCCTGGGTGCCCCTCTCGACAAAAAGACGGCCAATTATCTGCTGCTGGGGCTGTTGACCGATTCGGGAAATTTTTCGCACGACGACGTGACGGAGGAAACTTTCCTGGCGGCTGCGAAATTGGTGCGGGCGGGCGCGGACGTCGCCTCCCTCAACAACGACCTGTTCCGTCGGCAGCCCAGGGCGCGGGCGGAGATGTACGCCGAGGTGATGGGGCGTATCCGCTGGCTTTTGGACGACCGCCTGGCGGTGATCCTCATTTCGCTGGACACGATGAAGAAGTTCGGCGCAGACAACGGCATGACGGAGGGATTCGTCGATTTTCCGCTCATGGTGGACACGGTGGAGGTGAGCGCGTCCGTCATGGAGGTAAAAAAAGGGCAGTATAAAATTTCCCTGCGCTCCAAGAAATATGCGGACGTCAACAAAATTGCGGGCGTTTACGGAGGCGGCGGCCACGTGCGCGCGGCGGGCTGTATGCTGTTCGGCGAGCCGGAGGAGGTCATCGACCGCCTTTCCTATACCGTTTCGCAGTATCTTTGAACGGGTTTGCACGCCGTCGTATTCAGTTGTCGCATTTCTTTGCGAAAGCAGAAAATTTCGGGACGGGTCCGGTTATTGCCGACCCGTCTTTTTCTTTCCCCGCCACGGGCACTGTTTTTAAGGCGCGGTTTGACAAATTCCGGGAGATATGATACAATGCGGACGGAAGCCGAAAAGGAAGAAAAAAGGTCCGAATTTCCGGCTCCCTTTGCACAAAGGAGCCCTGAAAAAGGGTTAAGGGACAATGTCCCTTGCGGGTGCAGGGCGGAGCCCGCAAAAGGACCCCCAAAAAAGCAAACCATAGGGTTTGCGCCCTTACCGTTTTGCGGTTAATGCGGGCATATGCCCGCAAGACAATCCCTCATCGTCTTGTTGCTTTATTTTGGGAAAACGCGGATATACGTCGTTCTGCATTGTCGCCTTTGCGGGTTCCTCGGATCACTTACGAGTGAGTAAGCTCCCCTCAGACTTCCGCAGGCTTCGCGCATAACTTGCATCTCCGTGTTTTGACGGTAACCGTTTCGCTCGGCAGAGCCAAACGCGTATAGAGGCGCATCTTGCGCCCTCGCCGGAGTTCGTCTCGGTTACGTACTTCTGTGTACGCTCCCTTCGCCGAAGCTTCCGGATTCGGACGCAATCTGCGGCCTTTCTCCGCATTTTGACGGTAGAAGGGCAAAACAATCCCTCAGTCATGCTGCGCATGACAGCTCCCTTTGCACAAAGGAGCCTTGAAATAAAAAACGCCGGGTTTTTTCTTTTTACACGGGACGCTTTAAGCCTCTCCTTTTTGACAGAGGGGAGGCGGCGGGAAAAGTCGGAGGGGATAAGAAAGTTGTTTTTGGATAAAACAAATTGAAACTCTGCAATAAATCCGCAAAAATCCCGTACGCCTGCGTCGAGCGTACGGGATACCAATAAAGAAGGGGTGAGCGCGATTATACCGGGGAATCAAATTCCAGGTGTTTTGCATACCATTTTTTGATTTTGACGGGCAGCCAGAAACCATAGATCCCGATGGTGATGAGGGTGAGAAATACCCGCCCCTGCACGATGGTGTGATGGGTATGCCATCGCTTCCGATAACAAATCACCCACGCCAGCCCCAGTGTCAGAGTGATGATAAACAGAAACAGGCTTGCGAAATTCATGCCGATGTAATCCAACACGCCGCCGTCGAAGTCCGATTCTCCCTCGGTTACGGGCGAAACGGAAACGTTTACCGCCTGGCTGACGCTTTGGTTCTGCTGCGCGGTGGGGGTGTTGATAATTTGCTGCGCGGACCCTTTCGGACGGGTCATTGCGGCATGGGGGCGGGGTGCCGCTCTCAGGCCGAGGTATACGTTTTCGTCGATGTCCTCGTCCTTGATTTTCTTGCTCATATATTTTTCCTCCCGGTTTGTGATACAAAATCTGTACGCTTTGACGACTTCGCCGCTTTCTGCGGCGCCTGCAAAGCGTTTTTTCATGCGCAATTCCCGAGGATGTTTGTTTTCGGGAACTGTGATCGTTTCTATTATATACCAAAAAATTTGGTGTGTCAATAAAAATAACCAAGTTTTTTGGTATTTGTCTTAATATTACCAAAGAATTTAGTAATATTAAAGATATGAAAGAGATCAAATTTGCGGAAAATCTGCGGTTGCTGCGGCGGAGCGCGGGGATGACCCAAAGGGAGCTTGCGCAATCGGTGGGGGTTGACCAACGCACCGTGAGCGCCTGGGAAAAGGGAGTGTGCGAGCCGAGTTTTTCCCTGTTGTCCAGATTGTGCGAAATTTTCGACGAGACTTTTGATGGAATCCTCACCTGAAAAATCCTCTTTGCCGCCCGGGAGAGCGGCATTTTTTGCGGCGGAAAGCCGCGGCGGGCCCGGGCAGGGGAAGAAATTTACATTTATGAAGCCTTTCGCGGAAAAACGGGTTGCAAAGGTTGATTTTTCGATGAGAAAAGTGTATAATAAAAGGGAAAAATTTCAGGCGGAGCGCAAAACCGATCATGGCACAGAAAAAGCAGA
>CALWAU010000122.1 GCA_944375795.1 uncultured Clostridia bacterium | reverse complement strand
GGGTATATTATACTACAATTTTTTGCGTCTGTAAAGAAAATATTTTCATTATTCTCATTTTCTCGTTGTATTATTTTGTTTTATTTTCATTGAATTTCTCTTAATTTGTCGAATCCTGTCGTTTCTTCTTCCTTTTTGTCGTTTTCCGTTTCCCGCACTTCGCAGAAAAAACGGGCGGAAAAAGACTTCGCTCCCTTTCCGCCCGCCGGCTCGATTATTTATTTTCGGTTTCCGATTCAGCCGCTGATTTCGTCGACGTATTCGTCGTAAGTGACGGGGCGATCGTAAACCTTGGTATCCTCGATTTCTATGATGCGGTTGGCGACGGTATTCATCAGCTCCTGATCGTGCGAGGTGAGGAGCATACAGCCGCGGTAATTGCTGAGTCCGTTGTTGAGGGCGGTGATCGATTCAAGGTCGAGGTGGTTGGTCGGCTCGTCGAAAATCAGGAAATTGCTGCCTTCGAGCATCATTTTCGCGAGCATACAGCGCACTTTTTCGCCGCCGGAAAGGACTTTGGCCTTTTTGAGCGCCTCCTCGCCCGAAAAGAGCATTCTGCCGAGCCAGCCGCGGAGATATTCCTCGTAATGGTCGGAGGAAAATTGCGAGAGCCACTCCACGAGGTTGAGGTCACAGTTTTCAAAAAACTCGTTGTTGTTTTGCGGGAAGTAGGAAACGCTGATGGTTTTTCCCCACTTTACCGTGCCCGCGTCCGGCTGCTGTTTGCCCGTCAGAATGTCGTAGAGCATGGTGAGCGTGGTGCTCTTGTCGGAGACGATGCCGATTTTTTCTCCCTTTTGTACCGTAAAGGATACGTTTTCAAAAAAGCCCTTTTTGGTGAGCCCTTCCACGATGAGAATATCGTTGCCGATTTCCTTTTCAAACTTGAAATCGATGTACGGATATTTGCGCAAAGAAGGTTTGAAATCGTTGATCGTCAGCTTTTCCAGCTCCTTTTTGCGGGAGGTGGCCTGGCGGGACTTGGAGGCATTGGCGGCAAAGCGCGCGATAAATTCCTGCAATTCCTTCGCCCGCTGTTCCGCCTTTTTGTTCTGCTCCTTCTGCTGGCGGGCGAGAAGCTGGCTGGTCTGATACCAGAAGGCGTAGTTGCCGACGTACATATTGATTTTTCCGAAATCGACGTCGCAGATGTTGGTGCAGACTTTGTTGAGGAAATGGCGGTTGTGCGAGACGATGATGATGGTGTTTTCAAAATCCATCAGATAGTTTTCCAGCCAGCGGACCGTTTTGATGTCCAGGTTGTTGGTCGGCTCGTCGAGGAGCAAAACGTCGGGATTGCCGAACAGCGCTTGCGCCAGAAGGACGCGCACCTTTTGTTTCGCGTCCAGCCCCGACATCGGCGCGTAATGCAGTTCTTCGGGAATATCCAGCGCGTTGAGCAGTTGCTGCGCCTGATATTCCGCGTCATAGCCGTTCATTTCGGCAAACTCGCTTTCGAGTTCCGCCGCGCGGATGCCGTCCTCCTCCGAAAAGTCGGGATTGGCGTAGAGCGCATCCTTTTCGTCCATGACTTCCACGAGATGCTTATAGCCGAGCATGACGGTGCGCAGCACCGTCTCGTCGTCGTACATGTTCTGGTTTTGCTGCAAGACGGACATGCGCTCGTTTTTGTCCAGCGTGACATAGCCCTTCTGCGGTTCGATTTCGCCCGAGAGAACTTTGAGGAAGGTGGATTTTCCCGCGCCGTTGGCGCCGATGATTCCGTAGCAGTTCCCTTTCGTGAATTTGAGATTGACATCTTCAAACAGCTTTTTGCTGCCGTATTGCAGGCTGACGCCCGATACCTGTAACATAAAAATACCTCTGCCTTTTGATTCTTGAAGATTATACCATATCCGGAGCGCAATGGCAAACGTTTCCGCCCGGAAAACAAACGCTTTTCCGCTCTTTTGCGGATTTTCTCCGCCGTTTTGCCGAGACAAAGAAAAAGGGACGGTATTCCGTCCTTTTTCGGTTCGGCCGAGAGCGTAAAAAACGACGGCCGATATGCCCGTACATAAAGTTATGGCGGGAAAATCAAACGCGGCGAAAACGTCTTTCTTATTTCGCGATTTTTTCCAGCTCCGCCGCGACGTCCCCGACCGTTTTCAGCGTTTCCACGTCCTCGTCGGGAATGGTGATGCCGTATTCGTCCTCCAGCCTGCTCAAAAGCTCCACGACGTCGAGGGAATCGGCGCCGAGATCCTCGATGATGCGCGCGTCGGGAGTGATTTTATCGGCGGAAATGCCGAGCGCCTCCGCGAGCATAGCCTGTACTTTTTCCAACATGATCGTTTCCTCCGAAAAATTTCAAAGCGTAATACTTTTTTATGACAATATTGTAATATAAGAATACGGAAAAGTCAAGCACTTTTGAAGAATTTATTTTTTCTTCTTTTTCATCGTAAGGGCGATGCGGTTGCGCCTGAGGTCCACTTCCTTGACCGTCACCTTGACGACCTGTCCCACCGTAAGGACTTCGGAAGGATGCCGGATGTACCGTTCGTCGGTGATTTCCGAGATGTGCACCAGCCCGTCCTGATGTACGCCGATGTCGATGAACGCCCCGAAATCGACGACGTTGCGCACCGTACCCATGAGCTCCATGCCCGGTTTCAGGTCCTCGATGCCCATGATGTCCTTGCGGAGCATGGGCGCGGGCAGCGCCTCCCGGATATCCCTGCCGGGTTTCATGAGCTCGGTGACGATGTCCGAAAGGGTCTCCCTGTCCAGCTCCGTTTCCTTTGCCGCCCGTTCCGCGCCGTATTCTTTGACTTTTGCCCGCAGGTCGGAGATGCGCCGGGCGCGCACGTCCTCCGTCGTGTAAGAAAACAGGGAGAGCAGCTTTTCCGCTTTTTGGTAGGATTCCGGGTGGACCGCCGTATTGTCGAGGATATTTTCACCCCCGTCGATGCGCAAAAAGCCCGCGCACTGCGTATACGCCTTTTCGCCCAGTTTGGGCACTTTGAGCAGCTGTTTCCGGGTGGTGAATTTCCCGTTTTCCTCGCGGTAAGCGACGATGTTTTTCGCCACCGCCGCATTCAGCCCCGCGACGTAGCGGAGCAGGGAGACGCTGGCCGTGTTGAGATCGACGCCGACGCTGTTGACGCAGTCCTCGAGCACACCCGAAAGCGCGCTGTCCAGGCGCTTTTCGTTCATGTCGTGCTGGTATTGTCCCACGCCTATCGACTTGGGATCGATTTTGATAAGTTCGGCGAGCGGATCCTGCAATCTGCGGGCGATGGAGACGGCGCTTCTCGCCGTGACGTCGTAATCGGGAAATTCCTCCGCGCCCAAGGGAGACGCGGAATAGACGCTGGCGCCCGCTTCGTTGACGATGACGTATCCCACTTCCCGGCCCGTTTCCTCGCGGATCTCCCGAATGAGCTCGGCGATGAAGATTTCGCTCTCTTTGCTGGCGGTGCCGTTGCCGCAGGAGATGACCTCCACGCCGTATTTCGCGATGAGCTCTTTGAGGACCTTTTTCGCCTCTTCCGTCTTGTTCTGGGGCGGCGTGGGATAGACCACCGTTTTGTCGAGCACCTTTCCCGTGCCGTCCACGACGCAGATTTTACAGCCCGTGCGGAACGCGGGATCCCACCCCATCGTGACCTTGTTTTTGACGGGCGGCTGCATTAAAAGGGGCTTTAAGTTGAGCTCGAACATCTTGATGGCCTGTTCGCTCGCGTCGTCGAAGAGCTGCGCGCGCACCTCCCTCTCGACGGAGGGCGCGATGAGGCGGTCGTAGGCGTCCTCCGCCGCCGCTTTGACGATTTCGGTCGATTTTCCGCCGTCTTTCAGGAACGCCGCCGCGGTGATCCGCTTCGCGAAAGACGCGTCACACAGCACGGATACTTTCAGGAAGCCCTCTTTTTCGCCGCGGTTGAGCGCGAGCACGCGATGGCTTTTGATTTCCGCCACGGGTTCGGAATGCTCCTTATACATCTCGTAAGTCTTGGCCTTGTCCTCTTCCTCTTTGCCCTTGACGTAGGAGGAAACGATCTCCCCGTGTTTGAAAAAGAAATTGCGGAGCTTTTTTCTCGTCGCCGCGTCGTCGGAAATCCTTTCGGCGATGATATCCTGCGCGCCCTGAACGGCGTCCTGCACCGTGGGAACTTCTTCGGTTATGTATTTTTCCGCTTCCTTTTCGACGTCGAGAGACTTATCCTGCGCAAAAATTGCGTCCGCGAGGGGCTGCAGGCCGCGCGCGACGGCGACGGAAGCGCGCGTTTTGCGCTTTTGCTTGTACGGGCGGTAAATGTCCTCCGCTTCCGTGAGGGTCGCCGCTTTTTCGAGCGCGTCGCGGATTTCGTCCGTCATCTTTCCCTGTTCTTCGATCGCCGAGGTGATTTCCGCCTTGCGCTTTTCGAGATTGCGGAGATATTCGAGGCGGTCGGCGAGCGCGCGAAGCACCTGGTCGTCGCAGCTGCCCGTCATCTCTTTGCGATAGCGGGCGATGAAGGGAACGGTATTTCCTTCGTCAAGCAGCGAAAGAATGTTTTTCGCGTGGTTCGGGGTCAGATTGAATTCCTGAGTGATCGTCTGTAAAATGTCCATGTTGCTTACCCTTATGATTTATGGTGTATTTTCAGGGATTGCAGATATCCCTTTTGTTCCGGAGTGAGACGGTAGCTTTCCCGCGCCTTCTGAATGGCTTTGTCGTGCGTTTCGGGCGAAAGGACGCCCCTTTGCAGAAGGCCGAGGCCCCATTCGTAGTGCCTTATGAGGATTTCCGCCGTCAGCCATGCGGCCGCCATGTGCACGTAATATTTTCCGGTATCCGCGCGCCGGAGGTATTCCTCGGCGATCGGCAGGTATTTCTCCTCGTCCGCATAAAAGGAAAGCAGCGTGACGAGAACGTAACGCTGATAAAACTCCTCCCCGCGGGAAAAGATTTTTTCGAGGCGGGGAAGAAAATCTTCCCGGTGCTTTTTCAGGCAGTCCGCCTTGAAGCAGTCGCACAGCGCCCAATTGTCGATGAGGGGCAGACATTCGTCGAGGCGGAGAAGAAACTTTTCGTACGGAAGCATGGATACGAGGGTGAGTTTGAGAAAGGTCACCTCGTAATATTCGTCCGGAAAAGCGAGGATTTCTTCGAAATTTTCGCGGAAGCGCCCGGCCAGCCTGCGCATTTCGGGGGTGCGGATCCCGAGGATGCGCTCCCGGGGCGGGCGGATGATCTTTTGCTGGAAGGCCGCAAATTTTTCCTCCCGGAAAGGTTCGAGAATGCGGAGAAATTCAGAGTAAGTCACGAAGTTGTTCCTCCCAGACGGTTTTGTCGAAGCGCGGATTGGCGGGACTTGTCGAAGGCATCTTGAAATAGGGAACGGGAAGGTTTTCATAGCGGCTCAGAAACAGCTTATAGGAAAGCGTTCCGTTGAGCAGAATTTTTTCGATGGGCGAAACGCGTAAAACCACGTCGAGGTCCGCGAGTACGGCATTGCGGATATCCGCGTCGGCGGAACCGTCGATTTCGCATTCGGTCACCATGTCCCAAAGCGCGATGTTCCGGTGGGACAGAAACGCCCTTTTTCCCTCCGTCGTCTCCGGGACTTCCTCCCCGAAAAAGCCGCAGACCGTTTTCCAGAAACGGTTTTGCCTGTTTCCGTAATAAAATCGGATTTCCCGGCTTTTGACGGAGGGAAAGCTGCCGAGAATGAGCAGGCGGCTGCGCTCGTCGAAAACGGGGCCGAAAGCCGTCTTTTTTCTTTCGTTCGTATCCATACGCCGCCGATTTTACAACGCGAAGGGCTTTTCGAGATTTCCGACCGCGCCCACCGCCTTGCCGCTCTCGTCGAAAGTGAGGGAGATCGCTTCCCGGACGGCGTCCTCCGTGACGGCGTTGATGGCAGCCAATTTGCCCTCGAAATCGAAAATTTCGTCGTTGAACAGCATGTGTTTTCCGTACAGGAGCATCTGAGAGGGCGTGCTTTCCTGCGAAAAGAGCATGGATGCTTTCATCTGTTCCCTGCCGCGGAGAAACTCCTCCCGCGTGATCCCCTCTTTGCGCAAATCCGCGACGACGCGGCCGACGGCATCATAGGCCTTGTCCGCGCTCGAGGGATTGACGCCCGCGTAAATGACGAGCGAGCCGCATTCCTGAAAGGCGGAAACATAGGAATAAACCGAATAGGCGAGTCCCAATTTCTCGCGCACCTCCTGAAAGAGGCGGGAGCTCATGCTGCCGCCCAAAACGCTGTTTGCCGTCTGCAGAGCGTCTGCGAGCGCGTGCTCGCGCGGGAGGGAGGGATATCCGATGGCGATATGCACCTGTTCGATGGGCTTAGTCTTTATCAGCGACAGATGCTGCCGGGCGATATGCTTGTCCCGCGGGCGGAAATTCCCCTTTTCCAGATTCCCGAAATACGTTTCCACGAGCGATTCCGCCGTCTGCATGTCCACGCCGCCGGCGAAAGAAATGACGATGTTTTCGGGACAGTATCTCTCCGATTTATAGCGGAAGATGTCTTCGCGCGTGAAACCTTTTACGTTGGACGCGGGGCCGAGAATATTTCTCCCGTATCCCTCCTTTCCGTAGTAGGCGGAGGAAAGAACGTCGAAACAGAGTTCGTCCGGCGCGTCCTCGTTCATGGAAATTTCTTCGCACACCACGCCCTTTTCCCGTTCCATTTCATCGTCGGGGAAAATGCTGTTCAGAAAGAGGTCGGAGAGGATTTCAAACGCTTCCGCCGTGTGGTCGGACGTGCACTTGGAATAGTAACAGGTGACGTCTTTGCCCGTAAAGGCGTTCACCTGCGCGCCGATGCGGTCGAAGGCGTCGGAGATCTCGAAAGCCGTGCGCTTCTTCGTGCCCTTGAACTGCATATGTTCGATGAAATGGGAAATGCCGTCCTCGGCGTCCGTTTCCACGGACGCCCCCGTGCCTACGAGAATGCCCGTCGTGACGGACAACAGCCCCTCCATTTGCTTGACGACGAGCCGAAGCCCGTTCGGGTATCTTTTTTCGTAAACCATATCGTTTATCCTCCGTTTTGTAAATTCTCCGAAACGGTGACCGCGCGGAGAGCTTGCGTATCATAATAGGCCAGGATATCGCCGAGCGCGTCCGCCGTGGCTTCCATGGGGTGCATGAGCACAAATTCGCCGCCGCGGATATCCTTCGTGGCGCGGGTATAGATGAGAGAGGCGTTTTTGTCCCGCCAGTCTATCGTATCCCGCGACCAGAGTATCGTTTTCATGCCCAGCGCCGCGCAGGCGTCGAGCGCAGCTTTTCCGTAGGAGCCGGAAGGCGGGGCGAACAGCGTCATATCCGGGGCCGTCAGCAGCTTGATAAAGCGGTTGCACACGGAAATTTCCTCGCGGTTTTCCGATTCGGAAAGAGAGGCATGATCCTTGTGAAAATATCCGTGGTTGCCGAGCTCGTGTCCGCGGGAAAGTATTTCTTTTACGCAATCCACGTTGTCGTCCGCCCAGCAGCCGCCCACGAAAAAGGTAGCTTTCGCGTCGTGCTCCGCGAGAATGTCGAGTATGCGGTACACCTCTTCGGTGCCCCAATAGACGTTGAACATCAGGGAAACGCCGTCCGTCTCCGCGGCGGCGCCCCTGTATACGCCCTCCTCGTTTCCCGCGTCGACCGCCTCGCTTCCGCCGACGGGAAAGAGGCAGACAATGCCCACCGAAAAAATCAGGAGCGCCAGGGCGCAATTGGTGGCGATGTTCAGCTTGACGTCTCCGGAAAGCCGCTTTTTGGAAGCGGCGCGATCGGATGTTTTTTTCAAAACGGTCACCTCGAAAAAAGATTCCGTATTATCTTATTTTCCGAGGCCTCCGTTTATGCACGTCCGCCTGCCGCCATCCCTCCCGCAATCTATGTCTGACATAAACAAGTCGCATATGCTATGTCACGCATTATTATTTTGTCTGGCATAGTTCTAATCGATTTTCGTCACGGCGATGCCGCAGCGTTTCGCTGCGGCGAGGATATCCGCGTCGGAAAGCGCTTTATCGAGAATGATTTCCGCGAAGCCGCGGTCTCTGTCGAAAGCCGTTTTGCGGACGGCATTATATTCGGAAAGCGCGGAAGCAAAGTTCTTTTCGGCGGATTCGTTTCCGACGGCGGAGCAATACACCGCTTTATAGTCGATCCGCTCGATGCGAAAGACGACGGGGCGGGTGCCGTCGTTACAGCAGGCGATCATCAACCGCTCGTCGTTGGTCCAGCCGCGCATGACGGCGCCGCCCTGCAGAGCCGTATAGATATAGCGGCTGATACAGTCCCAGGCCTCGGCGCATTGCGTACCGTTGCCCTCCCGCCAGAAATCGTCCTTGCCGCCGTAACGCTCGAAAACAAATTCCTGGCCCACCTCGTAAAAGGGACAGACTCCCGAAGCCGGATCGGCGAGATATTTGACCTGCAGCTCCGGAAAGAGCTTTTTATCGATTACCGTCACTTTGCATTTGTGTTGCATACCGTTTTCCTCATTTGATTTTCACTATCGTGACGCCCGTCTCCCCTTCCCCGTATTTACCGAGGCGGAATTCTGCGACGTTTTTCTGTTTTTTCAGGAAGTCGTGAATCCCCGCGCGGAGCTTGCCCGTCCCCACGCCGTGGACGATGCGGACCTCCTCGAGATTGGCGAGCACCGCCGCATCGAGAAAGGCCTCCACGTCGGGCAAAGCCTCCTGGACGGTTTTGCCGATGACGTTGAGTTCCAGCGAAGGCATGGGCTTGGGGGCGAGATTCTTGGCGACCTGCACGTTGTCCGCCCTTTTTCCGGAGCCGCTTTTTGCGCCCGTCCTTTTCGTATTGTGTGCATCGGGAGCGGAAATTAATGCGGACAGATCGGAAATTTTTGCGCGGATGCGAATGCTGCCGCACAAGATCTCCGCTTCCCCCTTTTGCCTCCGCACGGCCTGGACCACGCCCTCCTGTCCGGTACTGCGGACGAACACTCTGTCCCCCTCCTTCAACTTGTCGGCAGAGGCGGGGACGTACTGCGGGCGGACGGGTTCTTCGCCCTCCGCAGCGTACGCTTTGTCCGACAATTTGTTTTTCAGCGTCCGCGCCCGAATGAGGTCGGATTCCGAAATCGTTTCCTTTTCAAAGATTTTCTCGATTTCCCCGAGCAGCTCCTCCGCCTCGGCGGTCCGTTCGTTGATGATGCGGCGGGTTTCCGCACGCGCGGTGACGGAGAGTTTTTCTTTCTCTTTGCGCACCCGTTCTCTTTCTTCGTCCAGGGCCTTGAGCTTTTCTTCCCATTCCGCCTTCAGGCGCGCGGTTTCCCTGAGCGTTTCGTCCGCGCGAATACGGCTTTCCTCGGCACTGCGGACGATGTTTTCAAAAGTTTGGGCGCCTTCCGAGAGGTGGCTCATCGCGTCGCGGAGGATTTCCTCTTTCAGTCCCAGCCGCCGGGAAATGGCGAGCGCGTTGCTCGAGCCGGGAAGGCCAATCCGTATGACGTACAGGGGCTGCAAGGTATCCGAATCGAATTCCATGCAGGCGTTTTCGATTCCTTTCGTGGAAAAAGCGAATTCTTTGAGCGCGGAATAGTGGGTGGTCACCACGCCCGTACAGCCCGTTTTCAGAAGGTAGGAAACGATGGCTTCGGCGAGGGCCTGCCCCTCGTCCGGGTCCGTGCCGCCTCCCAGCTCGTCGATGAGCACGAGGCTTTTTTCGTTTGCCTTTCCGACGATTTCCACGATGTTGGAGATATGGGAGGAAAAGGTGGACAGATTTTCTTCGATGCTTTGCGCGTCGCCGACGTCGCAGTAAATTTCGTCGAACACCGAAATTTCCGCCCGCCGCGCGGGGACGAACAGCCCGCACATCGCCATGAGACAGAACAGCCCCACCATTTTCAGCGTCACCGTCTTTCCGCCCGTATTGGGGCCGCTGATGAGCAGGAAGCGGTAATCCTTTCCCAGAGACAGGCTTACGGGGACGACCTTTTTGCGGTCGATGAGAGGGTGGCGTCCCTGCTCGAAAGAGACGATTCCGCGGTCGTTGACCTCGGGGCGGACGCAGGCGAGTTTGTAACAGTATTCCGCGCGCGCATAGCACCCGTCCAACTCTTCCAGAATTTCGATATCGCGGAGCAGATCGTCTCCCATGAACCCCGCGCGGCGGGAAAGTTCGCCGAGAATGCGCTCCACTTCCTCCTTTTCGTCGATGGCGAGAGAGCGGAGCTCGTTGTTCATTTCGAGAATTTGTTCGGGCTCGATGAAAAAGGTGGCGCCGCTCGCCGAGCGGTCGTGAATGAAGCCCTTGATATTGCGTTTGTATTCCGCGCGGACGGGCAGGACGTAGCGGTTGTCCCGCATCGTGATGATGCCGTCCTGCAGATATTTCCCCTCCTCCCCCGTCAGATATTCCGACAGCCGGGTGCGGATGCGCTCGTTCAGCGCACGGATCTCCCGTCGGATGGTATACAGCCTGTCGCTGGCGTAGTCGGATACCTCGGAGTCGTTGAGGATCTTTGAAGAGATGTCCTCCTCGAGGGCGGTATCGTAATAGAGATTATCCGCGATCTCGCGTATTTTTTGGACGGAATCGTCGGTTACGGACGAAATGCCGCCGTGCGCCACGCGGGCGGCGTGCAGAAGATTGCCCACGGAAAGCAGTTCCCCGCAGGAGAGCGCCGAGCCTTTTTTGGCCCGTTCGATTTCGTCCGCGAAAGGCGGAAAGTATTCGATTTTCCCGACGCCGTAGGTGAACAGGAGCTTCGTGCATTCGTCCGTGAGCGCCAGACTGCGCCTGACGGCGGCGATCCCCGAGGCGGGCTGCAAATTTTTCAGCTTCTCCCGGGTGCCGTCCAATACGGCGTATTCGGATACGAGTCCGAGAATTTTATTGAGTTCAGTTTTTTCGATGGCTTTTGCGTTCATGATATCGATGGAAAGGATAAATTACAATACGCTTTTATAGCGGTGTCCCGAGGTCTTTTCCGCGAGCGGCGGCAGGGTGCAGTCGACGAGCCGTCCCGACGGGGCGTCGGCGGTTTCCGAAAGGTCGGCGCAGTTATAGATTTCAAAACGGCAGTCCCCCGCCCCGCCGACAAAACGGCGGACGGGAAAGACCCGGCCCGCTTCGTCCGTCATACGATAGACGGCTTTCCGGTCGCAGGAAGAACAGCTTTTTCCGAACGGACAGTAACATAAATCCATCAGCTTTATCCCCCCGCCCGTCAGGACAAAGGCGTTTGCGCCCGACAATTCTTTCTGTTCCCGTTCGTCGAGTTCCTTGGAAAGGGCCAGATAGCGGAGGCCGGGCTCCCGGAGAAGCTCGCCGATTGCGGCGGCATTCGTCAGATTGAAACCCGTGCCCGCAAACAGCTTGCAGCCGATATGCCGTGCGAGGACCGCCCCGCCGTAATTTTCGGCATATATGCCGTCCAGGGCGTTCTGCCGCACCAGCTCCGCGATGCGGTCGGTATCCGCCTTCACGGCATAGGCGGGCAGGTAGAGATATTTTTCAAAGGTGCCGTCTATAAAGGAATCGGGCAGCGGCTTTGCATAGCTGTCGGGTTTGAAAACGACGATGTCCGCGATATCCGTACGGGCGGCGTCGAACGTTCGGGAAGAAAAAATCGCCGCGCGCTTTTGGTTTTTTCCGGCATACGCGTCGGGCAAAGAAGGCGGAACGAGCGGCGTTTGAGGCTTTCGTGCCGAAGCGGCACGGGCGCGGAAAAACTTTTCATAGAGTTTTCGGCGGAAAGCGTTGAGGCGGGATTTTGCGAGAAATACGTTTCCGAGACGGATTTCCGAAAAGCGGATATCGAGCGGGATTCCGTCCGTTTTGAGAAAGCAGTTTTTCAGTTCCTCCACCGTCAGGGGAGAATTTTCCGCACCTTCGAGCGGTTCTTCCGTTTGCAGAGAAATTTCCGTCCCCCCGCCGGAAAGCGTCGCCCCTGCGCACCGTCCTTCCCGAAAATCGAGGGACAGTGCCGCCGGAAGCGTTCTTTTTTCCGAAAGAGCCCGCCTTCCCGCGGCTCGGTCGGTGGTGACGAAAACCTCGTCTCCGATGCGCAGGCGGACAGACGAAGCGATATGGAAGCCCGCTTTTGCCGGACGGACAAACCGCGCGCCGCCCGCCTCCCTACCGTCCCGCAAAATCTTAAAGGCGTCTCCGCTTTCGGGCCTGAAATTGCTTTTTACGAAATACTCTCCCGGAAATTTTTTCTCGTCCTTTCCGCGGTCGCCGGCAATCACGCCCACCCTTTCTCCGATGTGCCCCTGCACCTGTCGGGAAAGAAAATCGGAAGTCTGTCCGAAGGCGAGGCCTCTTGTATAGTCGCCGCGGTTATACGCTCTGCGCAAATCGGAAAAACGTCCGGAAAGCACTCCTTTCTCCGCCCCGTCCGACAGAGCGCGGTAATAGCGAACGGCGGCAGCCACGTATTCCGCCCGCCGCATCCGACCTTCTATTTTGAAGGAAGAGACGCCCGCACGGCGCAGTTCTCCGATGCGTTCTCCCACGCAGAGGTCGGAGGGAGAAAGCGCATACGCGAACCCCTCAAAACCCTCCCTGTCAAAGGAATAGCGCTTGCGGCAGGGCTGTTTGCATCGGCCGCGGTTGCCGCTGTTTCCTCCCGCAAAGGAGGAAAAGTAGCACTGCCCGGAAAAACAGGTGCACAGCGCCCCCTGCACGAATGCCTCCGTTTCGAGAACTTCGGAGATTTTCCGGATTTCCGATAAAGGCGTTTCCCGCGCGAGAATGGCGCGCGAAAAGCCGCATTCTTTGGCAAATTCCGCACCGTATACGTTACACACGCCCGCCTGTGTGGAAAGATGAAGGCGGATATCCGGCCGAAGGCGATGAATGTATCGGCCGAGTAATATGTCTTGCATAATAATCGCGTCCGCACCCGTTTCCCACACATGTTCCAGCGTTTGGAGAAAATCGGCCGATTCCCTCTGCTTTATCAGCGTATTCATCGCAACGTATACTTTTACGCCCGAAAAATGCGCGCTTTCCATTATTTCGTGCAGTCCGTCCCCGTCGAAATTGCCGGCGGAAGCGCGCGCGGAAAATTGACTGTATCCCAAATAAATGGCATCGGCGCCCGCATCGACGGCGCTTTGCGCGCAAACCCGATCGCCCGCGGGAGCGAGTATTTCAGACATGGTTTTTGCCTGTATTTTGTCAGACGTAGCTATTATTTCAGACATAGTAGTCGGCGGTCAACGCCCGATGCTGCGCGTGATCAGCTCCTGCGAGGCGTCGTAACCCATGCTTTTCAAGCGGAAATTTCTGGCGGCGACCTCGATGATGATGGCGAGGTTTCTTCCCGGGCTTACGGGAATGGTCAGCTTGGGAATTTTGATGCCGAGATATTCGGCAAAAGCGGACGAATCCCCCATTCTGTCGTACTCTTTTCCCTGCTGCCAATTTTCCAGCTGGATGACGATTTCGATTTTCTTTTCGTTCAGGACAGAGCCCGAACCGTACATGCTTTTGACATTGATGATGCCGATGCCGCGCAGCTCCATGAAATAGCGGATGATGTCGGGCGCGGTGCCGTATAGCTCGTTGGCAATATCCTTGATGATGACGCTGTCGTCCGCAATCAGCCGATGTCCGCGTTTGATGAGCTCCATCGCCGTCTCGCTTTTGCCCACGCCGCTCTTTCCGGTGAGGAGCATGCCCACGCCGAAAACCTCCATTAAAACGCCGTGTTCGGTGGTGGAGGGCGCCAGCGCGCGATTGAGATAGATATACAAATCGCTCATCAGGTCGGTAGTGACCTTATGGCTGCGGAAGAGCGGGCAGGAAGCGGCGCGCACCGCTTCCATCAATTCGGGCAGGGCGGGAAGGTCGCGGCTTAAAATGATGCACGGTACCTCGCCGTACTCGAACAGATGCGAAAGTTTTTCCTTTCTTTCCTGCGGGGAAAAGGAGCGCAGATATTCGTGCTCCGAAAGCCCGAGCACCATGATGCGTCGCGGATCGAAATAGCTGAAAAAGCCCGCGAGCTGCAAGCCGGGGCGTTCCACGCTCATGCTGGAAAGGGTCACGACCCCCCTTCCCGTATAAATGATTTCCAGATTGAGTTCGGAAGCGAGCTTGTCGAGCATCACGCTTTCCGTTACGCGTTCATTCATCTTTTTCACCGGTAAAGCCGTAAGCGGAAATGATTCTGCCGACGGCGTTTTCGTCGTTGGTATAAGGGAAGACCCGAATTTTGTCCTTTAACGCCCGATCGGCGTTTTTTACCGCCAGCCCCAGGCCCGCTTCTTCCAGCATGGGCAAATCGTTGAGGCTGTCGCCGACGGCGATCGTCTTTTCCGCGGGGACGCGGTAATGCTCCGCCATAAATCGGACGGCCGTTCCCTTGGAGTAAGTTTTACTCGTCACTTCCACGAGAAAGGCGGCGCTGTACGTCACGTAAAATTTGTCGCCGAGCAGTTCTGCCGCCTTGCGGTATACCCTTTGCTTTTCTTCCGCCGTCACCATGGCGAGCACCTTGCGGATCTTCGGCCTTTTGCGCAATACGAATGCGGAGAGCGGCTCGGTTTCGACCACTTCGCCTTTGACGTTGCAGACCCGTTCATAATCGGCCAATGCCTCGTCCCACCTGTTGGCGTAGAAATGTTCCAGCTCGTAGAGGTGGATGTGCAGATCCATCGATTCAAAGACGCGGCAGATTTCCGCGGCGTCCTCCGCGGGAATGTATCCGTCGACCAGAAGCTTTCCGCTTTCGATGTCCGCGATGACGGACCCCTGATAGGAAGCGACCGGCCCTTTGAGCCCGAGTTCCCGCGCGCGGGGAAGAATGGAGGTATACATGCGTCCCGTGCAGATGCCGAACGTTCCGCCCGCGGCGACATATCCGGCGATTGCCTCCCGCGTTTCGGGGGCAATCGTCCCGTCCGAGCGCAGCAGCGTGCCGTCGAAATCGGAGATGATGAGAGGATAGTTTATCTTTCTCGTCGTCATAATTTTTCCTCGAAATAATACCGGATTCGTCCGGCCAGTTCCGGACCGATGCCGGGCGTTGCGGCGAGCTCCTCTTTGCTCGCGTGCATGATTTTGTCTATCGTGCCGAATTTCTCCATCAGCGCCACCTGCTTCTTTTTTCCGACGCCCTCTATTTCCGCAAGTACGGAAGCGAGATTCCGTTTGGAATGAATGCTTCGGAAATAAGTAATGGCAAAACGGTGCGCCTCGTCGCGTATCCGTTGGAGCATTTTCAGCGAGTAATCCCGCTTGTCGATGAGAATGCTGTCGGGAGCGGAAAGCGTAAATACTTCCTCCTCTCTTTTGGCGAGAGAAATGAGATCGATATCCGAGACGCCCGCTTCGTCGAAAATTTCCTTGACGGAGGAGAGCTGTCCCTTGCCGCCGTCGATGATGATGAGGTCGGGCTTGGGAAACCGATCTTCTTCCTCCGTCCCCAGCTTTTTGAGCCGTCGGCGGAGCACCTCCTGCAAGGAAGCGAAATCGTCCGCGCCCTCTACCGTCCTGATCCGGAAGCGGCGGTAGCTTGTCCTGTCCGGTTCTCCGTCCGAAAAGACCACCATCGAGCCGACCTTGTCCACGCCGCTGATATTGGAGATATCGTAACATTCCATGCGTTTGGGATAGCGGGAAAGGCCGAGGATTTGTTTCAGGCGCTCGCAGGCGTTTTTGGTCATGTCGTCCTTATGGCGGATTTTGTCGATGGATTTGGTGAGATATTCTTCGGCGTTTTTTTCCGCCATGTCCAACAGCTTTTTCTTGACGCCCGCCTTGGCAAACACGACTTCCACCTTTTTGTCGAAATGCTCGGCAAAGAAGTTTTCGAGCAGTTCCTTTTCGCAATATTCCGCCGTGATGATTTCCTCGGGAATTTCGTGCGTCGAATAATATTGCACGATAAACGAAGTCAGCGCGTCCGCGTCCGAAAGGGAGGCGTCCTCGAGGGCAAAATTGCTGCCGCCCTGCATGATGCCGCTCCGCGTGATGAGGATATTGACCGCGGAATAGAGATAATTGGTTTTCAGGGCGATGATGTCCGCATTGATGTTCCGGTTGAGGGCGGTGATCCGTTTGAGTTTGAGTTTGGAGAGCATCGAGAGCTTTTCCCGATAGTCCATGGCGAGCTCGAACTCCTCATCAGCGGCAAAGGACAACATTTTTTCTTTCAGGATACCTTCCGCTTCTTCATAGTTGCCGTCGAGAAAAGAGATCGCCTTTTTCACGCACACGGCATACTCCTCCTTTGTGCACAGATGCGCACACGGAGCCGGACAGCGGCCGAGGTGATAAGCGAGGCAGGGTTTTTTGGGTTTTGCCCCGATGGCCGTTTCGCAGATGCGGACATTGTATACGGACGCCGCGACGTCGAGGATATCCTTGCAGCGGATGCCGCCCATGAAGGGGCCGAAATATTTTCCGTCCTTCTTTTTGATGCGCCTGGTGACGGAAAAGCGCGGAAATTCCTCTTTCGTGTGCGCCTTGATATACGGATAGGTTTTGTCGTCTTTGAGGAGAATGTTGTACTTCGGCTTGTACTTTTTTATCAGGTTGTTTTCCAGCGCGAGGGCGTCGATTTCCGAGGCGGTGATGATATAATAAAAATCCGCGATATGCTCCACCATCGCCGCGACCTTTTCCGGCTTCTCCGAGCCGTGAAAATACTGCCGCACGCGGTTTTTCAAGACGCGCGCTTTGCCCACGTAAATGACCACGCCGTCCCTGTCCAGCATGATATATACGCCCGGATTGTCGGGCAGAAGCCTGAGTTTCTCCTGTAATTCGCTCATATCCCTCCGGCGGACGGGCGCGGACGGACGCCCTTTCCCGTTCCGTCCCTATTATTATATACCAAACGCGAGGATTTTGCAAGGATTCGCGCGGAAATATTCTCAATTAACAGCCCAAAAACTCGATTCCCTTGAGAAGGACGTCGTTGACGGAGTCGTTCGTCAGGCTGTAAAAAATCACTTTGCCCTGGCGGCAGCATTTGACGATGCCCGCGCTTTTGAGGAAGCGGAGCTGATGGGAGACGGTGGTCTGATTGAGGTCGAGAATGCGGGACAAATCGGTGACGCAGAGTTCGCTGATGGCGAGGGCGGAGAGAATTTTCACCCGCGTGTAGTCGGCAAAGACGGAAAAAAAGCACACGACTCCCTCGAGTATGTCCCCCTGCGGGACGTAATCCTCGATGAGGCTCTGTGTGCGTTTGTCCAAGAGAAGCATTTGAGACATATGTATTTCCTCCTATATGTTTCGTCGGAAATATGATAACATATGCAAACGTCCTTTCTCTGTCTGTTTTTGTCGCCGCGGAATTTATTTTGTCACAATCGCCCCGCGCGTTTCAGACGCGGCTCTTTTTTGCGGCGATCAGGGTGGCGCCGTTCTCGCAGCCGACGATTTCGGCTTCGGCAAATCCCGCGTCTTTCAGAAGGGAAATCTCGTGCTCCGCCGTCAGAGGGATATCGAAATGGACGAATTTACCGGAAACGGGAAAGCGTCTGCGCTTTTCCAGATACGCTTCCCGCAGCAGTTCCTCTTCTTCGTCGCAACAGGCGATGTAATCCCCGAGTATAAATACGCCCGTCTCCTTCAAAGCGGCGGACAGCTTCCGATACAGCCCGAGTTTGTCGCCGGGAAAGAAATGGTGCAGGCTTTCAAAGGACACGGCCGCATCGAAGGAATTTTCGCCGAACGGCGCGGCCAAATAATCCGCACACAGCAAGGTAAGATTTTTGTCCGGATGCTTTTCGGAAAGCTTTTTCAGCATATCGGCGCACAAGTCTATCCCCGTGACTTCGACGTCCGGAAAACGCCTGAAAATTTCGTCCAGCTCCAGCCCCGTGCCGCAGCCCAAATCGAGAATGCTTGCGGTGCGTTCGGGGAGCAGGGACGCGAGCCGGCGATACCCTTTCGCCCAGGCGGACATATGCTCCTCGTAGATGTCCAGCCGCGCGGAAAAGAAAGCGGCCATTTCCTCGGGGCTTTCGTCGCGCGTGTCCGCCAGAAATTTTTTTAAGTCCGCCATGTAGCCGGCGATGTCCTCTCTGATGACGACGTCCATTTTTCTCTCCCGAAAAGGGGCGGGCCGACGTGCGGCCCGCTCGGATCATGCGATTTTCGTCACTTCATAGCCCGCGTCCGCGACGGCGGCTTTCAGGGCGTCGTCCGTCACTTCCGCATGCAGCGTGACGACCGCTTTTTTGCTTTTGAGGTCGACGTCCGCCTTTTCCACGCCCGCGACGCCTTCCAGCGCCTTGGTGACGTGCATTACGCAATGATTGCAGGTCATGCCTTTGATATGCAGAGTTTTGGTCATATTCTTATCCTCCGAAAGAGATTTATTTTGCTTTTCTGTCTTGGGAGCCTTTTTTCTGCCGAATCGCATCAGCCGCAGGGCGTTGAACACGACGAACAGCGAACTGAGGCTCATGCACGCCGCGGCGATCATGGGATTGAGGGAAATATCCGCAAAGGAAAACACGCCGGCCGCCACGGGAATGGCGATGCAGTTATAAATGAACGCCCAGAAGAGATTTTCTTTGATGTTCCGTACGGCGGCTTTGCTCAGGTCGACCATGGTCGGAACGGAATTGAGGTCGCCGCTCACGAGGACGACGTCAGCGCTGTCGATGGCGATATCCGTTCCCGTGCCCATCGCGACGCCGACGTCCGCCGTCTTTAAGGCGGGACTGTCGTTGATGCCGTCGCCGACCATCGCCACATAGCCGCCCACCGCGCGGACGCGCTCCACCGCTTTTGCCTTGTCCTCGGGCAACGCCTCCGCAAAATATTCGTCGATGCCGACCTTTGCGGCGATCGCTTTGGCGACGTTTTCGTTATCGCCCGTCAGCATGGCGACGCGGATCTTTCTGTCTTTGAGCGCCTGCACGGCTTCCGCGCTCGTCTCCTTCAGCGTATCCGCCACCGCGAATATGGCGAGGATGCGCTTGTCGTCCGCGAGAAAGACCGCCGTCTTGCCCTCGGCGGAATACGCCTTTTCCCGCTCGAAAACGTATTTGGAAACGGTGTTTCCGAGCAGTTTGCGGTTGCCGAGGCGATAGGTCACGCTCTCGTAATCGGCAATGGCGCCCTGTCCCGTTTCGTAGCGATAATTTTCGGTGGCGATGTCGCCGCGCGCGCCGTTCGCCTCCGCATATGCCTTTACGCATTCCGCGATCGGGTGGCCGGAATGCCCCTCGACGGAAGCAGCGAGACCGAGCACGAAGCTTTTATCTTCCGCCAGCAGCTCGAAATCGGTCACCTGCGGGGCGCCGACGGTGAGCGTCGCCGTCTTGTCGAGAAGGACGCAATTGATGTTCCGCGCCTTCTGAAGGGCCTCCGCGTCCTTATAGAGGATGCCGAGCGCCATTCCTCTGCCCGTCGCCGCCATGACCGCCACGGGCGTGGCGAGACCGAGCGCGCAGGGACAGGAAATGACGAGCACGCTGATGGCATAATTGGCCGCCGTCCCGATTTCGCCGCGGACGAGCATCCAGACGACAAAGGTGACCAGAGCGATGAGCGTCACCGCGGGAACGAATACGCCCGCGATTTTATCCGCGATTTTCTGAATGGGCGCCTTGCTGGCCCCCGCCTCCTTGACCATGCGCACGATCTGCGAGAGGGTGGTTTCCGCGCCGACTTTTTCGGCGCGCACTTTCAGAAAGCCGCTCTTGACGATATCCGCCCCGGTGACCGGGTCCCCTTCCGAGACCTCGACGGGCATGCTTTCGCCCGTAATGGCGGCGCGGTCGATGAAGGCGTGCCCCTCCGCGACTTTTCCGTCGACGGGGATATAGTCTCCCTGCTTGATGACGAGCAGGTCGCCCGCGACGATGTCCGAAAAGGCGATGACGGAACGGGAACCGTTCCTCTCCACCGTGACGGTGTCGGGCATGAGCCGGATGAGCTTTTCCACTTCTTCGCCCGTCTTGCGGCGGGATTTCTCCTCCAGCCATTTTCCGAGCGTGACGAGGGTGAGGATCATGGCCGCCGATTCGTAAAACATATGCATGTGCTCGGTGTCTCTGCCGAGATAGACGAGGACGGTGAGCACGAGGCTGTACGCAAAGGAAGCAAAGGAGCCGAGCGCCACGAGGGTGTCCATGTTGGGGACGCGCTTTATCAGCGCCTTGGTTCCGCTCGTGAAGAAGCGGAAATTGATGGCGATGATGACCGCCGTCAGCACCAGCTGAATGGTATAGTTGACCGTATCCGACGGCTGAGGAAGCCCTGCCATTCCGCCCATCGAGAAATACATCAGGGGAATGAGAAAGACGAGCGACAGCAAAAACCTGCGTTTGAGCGCATTGGTTTGCGGCTTCTGTTTTTTCACCGCTGATTCGTCATAAAGGGAGGCGCCGTATCCTAAATCCTCCACGGCGGCAATGATCTGCTCGCGCGAAACGACCTTCTCGTCGTATTCCACATTCATCGATTCGCCCATGAGCGAAACATCCGCTTCCTCGACGCCGTCCATCTTGTTCAGCGTCCGTTCGATGCCGGCGGAGCAGGCGGAACAGGTCATCCCCGTAACCGAAAATTTTTCTTTCATATAACCTCTCCGTATCATATCGCCGACGAAATGCACTTCCCCGCCGGCGAAGCCGATTTATTTTGATTTGTCCGGAAATGCGATGCCATTTCCGAAGCGTCCCTATTATAGCACAAAAGCCGCAAAAAAGTCAAGTTTTCCCGCGATGAACCGCGGTTAATTTTATAAAATTATCGGTTTATCGATTTCCGGACGGAAAAGGAAATGCGTATAACGCAAAAAAGCGGGCGCCGATTAAGCAGCCCGCCTGAAAATCCGATTCAGACGATCAGTTTTTCGTTTCTTCCTTTTCCGCGATGACTTCCTTTCCGTCATAGTAGCCGCAGTTTTTGCAGACTCTGTGCGCTTCGGTCAGCTCGTGGCAGTGAGGGCACTCCACCAGCGTGGGCGCCGTCGCCTTATAGTTAGCGAATCTCTTATTCGTTCTGCTTTTGGATTGTTTGCGCTTGGGTACAGCCATATTTACACCTCTCGTTAAATATTCTTTTCCTTTGTCGGTTTCAGCCGCGATAATCGATTCCCTCGCAGTTCTCTCCGCAGGAGAGAACGCGCGGCATGCTTGCCAGAATCGCGTCGTTGACGGCGGCCGTCAGGTCGATGCGCCCGCCCGAATAGGCGTAATCTTCCGCATCTTTCGGGGAGAGCCGGAAACAGGCGCTCAGTTCCCCTTCCACCGCTTGCGAGGCGTCTTTGAGACAGCGGGAGCATTGCCCTTCCAGCACGTAAGACACCTTTCCCGTAACCTCCAGGGAATCGTCCTCGCAGAGGACGTAATCCGCCTCCACCCGCACGGGGGCGGAAAAGTGCACGAACGGGATATCGATCAACTCCGCCGGGGCCTCGTAATCGAAACAGAGGCGCCCCGACCAGTTTCCCGAGGCATTGAGTTTCCTGACATCGACAATCATCATAAGACCGACTTATAAAGTATAGTATATTTCCGTATGTTTGTCAACTTTTTTTAGCGGAGTTTACGGAAAATTTACAACAATTCCATCGTTTCCCGCGCGATGACGAGTTCTTCATTGGTGGGAATGATGAGCACCTTGACGCGGGAATTTTTGCCCGTGATGTCGCGGATGGCGCCGTTGTTCTTTTCGGCGTTCTTCTCCTCGTCGATTTCCAGGCCGATATACTGCATGTTTTCGCAGATCCCCTTGCGGACCCCGGGGGTATTTTCTCCGACGCCCGCCGTAAATACGAGACAGTCCACTCCGTTCATCGCCGCGGCGTACGCGCCGACGTACTTTTTGCAGGCGTAATTGAACATATCGAGCGCGAGCCGGGCGCGGTCGTTGCCCGCGGCGGCAGCGGCCGTCAGATCGCGGAAATCGCTGGAAACGCCCGAAATGCCGAGCATGCCGCATTTCTTGTTGAGATAATTGAGCATTTCGGTGACGTCCATGCCCTCTTTGCGCGCGATATATTCCGCGGCGGCGTAGTCGATATCGCCGCTCCGCGTGCCCATGGGCACGCCCGCGAGCGGCGTAAAGCCCATGGACGTATCCACGCATTTTCCGCCGTTTACCGCCGTGATGGAGGAGCCGTTGCCGAGGTGGCAGGTGATGATTTTCAGTTCCTCCGGCTTCTTGCCGAGATATTTGGCGGCCTCCTGCGAGACGAATTTATGGCTGGTGCCGTGCGCGCCGTAGCGGCGGATCTTATATTTTTCGTAATGCGCATAGTCCACCGCGTACATATACGCGTAATCGGGCATCGTGAAATGGAAACCCGTATCGAACACGAGCACCATCGGCGTGCCCGGCATCGCCGCCTGGCAGGCCCGGACGCCGACGATCGCGGCGGGATTGTGCAGGGGGGCGAGATCCTTGATCTCCTCCATGAGCACCATCGCTTCTTCCGTGACGAGCGTGGGCTTTTTGAAGGCCTCTCCCGAGGCGACGACGCGATGCCCCACCGCATCGATTTCCTTCATCGAAGATATGACGCCCGCCTCTTTGTCCGTGAGTTCTTTGAGAACGAGCTGCACGGCGACGTTATGGTCGGGCATGGGCTTTTTGACCACCGTCTCCTTTCCCTTTGCCTTATGGGTGAGTTTGGAACCCTCGATGCCGATCCGCTCGCAATTGCCCTTGGCGACGACCTCCTCGGTCTCCATGTCGATGAGTTGATATTTGAGGGAGGAGCTCCCCGAATTGATGACCAAAATTTTCATTGTCCGGCTTCTCCTGTATCAAAGCTGCGTCTGCAGCGCGGTGATGGCGACGGCGGCGACGATATCCTCCGTCTTGCAGCCCCTCGAAAGGTCGTTGAGAGGCTTTGCGAAGCCCTGGCAAATGGGGCCCACCGCCATAAAGCCGCCCAGGCGCTCGGCGATCTTGTAGCCGATGTTGCCCGCCTGCAAGTCGGGGAAGATAAATACGTTGGCATGTCCCGCCACGGAGGAACCGGGCGCCTTGAATTCGCCGACGGAAGGGACGATTGCCGCGTCGAACTGCAATTCGCCGTCCAGCTTGAGGTCGGGCGCCTTTTCTTTGGCGATCTTTACGGCCTCGGCGACCAGGGTGACGTTATCGTGCTTGGCGCTTCCCTTGGTGGAGAAGGAGAGCATTGCCACCTTGGGGTCGATCCCCGCGATGTCGCGGGCGGATTTTGCCGTGGCGATCGCGCAGTCGGCAAGTCCCTCGCTCGTATACGTGGGATTTAAGCCGCAGTCCGCAAACACCACCAATCCGTCGGGGCAATATTGGTTGCCCTGCGGAGGGCAAATCATGAGATTGAAGCTGGAGACGGAAGATACGCCCTTCGCCGTCTTTATGATTTGCAAACCGGGACGGAGCGTATTTGCCGTCGAATGGCAGGCGCCGGAAACGAGCCCGTCCACTTCCCCCGTTTTCAGCATCATGGCGCCGAAATAGGTGGAATCTTTCAGGAGCTTTTCCGCCTGGTCGGGCGTCATGCCCTTGGAGGCGCGGAGCTCGCACAGCTTCGCGTTATACTCGGGAAGCTTGGGAGAGGTGAGCGGGTCGACGATCGTGACCCCCGTAAGGTCGATCTCGGGGTTTGCGGCTTTGATTTCCTCCTCGTTTCCGAGCAGGACGATCTCCGCGATCCCCTCTTTCGTCGCGTCGGAGGCAGCCTTTACGACCCGTTTGTCCTCGCCTTCGCAGAGAACGATTTTTTTGTGCAGTGCCTTTGCTTTGTTCTTGATCTCGTCAAGTACGTTTTTCATAGAAATATCTCCTTGGAAATGCTTTATTTCCGAATGCTTTTCGTGTATAATAGAAAGGAAAAACGGGACTTGAAGACGTTTTGCCGCCCGTTTCCCTGCACGCTTTATTATTATACCATACATTTTTCGGGTTGTAAAGGAAAAAGGAAAGTTGAAATGAAAATTTGCGGGATTATTTGCGAATACAATCCCTTCCACTTCGGGCATCTCTATCAGTTGGAGGAAGCAAAGCGGCTTTCGGGCTGCGATGCCGTTCTCTGCGTCATGAGCGGCAGTTTCGTTCAACGCGGGGAAGCCGCGGTGCTCGGCAGATACGAACGGGCAAGGCACGCCGTGCAGGCGGGCGCGGACGCGGTCATAGAGCTCCCCGCCGTCTTTTCCTCCTCCCCCGCGGAATTGTTTGCCAAGGGCGCGGTGAAAATGCTTTCCGCCCTCCCCGAAGTGAAATGGCTTTGCTTCGGCGCCGAAAGCGGAAGCAAAGAAGAATTTATCGCCGCCGCGCGCGCTTTGAATGAAGAACCGGAAGCCGTATCGAAAGAGATCGGACGGCTGATGCAGGGGGGCAGAAGCTATGCGCGGGCGCGCGCCGAGGCCTGGAAGGGAAAAATCCCCCCGCTTCTCGATTCTCCGAACGATATTCTCGGCGTCGAGTATACGCGGGCGGTGCTGACACTTTCCTCCGGGCCGGAAATTTTGCCCGTACGGCGGATGGGCAGCGGCTACGCGGACGAGACCATGCGGGGGAAATATTCGTCGGCGAGCGCGATCAGGGCCTCGCTCGCGCGCGGGGAACGGGAAGGATTGGGCGAAGCGCTGCCCCCTTACGTGGCGCAGAGCCTGAATAAAAATATCGAAGATCATCTCGAGGCGTTGGAAAAATATGCCCTTTTGACCGTTTCCGCCGAACGGCTGCGCGCGGTGGCGGATTGTCGGGAAGGATTGGAAAACGCCCTGAAAAGAGCCGCGGAGGAGAACCTTCCTTCCCTTGCGCAAGCCCTTACTTCCAAACGCTATACCACCTCGCGGATACGGCGGATACTTTTGCAGAACCTGTTGGGAATTTCCGAAGCTTTAATACGGGAGAGCCTTTCCGCGCCCCTCTATCTGCGCCTTCTGGCGGCAAAGGACGGGCGGGAGGACGTCCTTTCCGCGCTGGGCGGCGCCGATTTTCCCCTGATCGTGCGGACGGGCGACGAAAAGAAACTTTCCGGAACGGCAAAGGAATGCTTGGAAAAGGACGAATTTGCCGCGCGGGTATTTCGTATCGTCCGCGGCCTTTCCCCCGAAAAGAAAACGCCCTTTGTTCCGTCGGCGGAAGAATGATTGTTTTCGTTCGGTAAAACGCCGTCCCGGCGGGGATTACCCTGCCGGGACGACGTGAAAACTACTTGTCAGGATTCATTTAAGACGCGTTCCTTGCGGGCGCGTTTTTGCTTGCAGAGGCAGATGCTCGTCACATATTCGAGATTGACGAGCTCGCGGTTTTCTCCTTCGGAGTCCCGCAGGGCGAGCCAGTTTTCCTCAACGCTGTCTATGATGCCGATATGTATCGTTTCCATCGTCCGTACTTCGCATTTTTTGCCGATGAACTGCCCGATCATGCTGACCATAAGTTTTTCTCCTTGCACGCCTCCGCGTTTGTTCTTCAAGTGAATTTTTGTCGCCGCCGCGCGTTTCCTGTCCCCTTCCGCCGAGAAGAGAATAAAAAGCGGCAACAGGCAGCAGATAAAAAATATTCCGAATTTCATGACGATTGCGCTCCGGCTCCGCATATCCGTTGTTTTACTGACTCCATTATACGGAATTTTTGTTTCCGTGTCAAGGAAGAAGATACGCAAAACGGATTTTTCGGAGATTTTCTTTTGTTTTTTTGCCGTTCAAAAGAAAAACGCGCGCTATTCGCTTTGCGTCGGGGCTGTCGGGCACATTTTTTTCTGCAGAAAGCCCGGAACGTCCACGGCATATTTCCCCGGGCGGGAAGGGTCGATATAGACGGAAATTTTCTCTCCGGGAACAAAATGTTCGCCGCGCCCCGCGAAGATCCCGGCCTTGTATATATTTCCGAACGAATCCGCGCAAATCAGCGAGGCAGGCGCCTTTCCGAATATGCGCACGTTTTCGCTGCGTTTGAAATCGCTGATGACGGCGGAGATCTCTTTGCCGCGCTTTTTCATTCTTTCCAGCCGGAGATTTTTTAAGGGGCCCCACAGAGCGCCGAACAGCCCGAGGCCGAGAATCAGCGCGCCGACGACGCCGAACACAACGGACGGCAGGCGGGTGAACCGGGCGTATGTGATTTTCGACGGGTTCTCGGGCAGATACAAAATCGGCACGCTGTCCCCCGTCTCCATGCCCGCGATATAGGTATCCAGGCGGCCGGAATAGTTTTTTCCGTCCGCGGTATAACTTACATATACCTCCGTGGAATCGGAGGTGCGCTCGATGCGCGTAATTACCGCCTGCGCCTCTATTCCCCTTGTCCGAAACTCCGATGACCGCGCGGACAAAAAAACGGCGATACCGAGAAACAGGATACCTATCAATACCGACAATAAAGCGATGAGCCGCCCTCTTTTCGATTTGTTCATAACATCACCGATTGCATTATAGCACATTTTTAAGGCGTTTGCAAGCCTTTCGATCGCCGAAATCGCGAAGGGTATCCGCGTTTTTTAGTTTCCGATAAAAAATAGAACCCTCCGATGATTTTCGGGGGCTTGCCATGGAGCTACCGGCCGGACTTGTGGAGCAGACTTGGTCTGCGACGGAATAGCGATCGTTCGCCCATGGCGCGATCGCGTCACGTTATTTCGGCAGTCCGGACAGTAGATAAAAGCAAAGCCCCTCGGAAAGATCCGGGGGCATGCCATGGAGCTACTGGCCGGACTTGAACCGGCGACCTAGTGATTACGAATCACTCGCTCTACCGACTGAGCCACAGTAGCAACATATATCGCCGTCTCATCGTACAGCTTATTTATTATACTGAATCCCGCGAAAAAAAGCAAGCATTTTGACAGTACTTTTTCAAATATTTTTATTGTTTTTGGGGACGAGCAGCGGAAACTTTTTCGGGAGCACTTCGATTTCGATGGGGCCGGCGCTCCCCTTTTCCCCGTCGTAATTCCATACCACGTCCTCGGGCACATCGATGCGGAGTTTTTTGCCTCCGAAATGCTCTATATCTTTTTCCGGAAAACGATAGCCGAACACGAACAGCCGGACAATGGCCAGCAGCGCCCGCGCTTTGTTGTAGAGATTCGGATGCGCGGTCTGGCGGACGATGGCGCCCTCGGCTTTTCCGTCGCGCATGGAGCCGTTTCTGTTCATTTTCCAGCCCGCCACGCACTTTCCGTTTATGATGAGCGTAAAGACGCATTCCGTCTCCGTGCAGCTCGTTTCGTCCGTCACTCTGACGGGATAGACGCGGAAAGGCAGATTTTTCCGCACGCCCTCCATACCGTACGCCAAAAGCCCCAAAGCGCGCTTCGCCTGCTGCGGCGTCGTGTAAGAGGCGCTGGTAAAAGCGCCCGCGGAGACGGAATACATCGCGTATTCCCGCCCGTTGATGCGCATACAGTCGAGAAATTCGCGCCTACCCTTCAATATCACGCCGAGCGCGCCGCGCAGGCTGCGGCGCGGAATGCCGAGGCTGTGCGCGACGTCGTTGGCGGTGCCGCCGGGAATATATCCGAAGATCGGGAGCCTGTCCAGCTCGCCCACGCCCTGTAAAATTTCGTTGAACGTTCCGTCGCCGCCCGAAAATACGATACAGTCATACAGCGAGGCAAATTCCCGCACTTTTACCGTAAGGTCGCCCTTCGCCTTGGTGGCGTATACGTCCACCTGCGCATATCCGCTTTTCAATTTCCGTACGATATACGGAAGCTTCTTCGCTATTTTTCCCCGACCGCTGTTGGGGTTGTAGATAAAAATACATTTCATAGGCAAATAAACGTGGCTTCGCCCTTTTACAGGGAAAATTCATCCGCGAGGCGCAGATAGGAATCGGAAAGCCAGACTTGTATATATCGGATATCCCGGGCGTAAACGACGTCCTGCCGCAGGCGCATGATTTCGGCGGAGGCCGCCGAAGCGCAGGCGGAAATGTCCGTAAAGACGCCGTCCCGGTTTTCCTCCGCGAGCCGGGACAGCACGCCGCCCACGTCGGCGAGAAGGCGCCTGAGTTCCTGCTGCGTATATCCGCCCGTATCCGCCGCGGCGGACAGGTCGTATAAGAGGCGGATACAGCTGCTCAGCGTGTCGAAGCAGCCCCGGAGCCCTTCCGCGCTCCTCTTTTCCGAATTTTTTTTGAGATAAAGCGTTCCGCCGCTCTCCTCGCGCACGGAAACGGCGAGATTTTTTGCTTCGAGATTGTCTCGCACCGCCCTGGCGGCCGATTGCGAAAAATAGCATGCCAGAACGGCGTATTCCTCTCCCTTCCGCCGCATCACGTATCCGGCGCCGCCGTGAAGAGAGACGCTTTGAGCGGCCGCGGCGACGTTCTCCTCCTCGGAAACGAGAAACCAGAAGGTTTGCGCGCAATCCACGACCTGCATGCGGGTGAGTGCACGGGCGTAAAAAACGCCGCCCAGAACGCACATCGCCGACAGCGTCCCCGCCAGCAAAAATGCCTTTCTTCGGAAAGATATGCTTTTCATATCTCTATTTTATGCTGCCCGAGGCCCGGAAATTACCCGACGACACCCGACAGAGGAAGGCGCGGGCCCGCAAGCCGCCGCTCCTGCAATATGAACAGCAATACGGTGAGCAGCTCGAAGGGAAGCGGACAAAATTCGCCGGGATTTACTTGGCTCATTCCGAGAATGCCGAGATAGGAAATGCCCAGGCACAGGGACCAGGGATCGGGACGGCGGAATATCAGACGAATCCTGCCGAAAGCCTGGAAGGCGTAAGCGGCGACGCCCACGAGCCCCATACTGCCCACAATCTGCGGAATCATCATGTGATACCACGCCATCGAGCCCTTCTTTCGGATTTCTCCGTAATAGATGCTGTCGTCCAGAATCCCCGTGCCGAAAATCGGGTTCTTTTTGAAGTTGACGACGGATTCGAGCAGCATTTTGTATCTCGCGTCATTGGTGATGACGTCGTCGGCGAGGATCCGGTCCTGTATGACGTCGAGAATGATTTTTCCGAAACAGAGCAATATCAGAAAAATCGCGCCCAGACAGAGAACGGCACGAAGCAGTCTCTTTTGGCCGAAAAATACCCAATAGGCGCAGCAGGCCAAAAATTCCAGGCTTCCGAACAGCAGCCCTCCGCGGGAGGTGGTTACGGCAATGGCGGCATACAAAGCGGGCGTAAACAGCGCGAAACAGGGATGTTTTTTCGTGAGGTACAAAGGAAAAGGCATCGCGAACATCAACAGTGTGCTGATATTGTTGCGCGAAAAGCCCAAAATGTAGGGCGGCTCGGTGAGTCCGAGATAATTTTTATAGTATCCCGAGGCGATGATAAAGGCGCAGAGCAGCCCCAGGAGGAGCATGATGACGGAAAACCGCTCGGACAAATCGTAATCCCGTTTCGCAAAGAACTGCGAACGCATCAGATAATATACGGCGAGCATCCCGACGCTCAGGCCGAGATAATAATAGGCCCCTATCGCGTAGTCGCGCAGGGAAAAACCGCCGATACCGCCGAGCAGGACCGCCACCGAAACCGCCATGATCCCGAAGGCGCTCTCCCCCGTCTGCATTCGCCCGCGATAGACGGTAAAGTGAAAGACGAGACACAGCAGCGCCGCGGGGGCGTAGCGGATATAGGGAAAAAAGAGATCGAAGGAATCGTAACAGTTGGTGGTAAAAGCGGAAATCAACAAAAAAGGAAGCGTCGTGGGCAGGATATCGTCGCAGACGACGAGAATCAGGCAGATGAGAACGACGAAACAAACGGCGCCCGCCACCTCCTGCCCCGTCCATACGAAAAGACATGCCGCCATCGTCTGAAAAACATAAAACGTGTAGCTGTTGAAAAACTTCCGTATCGTATGAAGAAACGACTCCGCGTCCGGGAACCATGCCGACAGGCGAAACCGCTGCAAAACTTTTTTCATATTCATGCTCTCATCCTCTCTCGCTCTCTTTCGCTTATGTAACGGACAAGGCCGAAAACCGTCCGGCAGGCCCGCATGCCCCTCAAAGGACCTTCGGGAAAGAAAATACCTGCTTTCTCTATTATAGCAGGTATTTCCGAATTAATCAAGATATAGAACGGCATTTTTTGCCGCAAGCGATTTTTTTACGTCGAGAACCCGCTGGTTGGAGGAACCGCGGAACTTGAGCGTGATTTTTTTGAGCTCCTCCACGAAGGGACCGTCCACGAGCACGTCGAACAGAGACAAAAGCTCTCCCGTTTCCGGCGCGTTTGCGCGGGACTCCCGCAAGAGTCCGGAAGCCGGGTCGAAAGTATAGCCCGTATAGCACCAGATATCCTTTCGGGGATACAGTTCCTTCACCCTTTTGACGAAGGGCAGAAGCGCCTTTTGATTGACGGGTTCCAGCGGTTCTCCGCCGAGGAGAGAAAGCCCCGCGATAAAGCTTTGCCCGAGTCCGTCGAGAATTTTTCGGACGATCTCCTCGTCAAAAGGCTTGCCGTAAGAAAAATCCCAGGCGATTTCATTGAAGCAGTTTTTGCAGTGGTGCGTGCATCCCGAAACGAAGAGGGAGATGCGCACCCCCTCTCCGTTGGCGATGTCCGTCCACTTGATTTCCGCGTAATTCATCAGAGATGCAGGACTCTGTCCTTGATTTCCTGCGTGCGTCCCTGGTTCCAGAACTGCGTCCCGATATAGCCGCAGGTACGGCGCGCCACATTCATCTTGCTCTGATCGCGGTTGTGACAGTTGGGGCATTCCCAGACGAGTTTGCCCGAATCGTCCGTGACGATCCGGATTTCCCCGTCATAGCCGCAGACCTGGCAATAATCGCTCTTGGTGTTCAGCTCCGCATACATGATGTTGTCGTAAATGAACTTCATGACGGCGAGCACCGCAGGGATGTTGTTCTGCATATTGGGGACTTCCACATAGCTGATTGCGCCGCCCGGGGAAAGCTGCTGGAATTCGCTTTCAAATTTCAGCTTGGTGAAGGCGTCAATCTGCTCGCTGACATGGACGTGATAGCTGTTGGTGATATAATTTTTGTCCGTGACGCCGGGGATGATGCCGAAACGCTGCTGCAGGCACTTCGCGAATTTGTAGGTCGTGCTCTCGAGCGGCGTGCCGTACAGAGAGAAATCGATATTTTCCTTCGCTTTCCATTCCTTGCACTTGTCGTTCATGTGCTGCATGACGGCGAGCGCGAACGGCTTCGCCTCTTTGTCCGTGTGCGATTTGCCCGTCATGTATTTGACGCACTCGTAAAGCCCCGCATAGCCGAGGGAGATGGTCGAATAGCCTCCGTACAGCAGTTTGTCGATCTTTTCTCCCTTTTTGAGCCTCGCGAGAGCCCCGTATTGCCAGAGGATGGGCGCCGCGTCCGAAAGAGTTCCCTTCAATCGGTTGTGACGGCACATCAGCGCGCGATAGCAGAGATTGAGGCGATCGTCGAAAATATCCCAGAATTTGGCTTCGTTCCCGCCCGAGGAAAGGGCCACGTCCACGAGATTGATGGTGACGACGCCCTGATTGAACCGACCGTAATACTTGGGCTTGCCGTTTTCGTCCACATAGGGCGTGAGAAAGCTTCTGCAGCCCATGCACGTATAGCAATGCCCCTCTCCGTTCTTGTCGATTTTGTATTCCAGCATCTTCTTTTCGGAGATGTAGTCGGGCACCATGCGCTTGGCGGTGCACTCCGCCGAGAGCTTCGTGAGGTACCAATAGGGCTGGTCCTCGGAGATGTTGTCCGGCTCGAGCACGTAAATGAGCTTGGGGAACGCGGGCGTGATCCATACGCCCGACTCGTTTTTGACGCCCTGCATGCGCTGGCGGAGCGTCTCCTCGATGATGAGCGCGAGGTCGGCTTTCTCCCGTTCGTTGCGCGCTTCGTTGAGATACATGAACACAGTGACGAAGGGCGCCTGCCCGTTGGTGGTAAGAAGGGTGACGACCTGGTACTGAATGGTCTGAATCCCCCTCTTGATTTCGTCGCGCAGACGCTTTTCGGCGATTTTCGCGATTTGCGCTTCGTCGGAAACGCCCACTCCCGCCAGCTCTTCGGCCACCTCGCGGCGGATCTTTTGGCGGCTTACCTCCACGAAAGGCGCGAGGTGGGTGAGCGAAATGCTCTGTCCGCCGTACTGATTGGACGCCACCTGCGCGATGATCTGCGTGGCGATGTTGCAGGCCGTGGAAAAGCTGTGCGGACGCTCGATGAGGGTGCCCGAAATCACCGTGCCGTTCTGGAGCATATCCTCGAGGTTGACGAGGTCGCAGTTGTGCATATGCTGCGCAAAATAATCGGCGTCGTGGAAATGAATGATGCCCTGGTCGTGCGCGGCGACGATGTCGTCCGGCAGCAGCAGACGGCGGGTGAGATCCTTGGAAACCTCTCCGGCCATATAGTCCCGCTGCACGCTGTTGACCGTGGGATTTTTATTGGAATTTTCCTGCTTGACTTCCTCGTTATTGCATTCGATGAGCGTGAGAATCTGCGCGTCGGTGGTGTTCGCCTTGCGGACGAGCGCGCGGGAATAGCGATAGGTAATGTATTTGCGCGCGAGGACGAACGCCTTTTTGTCCATCAGGCGATCCTCCACCATATCCTGTATTTCCTCGACGTTTACGGAACGCCCCATATGGGCGCACTCCTCCGTGACGCTGTCCGCCAACGCCTTGATATCCTCCTCCGAAATGCGGGAAATTTCATTGACTTCCTTGTTCGCCTTGCGAACGGCATTGATGATTTTTTCCTCGTCGAAAACCGCTTCCTGCCCGCTTCTTTTGATGATCTTCATTTTCTCTGCCCTCTCTTTCTTTTGATTATTTTTTAACACAATATCTTGTGCTTTTTTGAGAAAATGAACACAAGATATAGTATTCCCCCGACGGGTGCTTATATAGTATATACCATATCTTGTGGTAAAGTCAAGTATATGAGCACAAGATATTGTATACAAAAAACTTATAGCCACTATCAGTATGATCGTCGGGAAAGGAGGTTATTTGCGGGAAAAAGTGGAAAAGAAACGGATTTTTCGGAAAATATGGTTTCAAAAAACAAATAATTCCACCGTTTTCCGGGAAAACATCGGGCAGAAAGGAAAAAAATGCCGCGGCGGATAGTTCCGCAACGGCATTTTTCGGTTTGTTCGTTTCAAACAAATTCACATTTTATTCGGTGGCCGAAGCGCGCTGTTTTTTTGATCCCGTCGACAGAAAAGCGGCGGGGTCGTCCGTCCGGGAAATGCGTTCCGCCAATACCTCGTTGCCGTTTTGGGAAAGGTATCTGCGAATGGCGGCTTCCATCTTCGCTTCCTTCTCCGTAAAGAGAAGATCGCTGCGGCGGGTCTGCGAAGTTTCCGCGTCGATGGCGGGGAATATCCGCTTGGCCGCCATGTCTTTATCCAGATGAATTTCCGCATTGCAGATGCCGAGCAAATCGCAGGAAACGAGGTCGTCGATGGGATTTCCGGTCTCGAAGGAAACGGTTCCCACAATCGCCAGAGAGCCGCCCTCGGCAAGGCATCTCGCCGAACCGAAATACTTGCGGATATAGCTGAGCGCCTTGCTCTTCAATCCGCAGGAGAAACGAATCCCCTTTTCCTCCTCCCCCAACGAATCGTTGTAGGCACGCGTGAGCGCACAGACGGAATCGACGAGCAATACGACGTCCATTCCCGCTTCCACAAAACGCTTTGCGCGTTTGAGCAGAAAATCGGCCATAAAGACGTGCCTGTCCGCGTCGTCGTCAAAGGTGGTATATACCAGCTCCGCATTCGGAGCGGCCTTTTTGAACTCGCCGACGGCCTCGGGCGACTGATCGATAAGAAGGATAAGCAGCCGCATTTCGGGATGAGAGACGGAGAGGGCGCGCGCAAAATCTTGCAGAAGCTGCGTTTTCCCCGTCTTGGGAGGCGCGGAAATCAGGCATCTCTGCCCCTTTCCGAAGGGAATCAGCCAATCGATATATTTCATGGATTGCGGAGAATTTTCTCCCGCATAGAGGGAGAGACGCTCCTGCGGGTAACAGACTTCGCACTCTTCAAACAATTCGCGGGGGGTATCGACGGGAAGCTCGTTGACGGTGAGAATTTCCGTGGCCACGAGCGTCGCGTGATGAGGTTCCGCGCGGCAGGATACGACATCGCCCTCGCGCAGCTTGCAGGCCTTGATCGTGGACGCGGAAACGATGATCTGTTCCGCGGAATTTTCCCGGCCGTTGAGCGGCAGCAGGCAGGAAACGCCGTTGATGGTTTCGAGCTGGCCGACATAGACCTCCTGCTCGTAATAAGCGGACGTTTCTTCCGGTATATCGGAAGCGCGCAATTCGAGAACGTTGGGACGGACGGGCGCAGACTCGGCCGCCTTCCCGGGCGCGGATTCCGGAAGATTGGTCAGATAAGTCATTTTGATTTCCTGCAGTTTTCCGAAAATCACCGGGTCGACATAACCGTCCTTGACGGGAGCGCCGCGGTTGCTCTTTTCGATGGGCGCAAGTTCTCCCGTCAGCACCGCGATGATATCGCCGATAAGTTCCGCCTTTTTCTTGAGGGTGGACTGAGCGACGCCGCAATTTCTGCCCACCGAACGCAGACAGCCGATACTGAGTTTGGAAAGGTATTCGTTGTAAGCGGACTTCAGGTTGTTCAAAGTAGTTTCATTCATAGTTTTCTTCTCTCCATAAGAATGATTTTTGTTTTTTCTTCGGTGAGATCGTCGCGGGAAAATTCGAGCGTGTCTTTACCGGAGATTTCCGTTTCCTCGCCGTCGAACAAATCGAGAAAGGCGTCCGCCCTGTCGATGTCGAGCGTGAGACTGCGCGTCTTGTAATGCATGGGAATGACGATTTCGGGCATCATCCGATCGACATATTCTTTTGCCTGTACCGCGTCGATGGTATAGTTCCCCCCTACGGGAATGAGCAGAATATTGACGGGCAGAAGCATCTCCAAAAGCTCGGAGGAGCATTCTTCCCCGAGGTCTCCGAGATGGCAGATCTCCAGGCCGTCCATCGCGAACTTGTAGATGATATTTTCCCCCCGGAGCCGACCTCCCCGATTGTCGTGATAGCTTTTGATACCGGTAATTTCCACGCCGGGAAGTTCGTAAAAGCCCTCTTTGTCGATGAGCCGCGGGCTTCCGCCGATTGCGCCCGCATTGTTGTGATCGGCATGGCCGTGACTGATTGTCACGGCATCCGCCGTAAGCCCTTTGGGCAACTCGTAGCCGATGCCCCGATACGGATCGGTGATAATCGTCGTACCCGTGCTTTCGGTGAGACGGAAACACGAATGCCCCAAATATTGGATTTTCATTTCTCCTCCGGATGATTTTTTCCGCGCGCGAAAAGGCGAAGCTTCATTTCCTGTTCCCCGCGGTCGAATCGCAGTGTATACCTCATCGACAAAAGCACGGAATCCTTGCCGACCGAGCAGCCGAGGCGATGGGTCTTCGTCTCCACGCTCCCTTCCGCGCCCGCCAGTCCGATGACTCCCGGCAGTGCCTCCCCCTCCGAAAAATTCAATCGGAGCAAATAATCCCCGCCCCGCTCCAGCGCGACCGCCCTCTCTTCGATGCGGAGGACGACGTCCCCTTCGCCGTGGCGATAACGAAGTACGGCAGACCGGGGCAAAAGCTCCATTTCCGCCTCGGTCGAAAAATTGCTTTCCTCGCCGTCCGCCGAGGTTACAATCTGAAGAAAACAGGAACGAAGCAAACTCATAAAAATATCGCCCGAAAATTCGGTTTCAGCTTAATCGATATCATTATAGCAGAATTTTTCGGAAAAGTAAACTTTATGATACAACATTTTCAAAAAATTTTGAGAAATTAAAGAAATTTGAGAAATTTGAAAAGAACATGGGGGAATCATTCGGGAAAACGCCTGATGGATTCGCGTAAAATCCGCCCTTCCCGCAGTTCGCGGCGAAGCCTTTCTTCGTCCCCCGAGGCAAGGGCGAGTCGGCAATCGGAGAGATGCTCCAGCAGGGAATCCAGCTCCGAAAGGAGATTGCTTCTGTTGAGCATATAAAGTTCCGACCACATATTTTCGTCCACGCCCGCAATGCGGGTCATATCCTGAAAGCTTCCGCCCGTAAACCCCTCGCAGTTTTTCACCTCGGGGCTCTTCACGTAAGCGTTGGAAACGATGTGCGCAAGCTGGGAGGTAAGGGCGATTTTTCTGTCGTGTTCCTCCGCCGTGCACTCCGTAATCCGCCCGAAGCCGAGCGCCTTCGCAAACTCCGAAATTTCCCGTTTCGCGCTCTCCCGCGTCTGCGGACAGACGGTCACGACGAGATTCGCGCCCGAAAAGAGATCCGCGTCGGCGGAAGCGATGCCGCTCGTTTCTTTTCCCGCCATCGGGTGCAGCCCTATGTAGCGGTAATTGCGGGGAAAGACGTATACCGCATCCTCCGGCGCCTTTTTGACCCCGCAGACGTCCGCGACCAGGGCGCCGTCCGCAAAAATTTCCTCCGTCAGCGCGGAGATGGCGGCGCGGACGGGAACGGCGAGAAGCACGGTATCGTACCCGGCGAGGCTTACCGCTTCCTCGGCGATTATCTTTTTCCGGAGGGCAAAATCGAGGACCGAACGGTCGATATCCCGGCCGGCGACGAAATAGCCCGCCCGCGAAAGCGCCGCGCAGACAGAGCCGCCGATGATGCCCAATCCCACGACAGCAATGCGTTTCATGACAGAAAACCCCTCATTTTCCGCACTTTGCCGCAAGGCTTGCCGCGAGCGCGTCGAGCTCGGCGATCTGCCCCTCTTTGAGCGAAGAACGCACGGTGAGCGAAATTTCCTCAAACGTGCAGTTTTTGAGCGAAGAAAGCGTTTCCGTCATCTGCGTCTTGGCATAAGGAGCCCAGCTGCCGTTTTCGATGAGGGCGAAATTCTTGTTCTGAACGGCGAGCGCCTTCATGTCCGCCACGAGATTTTTCATGGGCGTATACAGCTCCGCATTGTACGTGGAGGAGGCGAGCACGACGTTTTTCACGCGGAAAATTTCCGCAATGAGCTCGGAGACGTGCGTTTTGGAGGCGTCGTAGACGCGCACGTCACGCACTCCCTTTTCGGAAAGCCTGGTCGCGAGAATTTCGGCGACGTTTTCCGTGTGTCCGTAAATGGAAGCGTAAATGATGACGACGCCGCGGCTCTCCTCCTCGTAACGGCTCCATTTGTCGTATTTTTCGAGCAGGAAGGAAAAATCGCTGCGCCAGACGAGCCCGTGCAGGGGGCAGATACAGGAAATATCGAGCGCGGAGAGCTTTTTGAGCGCCGTCTGCACCATCACGCCGTATTTGCCGACGATATTCGTGTAATACCTGCGCGCCTCGTCCAGCCAATCGCGTTCGTAATTCACTTCATCGCTGAACAGATTTCCGTCGAGCGATTTGAAGGAACCGAACGCATCTGCGGAAAAGAGCACCTTATCCGCAGCGTCGTAGGTGACCATGACCTCCGGCCAATGCACCATGGGCGCAAAATAGAAATACAGCGTATGCTTTCCGCAGATGAGGGAATCCCCCTCTTTCACCGTCATGCGCTCGGCCTTTTCCAGGCCGAAAAAGCCGGAAATGAGGGTAAAGGTCTTGGCGTTGCCCACGAGCACCGCCCCGGGATAGCGGCGCAGAACCTCCTCCAGAAGGGCGCAGTGATCGGGTTCCATGTGATTGACGACGACATAGTCGAGCTTGCGCCCCTCGAGCGCCGCTTCGAGATTTTCGAAAAATTGCCCCGCGACCGCCGCGTCCGCAGTGTCGAGCAGGACGGTCTTTTCGTCTTTGAGCAGATAGCTGTTATAAGAAACTCCCTCGGGGAGAGGAAATACGTTTTCAAACAGCGCGAGCCGCCTGTCGTTTGCGCCGATCCAGACGATGTCCTTGGTAACGTTTCGGATATTGTACATGATTTTCTCCTTGTGCCCGATACAGGGCTTTGACGATTCGTTTCTATCATACCATATCCGTCGGAAAAATTCAAGCGTTACGGGGGCGGGAGAACTCTTTTTTGCAAAAAAAGTCCGCCGGGGAACAAAAGCTCCTCCGCGGACGGCCCGGAACGGAAATCAATCGCTTCCCCCGTTCTCCTCTTTCAGGTATTTTTTCCGGGTGGCGATCCCGCCCCGGATGTGCCTCTCGCTGAGGTTGCGCTCGGAGACCGCGCGCGCCCTCTCGTAAAGTTCTTCGTCGATGTCCTTCAGGCGTTCGGAAACGTCTTTGTGTACGGTAGATTTACTGATATTGAAATGCGCGGAGCAGGCCCGGACGGTACAGCCCGTCGCGATGATATACTCCGCGCTCTTCCTCGCTCGTTCCTCAATATAATCCCACAAACCCTTCGACCTCCGAAAAACATTGATAGTCTATTTTTATGTCGGATTTTGGGGGATTATGACTTTTTTCTCCGTTCCCTGAACTTCCCTTTTCTCGACGGCTTACTGTTATGTATTAAACAGCGGCCCCGCTTTATTTCCCGCTTCACATTTTGAATAAAATCCGGTAAAAATGTAATGAATATACAAAAAAATCGGGCGTAGAAGGGAGTATTTTTTCCATTCGTATCTCCCGATCAAAGAAAATTATAATAAATATACGAAAAAATAATACTATTTATTCTCTCACGGCAATTGCGGGATCTATAGAACTTTTTTTACAAAATCCCCGTTCCGGCCTTTTCCGAAAAAAGAACGGACCTTTCGGGAAACAAAACGCCGCCCGGAAATTTCCGGGCGGCATAAGCGCGGCCGATAAAAATCAAAATCAGGTTTCCGTACGATAAAAGAGCGGATATACGCCGATGACGGCGCCCTCATCGTAGCGGGGCAGTTTGCGCGCGCGGGCGCTCTGCATGGCGATGGGAATGTCTTCGCTGGACAGTTCGGAGACGGAATGATTCTTTTCCACGACCGCCAGAGGATAAGGGCGGGTGACATAGCTTGCCGCCAGGACGTGTTCTCCCTCGCGGAGGCTGACGATCATCGTGCCCTTCTTGTATCTGCCCATCGGTTCGATTTGCGAGGAGATGACCTTTTTGAATTTGCCCTCGGTGGTGACGACGATGATCTCTCCCTCGCCGTTTATCTGGGACATGAACAGGACGCTGTCCCCCTCCCGGAGCATGATGCCGCGGACGCCCGCCGCAATCCTGCCCTGCGTGGGCACGTCGTCCTTTTTCGCGTTGAGGCAGATGCCCTCGCGCGTGACGATCATGATCGTGTCCTCTTCCGCGCCTTCCTCCTCGACGGCGATTACCTCGTCATCTTCCACCAGCTTGACGGCCAGAAAACTGTCTTTGCGCTGCCCGTCGTACTCGCTCCATTCCGATTTTTTGATCATGCCCTTTTTCGTGAAGAACATGAGCTTGCCGACCGGGAACCTCTCTCCGATTTCAAACAGCGCCACAGCCTTTTCCCCTTCCGCGGCCTCTTTGGAGAGGTCTTGGAGGGATACGCCGGGGTCGGAGAGCTTGCACTCGTACTCGGGTGAATAGATATCGAGTTTGTGGCAGTTTCCGAAATTGGTGAAGGCGAAAATCCTGTGATCGGTGACCGTTTCGAGCTTGCAGCGCGCGATGAGCTGCGGTTTGAATTTGCCGTCGACGGGCTTATTGAGCGCCTCCGCCTGTTTGCCCGTGAGGACCTTGAATTTGTCGTCGCAGGTATAGACGAGGGTACACTTTACGCCCGGCTGCTTCTCACTGGAATGCGCGAGCAGCTCGTTGGCTTCCTCCGCCGTATAGACGAGGCGGGAACGGCGGGGAGAGGGATACTTGTCCCGTATCTCGCCGATTTCCTCCTTGACGACCTGCAGCTGCAATTCTCCGCTCTTGGAAATCGCCGTGAGCTTTTTGATGAGCTTTTTCAGCTCCTTCAATTCCTGTTCGAGTTTATAGATCTCGAGCTTGGTGAGCCGCGCGAGGCGGAGGTCGAGAATGGCCTGCGCCTGGATTTCGGTCAGTTCGAAACGCGCCATCAAACGGGTGCGGGCGTCCGAAGTGCTCTCCGATTTCTTGATGATCGCGATGACCTCGTCGATGTTCTGCACCGCGATGATGAGACCTTCGAGGATATGGCAGCGCTGCTGCGCCTGGTTCAGGTCGAACAGCGTGCGGCGCAGGATAATCTGCTGCTGGTATTTTACGTAATGGCGGATAATTTCCATCAGCCCGAGCTGCTGAGGCTTGCCGTCCGCTATGACGACCATATTGATGCCGAACGTGACTTCCAGCTCGGTATATTTATAGAGATAGGAAAGCAGCTTGGGAATATCCGTATCCTTCTTGACGCGGATGACGGCGCGCATGCCCGAACGGTCGGATTCGTCCGCCACATAGTCGATGCAGGCGAGCTCCTCTTTCTTTTCCTCCCGCATCTCCGCAATCTTGCGCATCAACTGCGCCTTGTTGACCTGATAGGGAAGCTCGGTAATGATGAGATTTGTCTTGCCGCTCTCCGTCTCCTCCGCCGCGATTTTGGCGCGGATGGCAATTTTCCCGCGCCCCGTCTTATACGCCTGAATGAGCTCGTTGGCGATGATGATGCCCCCCGTCGGGAAATCGGGACAGGGAATATACTTCATCATTTCGCCGAGGGAAATGGCGGGATTGTCGATATATGCTATGACGCCGTTAATTACCTCCTCGAGGTTGTGCGTGGGAATGTTGGTGGCGAGCCCCACCGCGATGCCCGAGGCGCCGTTGACGAGCAGGTTGGGAAAACGGCCGGGCAGAATGTCCGGCTCCTTCAGACTGTCGTCGAAATTGAGAGAAAAGGGAACGGTCTCCTTGTCGATGTCGCGCAAAAGCTCGAGCGCGAGCGGTTCCAGGCGGGCCTCCGTATACCGCATGGCCGCGGCCGGGTCGCCGTCCACGCTGCCGAAATTGCCGTGCCCGTTGACGAGCGTCTTGCCCATGTTGAAATCCTGCGCCATTCGCACCATCGCATCGTAGACGGAACTGTCGCCGTGCGGATGGTATTTGCCCATGCAGTCGCCCACGATGCGGGCGCTCTTTTTGTGCGGCTTATCGGGCGTCAGGCCCATTTCGTGCATCGTGTAGAGAATGCGCCGCTGCACGGGCTTGAGCCCGTCCTCGACGCGGGGCAGAGCGCGGTCGAGAATGACGAACTCCGCATAGGGAAGCATCGAGGAATGCAGGACCGTCTCCAACGGTTCGATATACGTCTGGCCCGTCTGCTGTACCTTTTCGGGCTCCTTCTTACTCCTCGCCATTTACTGCCTCCTTCTTTTCTATCTTGTCCATGAAGGTATCTCTCTTGTTGAAATTTGCGTACTTGGCGAGAAATTCCTTTCTGCCCTCCACCTTGTCGCCCATCAGTGTCGTGATCATCCGTTCCGCCTTGGCGGCGTCCTCCACCGTTACCTGCGTGAGGTTGCGCGTGGCGGGATTCATCGTCGTTTCCCAGAGCTGCTCCGCGCTCATTTCGCCCAGTCCCTTATATCGCTGGAGCTGATAGCCCTTGCCGATCTTGGCGATTTTCTGGGAGAGTTCCTTGTCGTCGTAGGCGTATTCGACCTTATCCCCTTTATATACCTTATAGAGGGGCGGCATGCCGATATAGACGTGCCCCGCGTTGACGAGCGGGCGCATGTAACGGAAAAAGAAGGTGAGCAGAATGCAGCGGATGTGCATGCCGTCCTGGTCGGCATCCGAAAGGATGATGACTTTATGGTAATTGATTTTGTCCAGCTTGAAATCGGGGTCCAGCCCCGCGCCGATGGCGCTGATGATCGTGCGGATCTCCTCGTTGGCGAGGATTTGATCCAGCCGTTTTTTCTCCACGTTCAGAGGCTTTCCGCGCAGGGGCAGAATGGACTGAAACTGCCGGATGCGCGCCTGCTTCGCCGTGCCGCCCGCCGAATCCCCCTCGACGATGAACATTTCGTTGAGTTCCGGTTTTCTGCCCGAACAGGCGGCGAGCTTGCCCACGAGCGTGAGCCCGTCGATGCTGTTTTGGCGCGGGCGTTTTCCTTTGCCTGCTTGGCGGCCAGGCGGACCTTTGCCGCACCCTGCGCCTTTTTGATGATTTCGTCGAAAGTCTTTTTGAAGCCGCGGGCCCCCATCATGGAATTGAGCCCTTCGATGACCGCCGATTCCACGGCGGGACGCGCCTCCGTATTGCCGAGCTTGGTCTTGGTCTGTCCCTCGAACTGCACATTCTGCATCTTGACGGACAGGACCGCCGTGAGCCCTTCGCGGAAATCGTCCCCCTGGAAATTGGGGTCCTTGTCTTTCAGAAAACCGTTGGCGCGGGCATAGTCGTTGAGCGCCCGCACGAGGCCCGACCGAAATCCCGTCTCGTGATATCCGCCCTCGGGCGTGGGAATGTTGTTGACGAAAGAAAACAGACTTTCGGTAAAATCGGTAGTGTGCTGAATGGCAAATTCGACGGCGATGTTGTTTTTGGTCGCCTGATAATAGACGGGAACGGAATACAGCGTCTTTTTTCCTTCGTTGAGGTTCTTGACGAAATCGCTGATGCCGCCGTTATATTTGTACACGACCCGATAGGGTTCGTTTTCGAGCGCGGCGAGGTCCACTTCGTCGAACATCGACTGCGGCTCCGGCGTTTCGAGGGCCTGTCCTTCCTCTTCCTCTTTTTCCTCGTCGTCGGCGTCCTCCCTGCCGAGATTGCTCTCCCGCCGCTTGGCGTCCGCCATGGAAATGCGCTCGTCTATGAGCGTGATTTCCAGCCCTTTGTTGAGGAAAGCGAGCTCGTTGAGTCGCTCCTCCACCGTCTCGAGGTCGAAATTCGTCTCGGAAAAGACGTTGGGGTCGGGCTTGAAATGCACGTAGGTGCCCGTCCGTTTTGTGGACGTCCCCGTATCTTCGAGGGGGCCGTCGGGAACGCCCGATTCGTATTTGCCCTTCCGCTTGTTGTAATAGGACTTGAAGCTCATCCGGTAGACGTGTTTCCGGTAGACTTCCACGCGGAGCCATTCGGAAAGGGCGTTGGTGACCGACGCGCCCACGCCGTGCAGACCGCCCGAATACGCGTAATTGCCCTGCCCGAACTTTCCGCCCGCGTGCAGTTTGGTGAACACCACCTGTACGCCGGAAATTTTTTCCTTGGGATGGATGTCGGTGGGAATGCCGCGCCCGTTGTCGTCCACCGACGCGCTTCCGTCCTTGTAAAGCTTCACCGTTATTTTATCGGCATAGCCGTTTGCCGCCTCGTCGACGGCGTTGTCCACGATTTCCCAAAGGATATGGTGGAGACCCTTGATGCCCGTGGAGCCGATATACATACCGGGGCGCATGCGCACCGCGTCCAGCCCCTCGAGCACTTCGAGATTTTTCGCACTGTAACCCTGCGGCGTCTCGCCGCCCGTCTGTTTTGTTTTATCCGTTGCCATTTTTCCTCAAACCGTACGATATTTTGTTTTTGCTCCCCCTTTCCGTGCCTGCGGGAGCAAAGAGCCGTCCTTATTTATTATAGCACTTTTTTTCGCATTTTTCAAATATTTTCCCCGAAAAACCGCCCCGAAAATTCAATATATTTGCAAAATTTCCAGAATTTCCTCATAGGAATCCGCCTCGTAATCGGGAAAGGCCTTTCCCTCCGTTTCCCGATTGTACGGGTTGAACCAAATGCTGTCGATGCCCGCATCGTTTGCCGCACGGATATCCGCCGTCAGGCTGTCCCCGATCCACACCGCCGCGGAGCGATTGAAAGCGGGAATATGCGAAGTCACGTATTCGGTATATGCTTCGCCCGGCTTGTCGCAGCCGATCTTTTCGGACACGAAAACGCCGTCCGCATATTGATCCAGCTTCGAGATTTTGAAACGCGAAGTCTGTATGGCGTAAGTGCCGTTGGTGACGATGTATATCCTGCCCGCCCCGGCGAGTTTTTTGAGAAACTCCTCCGCGCCCGGGAAATACTCGGGGTGCTTCGCCAGCCAGGCGAGGTAGTTTTGGTTGAACTTTTCCCCGGGGATTTCGTCGAGGCCGAGATTTTCGAGATAGGCGGGAAACCGTTCCCTTATCAGCCGTTCCCGCGTGATTTCCTTCCGCTCCAGCTTGCGCCACAGAGAGTCGTTGAAGGTAAAAAATTCCTCGCCGTACTCCTCGGACCAGGGAACGCCCGCCGCTTGGAAGGCCGCTTTCAGGGCGGCCAGAGAGGACGCGTGGAAATCGAGCAGCGTATCGTCCGCGTCTACCAGAAAGATATCTTTTTTCATCTCATTTCTCCTTTTCCTCCCGCGCGTTTGTTTCCACGACGGCAAGTTCCTTCAAAGCGCGCGTGCAGGCGATATATTTTTCGTTTGCCGACATATGGTCGGGAATGACCGCGACGGAGGTAAATTCCAGCCCTTTGCTCTCGTACACGGTCATGAAATTGATTTTCGTGCGGGAAATTTTTCCGCGCTCGGAAAGGAGACTGTATGCCTTCCGGCTATATTTTTCCTTGTCCTCTTCCGAACAAATCACCGCTTTCAGTCCCTTTTTGTCGCGGAAAAACGAGGTGATGCCGCGGACGGGAATGCGGCTTACCGCCGGGCCGTCGAAGCCGATCGGCTGCATATCCACCCGGAGGGCGGAGGCGACAAATTCGACGATCTGATTGGTATTGCGGTAATTTTGGTTGAGGGTGAAAATGTCGAAGCCGGGAAAGACGGCCTCCCAACTTCCCACCCCCCGCCAGGGCGTGACGTTCTGTTCGAGGTCGCCGAACACGTCGAAGGAGGCGTTGGGGTTGATGCGCCTGAGAAGCTCGTATTCCCCCGGGGAAATGTCCTGCGCCTCGTCCACGAACACGAAGGAGTAGCGCGGGGTAAGCTCCCGTCCCAGCAGGGCGCACAGCGCGCACAGAGCATAGGCGTCGGAGGGATAAACCTTTCCGTGCTCCATGCCGCAGCGCAGCTTCTGTTTGCGTATGGTCTCCCGATAGAAAAAGCGGATGACGTCCGTAAAGTCCTCCCCGCCGCCGAGGGCGGAAAAGTTCTTTTCCCCGCGGAAATAGCCGTAAAATTCCGAAAAGGCCGTTCCCTCCTCGCCGATGCTCCGCACCTTTTCGGCGATTTTTTCCGTCTCCGCAAGCAGCTGTTCGCGGCGTTCGATGCGGTCGGCGTATACGTATACCTCCCTCGTCCCGAGGCGCTGTTTGTATCGTTTCAAATCGAAAATTTCCTTTTCGAGGGAAGTTTTCAGCTCGTCGAGCGTCTGCGACGCCTCGCCGACGATGCGGTCGCCGTGCTTCGCGACGAAGGCCGCGCTCCTGTAAAAGGACATGAGCTGCCGATAGAAATAGCTTTGATTTTCCGCCCGCTCGCTTTTCAGCGTCCCGCCGAAGAAATCCTCGATGTCGAGAATGCAGTTCATAAATTCCCGGAAGGGCTTGGTATAATACAGGCCGCCCTCCTTTTTCTCCTTGATTTCTCCGAGTACGGCGCGCCGTATCCGCAGGGAAGCGTTTTTGACGGCCTCGTAGGCGGCGAGCTGCCTTTTGCAGGCCTCCGAAATGCGGGCGACGAATTCCCGGCATTCCTCCCCCGTGAACAGCCCGTAAAGGCTGTCGTAAACCTTGTCGAGTTTCTTTTTCAGGTCGGAGACGAAGCGGGGCGAATAGAGATAGGAAAGATACTCCGGCGTCTCTTTCGCCCGGTAATCGATGGTGCCGCTCAAATCGATCTTTTCGTTTTTGAGGACCTGCAGAAAGTATTCGTGAATGGTGACCGTCCGCACCCGCTCCAGCTCCAGCACGGCGGAAAGTTCGTCGATGAAGTCGTTGAAAGTGTCGCTGGGCGTCAGAACGAGCACGTCGCGCGGGCGGATCTCCTCGTTATTGTACATCAGATAGCTGAGGCGATGGAGCATGACCATCGTCTTTCCGCTGCCCGCGCATCCCTGCAAAACGAAATTTTTCCGCTCCGGACAGGTGATGATTTCGTATTGCTTTTCCTGAATGGTCTCGATGATGTCGCGGACGGCGGGCTCCTCCTTGCGGTTTCTGATGATTTCGCGCAGATACGGGCCGAAGAGTATCTCCTCGTCCCTGCCGCCGATCTCCTCGGGCGTCAGATAGTCCCGCACGGAGAGAAATTCGTTCTTGAAATCGAGGACCCGCCCCTCCTTGGTCCGGAGCGCCCGGCGCAAAACCGTCTTATAATCGTATTGATTGATGGAAAAGGCGATGCGGCTCTTCTGGTAATACCTGCGCGCCAGCGGCGCCCGCCAATCGACGATCTCCAGGCGGACGTCCCCCTTTTTCCCGATATAATAGCTGTTGTAGCCCTCCGCGGGGTCGGTGAGATCCATGCGCGCGAAATAAGGTTCGTCGAAAAAGCACCGGAAGGAATCTATCGCCCTTTCGTGCGCCTCGATTTCCCCGAGCAGCTCGCCCGTTTTCCGATAGCTTTCCGCGTCGTGCTCCTCCTCCGCCTCGATGCGGGCGATCTCCTCTTTCGCCTCCCGGATCTTCAGGCGGTGCTCCCGAATGTGGGCGATGCGGAGCATGCGCATGACGGCCTCCATATGCCCGTCCTCGTACGCCTTCTGTTTTTCGGCGTCGAGCAGAGCGAGAAACCATTCCTTATCCGGTTGCTTGTGCGGGTCGAGCGCCCGTTTCAGTTTTTCGTAAGCCGTGGTGTTCCCCATAACTACTCCTGCATGACTCCTTTTATCATACCACATTTTCTGGCAAAAGGGAATACCTTTTCGGAAAATTTTTTGAAAAATTTTGTAAAAACCGACGAACGCCCTCCGAAGAAATCCGAAAGACGTTCGTCCGAAGAAATCTATACCGCGGTTTACATTTTTTCGGGAATGCCGATGCCCAGCAGCGCGAAGGCATTTTTCAGGGTCTGCAGGGTCGCCGCGGTCAGCGCGAGGCGGAAGTTTTTCGTATCTTCGTCCTCCGCGCCGAGAATTTTGCAATCGAAATAAAACTTGTTGAATTTCTGCGCGACGTCCACCGCAAAACGGGAAATGCAGGACGGCTCGTATTTGTCCGCCGCTTCCCGCACCGTTTCCGGGAAGGCGGAAATCGCTTTGACGAGTTCAAACTCGACGGCGTTGGGGACGGGGACTTTCCAGTTTTCGGGTATCCCGCCCTTTTCCAGGACGGAATTGGCGCGGGCACAGGTATACTGCACGTAGACGCTCGTCTCCCCGTCGAAATTGAGCACCTTGTCGTAAGAAAATACGATGTCTTTGATCTTGCTGTTGTACAGCGCGCCGAAAATCACCGCGCCGACCCCGACCTTTTTGGCCACTTCCTCCTTGTTTTCCAGAGAAGGGTTCTTTTCCGTGATAATGGTCAGCGCCTTTTCGATACAACGGTTTATGACGTCCTCCAAAAAGACGACGTTGCCCTTTCGCGTGGACATGGTGCCTTCTTCGAGGGAAACCATGCCGTAAGCGACGTGTACGAGGTCCTTTGCCCATTCCTTTCCCATGAGTTCCAGGACCTTGAAAAACTGCTTGAAATGCAGATTCTGCTGATAAGCGACGACATACAGGCACTTATAGAAATCGTACGTCTTTTTGCGATAGATGGCGGCGGCCATATCCCGGGTGGCATAGAGGGAGGTGCCGTCCGATTTCAGGATGATGCAGGGCGGCATGCCGTACGCTTCAAGGTCGACCACCTGCGCGCCCTGGCTTTCGACCAGAAGCCCCTTTTCCCGAAGCTCGTCCACGACGGGCTGCATCTTGTCCGAATAAAAGCTTTCGCCCGCATACGAATCGAAGCGGACGTCGAGCAAATCGTAAATCTTCTGCACGTCTTTGAGCGTGAGCTCCTTGAACCAGCGGAACAATTCGAGGCACTCCTCGTCCTTTTGTTCGATTTTTTTGAAGTAGGCGCGCGCCTCGTCCTCGTATTCGGGATGGGATTCCGCCTCCCGATGAAAGCGGACGTCCAGTTCGTTGAGGGCGCGGATTCCGCCCTTTTCCACCGTTTCCCTGTCCCCCCAGCGCTTGTAGGCGGAGATGAGCTTGCCGAATTGGGTGCCGTAGTCGCCGAGGTGATTGATGCCCACCGAACGGTATCCGAGAAAATTGAGAATGCGATAGAGCGCCGCGCCGAGCACCGTCGTGGAAAGGTGCCCGATATGAAAGGGCTTGGCGATATTGATGGAAGAATAGTCGATGCAGATCGTCCTGCCCTTCCCCTCGTCCGAAGCGCCGTATCTCTCCTTTTCCCCGAGGATGCGCCCGATGACCTCCTCGGCGAGCCGCACCTTGTTCACCTTGAAATTGAGATAGCCGTTCACGGCGGAAATTTCCGAAATCACTTCGTCGGGAGAGAGGCTCTCCTTCAATTGCCCGGCGATGAGCGCGGGGCTTTTGCGGAGAATTTTGGCGAATTTGAAACAGGGAAGGGCATAGTCCCCCATTTCGGAGTTGGGAGGAAGGGCGATGGCCTCGTATATCTCCGCCTCCGATACGCCGTCGATCCTGATTTTTTCCGCGAGGTATTTCCTGTAATCCATGTTTTTTACCTTCTTTCGATGATCTACAACAGATATATTAACATATTTTTGGATTTTGAGCAAGTTTAATTTGCTTATTTTCCGATTTTATATTATAATATGGGGAGAAAAATCAAAACAACTGTTTCCGGAGAAGAAAAAACATGAAACTCGGAGTTGTCGGTCTCCCCAACGTGGGAAAATCCACTCTTTTCAACGCGATCACGCACGCGGGCGCGGAATGCGCCAATTATCCTTTCTGCACCATCGAGCCCAACGTGGGCGTCGTGGCCGTCCCCGACGAGCGCCTGGACAAGCTTGCCGCCCTCTATCAGAGCAAAAAAGTAACCCCCGCCGTCATTGAATTTGTCGATATCGCGGGGCTGGTCAAAGGCGCCTCCCGCGGGGAAGGCCTGGGAAACAAATTTCTTTCCCATATCCGTGAGGTGGACGCGATCGTGCACGTCGTGCGCTGCTTCGAGGACGCGAACATCACGCACGTCGAAAACTCCATAGACCCCGTACGGGACATCGAGACGATCAATCTCGAACTCATCCTTTCGGACATGGAGGCGGTGCAGAACCGTCTGGGCAAAATCAAGAGCAACGCCCGCGGCGGCGCCGACAAAAAGGCGGCGGAGGAATATGCCTTTCTCGAAAAACTGTACGCCCATCTCGAAGGCGAAAAGCCCGCCCGCAACTTTGCGGTGCCCGAGGGAGACGAAGAATTTATGAGAAATCTCTTTCTGCTCACCTCCAAGCCCGTCATTTACGCCGCCAATATCAAGGAAAGCGATATGGGCAAGGACGAAGATTCCCTCCCCTATGTCGTGCGCGTGAAGGAATTTGCCGAAAAAGAGGGCAGCGAGGTGCTGGTCATCTGCGCGAAAACGGAGGAGGAGCTCTCTCAAATGGAGCCCGAGGACAAAGCGGTGTTCATGGAGGAATTCGGGCTGGGAGAGAGCGGCCTGGACAGGCTTATCAAAAAGTCCTATGCCCTCCTGGGGCTCATCTCCTACCTAACCGCCGGAGAAAAGGAAACGCGCGCCTGGACGATTGTGAAGGGCACCAAGGCGCCCCAGGCCGCGGGAAAAATCCATTCCGATTTTGAAAAGGGATTTATCCGGGCGGACGTCGTAAATTGGGAGACGCTGGTGGAACTCGGTTCGATCGCCGCCGCCAAGGAAAAGGGAAAAGTGCGCTCGGAAGGCAAGGACTACGTCATGCAGGACGGCGACGTCGTGGAATACTATTTCAACGTCTCCAAGAGCAGCAAATAAATTTTATCGGCGAAAATTTTCGGGGGGAGCGCGGAACGCTTCCCCCTCTCGTTTATTCGTTTTTTTCGCCCGAAAGCCCGGCGAGGGTTTCTTCCAGGATTTTTGCCGCGGAATACACCAGCTGCGGACAGGGGCGCTTCCGATAATATTCGGCGCTCCGCTCCTCGGGGGAGGGCTGCGTTTCCGCGGGCAATCCCGCCGCGCGCAGCAGTTCTCCGCAGCTGAGGCTTTTGTTTTCGGCGACGAAGCGGCGGCAAAACGCCTGGACGGCCGCGTACACCTCCGCCTTGTTACCGGCGTCCGGCTCCGGCTTTGCGAGGACAGTGCCCAAAACGGCAACCGCCCCGCTCACCGCCCCGCAGGTGAGGCGGAGCCTGCCCAATCCCGCCCCGAAAGGCAAAGACAGCTTCATCGCCGTGCCGCGATCCAGCCCTGTAACGTCCGAAAAAGCCAGAAATACCGCCTGGGCACAGGCATAGCCGTTCAAAAAATTTTCTTTTGCGAGGTCCGCTCTTGACATTTTGCATACCGCCTGTTATAATAAAGTCATGGAAAAAATCTTCTAT
>CALWAU010000121.1 GCA_944375795.1 uncultured Clostridia bacterium | reverse complement strand
ACGAGGGTATTTTCGGGCGGCACGCAAGTATCCTCGGCTGTCGTCCAAAGGAAGGCGGGCGGCGTATTCTTTGTAACCCTGGCGTCGAGGCAAAGTTCCTCCTCCAACTGTTTCTTCGCCTCGTCGGTATAGCCTTCGAGGAGATTGATATAGGAATCCGAATGTCTGCACTTACGGGAGATGACGGCATAGGCGAGCCCCACCGCCCTGGGGCGGCAATCGAAATCGCGCCCAGTTTTCTGCGCGACGCACTGCCATTCCACCGCCAGATCCGCGGTGAGATGTCCGCCCGCGGAAAAGCCGACGACAAACACCTCGTCGGGATTGACGTGCATCTCGTCCGCGTGTTTCTTCACGTAATCCACCGCCGCCGCGAGCTCGGTGAGCTGTTCAGGATAACGAGCTCCGTCCGGACGGCACAAATAAGTGAGGATAAATGTCTGAAAGCCCCTGGCGAGGAAGCCCGCCGCCACGGGTTCGCCCTCCCGCCTGCTGACCATCCAATACCCGCCGCCGGGAACGACGATCACTGCCGGGCGCCGCCACTCGGGCTCGGGCACGTCGAAGGGGGAATCGGCGAGGATGCACGCAAGCTCGCCGCCGTCGATACCGTAAACTTCTTTAAGGGAAACGGTGTAACTTTTCATCTTCTTTCTCCTGCTATATTTTTTTCGGGAAAATTTCCTTCCCGTTTTTTGACTGTCACTCACTATCCGTCGCGCCCGTCCTTTACCCCCGCTCATTTTAATTCCGCTTCGCTAAACTTCTCCTTCGGGCAGCCGGACATACCGGAACACCTTTCCGTCTTTCACGACGTTGCCGAAAACGGGGCGCCGGGAGAAATAGTCCAGACGATACATCTCTTCCAGCATTTCCTGCTTCTCGTAATAGCGCAGGCTGTTTTTGAGAAACTCCGTCACCACCGCGGGAAAGCCCTCGTCCGAATACAGCGTGCTTTCGTAATCGTACTGCGTCCAAGTACCGTCGTCCTCTTTCACCGAGACGGTGATCCCGTCGTAATAAATGTCGCCCGTAAAGATCCCCGATTCGCGGCTGACGAACACGCTTGTCCGATCGGAAAAGATGCTTACCCCCTGATAGAGATTGAGGTTGTAATCGAAGCCGACGAGGTGCAGAAGGGTGGGCAGGATATCGAAGGAATTGCAGAATTTATCTATCGTCATGCCGCCCTGCAACGGGCTGTCCGTATCCGCGGTGGCCGTAAATTTCAGAGAATGGTAATCCTCGTAGAAATTTTCGGGCGGCGTCACCTCGCAGTCCATGCTGCCGCCGTACCAGAGGAAACAGGGAAGGTTGTAGAGCGCCGTATTCCAATTGTCGCCCACGGGCACCCCTTTCAGATAGTAATGCTGATTGCTGTAATAGGCCGAATGGTCCGCATAAAAGACAAACGCCGTATCGTCCAGCTGCCCCGTCCGCTGCAGATCGTATATCAGCGAATTGACCGCCTCGTCCAAATCCATCAGCCCCGCCTGATACCGCTTGTAGCGGAGATATATCTCCTCCAGCATCTGCGGGGAATACGCCGAAGTCTCCGGGTCGGTATCCAGCAAAATCCCCTTTCCCGCGACGAACGTCTCGGGATATCCGTCGATGATCTCATAGAACTTCTCGAAGCCCTTTACGGTGCATCTTTCGGAAAATTCCGCTTTCAGCCTCTCCTGTTCCGCCGCCCTTTCCTCCTCGGTCATGTCCGAATCGTAATACCAATCCTCCCGGAAGGGATAATCGCCGCAATCGATGAGGTCGTCGTAATCGCCGTGCGAAGAAAGGGTCATGTGCATCGTGAAAAAGGCGCCGTCCCCCTCCGCCTTATACGTGTACTCGGGGAAATAATTCTCCGTCACCTGCGCGTCCTTGTCGAAATCGTAAAAGTCGTCCTTGACGATTTTTCCGTCCTCGTCGCAGCCGTCCAGCGCGGGCATGTCGTCGAGGAAATGCGCCGTGTCGAACCCGAACAGGCCGCCGCCCCCGTACGTCACGTCGCGGTTGTAAAAACTCTTCGTGCTCGCGTGGAAATAATTGGAGGTATACCCCGCCGCCCCCAAAAGCTTGGGAAGCGCGAAAGCGAGATCGGAATTTTTCAGGCGGGTGGCCGGGTCGTTGTTCACGGGATAGCTGCCGAGGACGGACAGCGCCTCGGAATGGTTGGTCTTGTCCCGCGCGTAATATTCGGTAAAGGCGACGCCCTCCGTCGCCAGCTCGTACAGCGTCGGGGTGTACTCCTCGTTGATGCCGTACCACTCCCCCGATTCGATGACGATGAGCACGATATTTTTTCCGTAGAGCGAACCCGTGTAAATGCTGTCCCCGTAGGCGGATCCGCTCATTTCCCCGTCCGAAAAATAGTTGTCCAGAGCGGAGAGCTCCAGCCGCCGGTCGGAATCGCTCTCCCCGAACAGCGAACCGATCGTCCTGGAGGCGTTCATGAAATAAAACCCGAAAAAGCCGAATTTTTTCAGCGCTTTGGAGGGAATAAACTGCGTGGTGTACAAAAGTTCGTCGTCGTTGTAGTCGGACAGCTCGTCCGAGCTCGTCGTGCTCTGAAAGGTGCCGATGGTGGCGTGATACAGGATGAGCGCCGCGTTCTCCCCGATGATGCAGCAGACGAGCAGCAGAATGACGGCGTTTTTCGTGAAGCGGACGCGGGGGGTGCACATATGTTTGCGCAGCAAAATCATGCCCGCCAGCTCCGCGCCATACAGAAGGAGCATCCCCGCCAGCATTCCCCAATTCATGAAATCGGAGGAAAAGACGCCGCCCACCTCCTTGGCGAGATTGAGCATATTGAAGCTGAACACCATGCCGCTCATGCTGTACAGGGCTTCGTTGATAAAGGAAATGACGAGCTGTATAAACAGCAGAACGCCGTTTATGACGATCGAAGCGACCTCCGACGGCACGATGAAAATGATCACGGCCACGCCGAGAATGAAAGCGACGTCGATCCCCCAAAAGGAGGGAAACACCCCCAGCCCCATCACGGAGAAGGAGATGATTTCCAAAATTACCGCCGTCGCGGCATACAAAAGCGCGTAAATCGCCTTTTTTTTCAACAGTTTTTCCATATCGCCCGTCACGGCAATTTCCTCCAAAGACGTCCACGGCTCCGCACGCATGCGGAAAAGGGTTTGCCGTATGTACACTCAGATTGAAATGCGGGGAGCAGGGAAGCAACGACCGACAAAATCAGCCGAAAAATTCCCGATAGATGGCGCGGATACAGCCCGCGCAATCGGCGTTGTCCACCCCGACGATGATGTTCAGCTCGCTCGAGCCCTGGTCTATCATGATCACGTTGATGCCCGCATCCGAAAGCGCCTTGAACAATCGGGCGGAAGTACCTATCGTGTTCGCCATGCCGTGCCCCACCGTGGCGACGAGCGCGATGCCCTCGTGCGTGCGCACGGAATCGGGATGCACCTCCCTGCGGATATCCTCCACGATCTTTTCCAGGATACCGCCCTGCAGATAGTGATTGTCGATGACCACGGACAGGGTGTCGATGCCGGTGGGCAGATGCTCGAAGGAAACGCCGTAGCGGCTGAGGACGCCCAGCACCTTCGCCGCAAACCCCACCTCGCCGTTCATCATGGATTTTTCCAGAAAGATGACGGTAAAATCCTGTTTTCCCGCAACGCCGGTCACGGCGCTGCCCCGCCGCTTCCTGTTCGCCGCGGAGACGATGAGCGTCCCCTCGTCCGCGGGCCGGAAGGTATTGCAGATGCGGATGGGAATGCCCGCGCTCCGCACGGGAAAAATAGATTCGCTGTGCAGGACGTTGGCGCCCATATAAGAGAGCTCCCGAAGTTCCTGATAGGACACCTCGCGGATACATTCGGGGGAGGGGACGATGCGCGGGTCGCAGGCAAAAAAGCCGCTGACGTCCGTCCAGTTTTCATAGAGGGAAGCCTTCACGGCCCGGGCGACCACCGCGCCGGAAATGTCGCTGCCGCCGCGGGAAAAGGTGCGTATCTCTCCGTCCGCCCCCCTGCCGTAAAAGCCGGGTATGACCGCGCGGGGATATTTGCGCAGCACGGACGAAGCCAAAGGATACGTCTCCTCGCTCAGCGTGCCGTCGGCAGAGAACAGAATGATATCCTTCGCGTCCACGAAAGGAACGTCCAGCACCGCCGCCATGACGCGCGCGGCGAGATATTCCCCGCGGGAAGCGCAGTAGTCCCGCCCCGCCCCCGCGCCTATCTCGGCCTCTATTCCGTCGAGCGCCGCCCGCATGCCCATCTCTTTCCCGAGTTCCTTTTCCATGCCCTCGAAGCGGGCGCGGATCTTGGAAAAGGGCTCCCCGAAATCCTCGCCCGAGGAGGCGAGCTCGTGACAGCGGTAGAGCAGGTCGGTGACCTTCGTATCCCCGCCGAAACGCTTTCCGGGCGCGGAGACGACGACGAACCGCCGTTCCGGGTCCGCGTTGACGATATCCGCCGCCGCGCGGATGATATTGCCGTCCGCCATGGACGTGCCGCCGAATTTACATACTTTGATGCCCATAAAAATCTCCCCGCGCCCGCGCGGGCGCCCTTGTTCTCTCCTTTTCGTCCCCTTTCATTCATATGCCCGCCCGCGGCGGCAAAGTTCCCGCACGGGCGGAGAAACGCTCAGAGATTGAGGAAAATCACCACGAGCACGGCGAGGGCCGCGGAGATGATTTTTATCCAGAGCTTGCCGATAAACACGTTCCTGACAAATTTCACAAACTTATTCATTCCGCGCCTCCTTTATTTTCTCTTGTCCGACAGGGGCAGCTCCTGCCAATAGTAGTCGCGCAGGGCGCTTTGCAGCATGTCGTAATCCGCATACCGCTGGACGTTGCCCTGCTTGATGATGGAAATGATGCCCGTCTCCTCGGACACGACCAGGGATACGACGTTGGCCACTTCGGTGATACCGATGCCCGCGCGGTGGCGGGTGCCGAATTCCTTGGGATAGCTGGTCTTTTGGGTCAGGGGCAGGAAGCAGCCCGCCGCCTGTATCTTATGGCCGCGGATGACCATCGCGCCGTCGTGCAGCGGCGCCTTGGGGAAAAATATCCCCTCGATGAGCTGGGTGGAAATTTCCGCGTCCAGCATCACGCCGCTCTGCAGCACCTGTTTGGGCAGATTCCCCTTGGAGAGGATGATGAGGGCGCCGACGTTGTTTTTGGACATGTTCTGCAGCGCCTTGATGATGTCGGAAATGCACCGCTCCACGTCCGCCGACGTGCGGTTTTCCGAGCCGCTCACCACCTTTTCCGCCTTTTCCTTCCGCGGGTTATGGACGTCCCAAAGGCTCTTTTTTATCTCCACGTTAAAGAGAATGAGCATGAACAGGGAAAGCAGAAGCACGAAATAGAGATAAAAATCGGTATCGGACAGCGAAGTGGAAAACTGCACGACGCCCACGACGACCAGAAGCGCCCAATACAGCAGCATCAGCCGCGTCGCGTCGTTGTCCCGCAGCACCTTCGAGACGTAATAAATAAGCAGATAAAAGAGCAGGATCTCCGCCGCATAAGTCACCGTGAAGCCCGTGAAAAAATCGATGAGCCCGTTTCCGAACCTCGTCAATCCCTCCGTAAAGGCAGAGGCCGCCAAAGCATAAGTCTTCATATCCTTCTCCCGGCGGGCGCCCGTCTCCGGGCTGACCCGCGAAATAATCCGAATCGGAACAATTTTTTCCGCCGCCCGGAACGCTCAGAGCTTCCCGCGCGCGGGCCGGCCCGCTCCGGGCCCGAAAAACAGCCTCGCCGTCACCTTTTTCAGGGCGGACGGAGGCGTCAGCTCCCCGCTCTTGATCCCGCTCACGGCGGCGTAGACGTCCCCGTAGCAGCGCAGCAGCTCCCCTTCGGGAAAGCCGCCCGCCTGTTCGCGGCTCTTTTTCACGGCGTATTCCTTCATGCCGAGCGCCGCCGCCACCTCCCGATCGCTCCCCCGCGACAGCGAAACCTCGTACAGGCCGCGGAAATGATAGCACAGGGTGTTGAGCAGGGAAAGCTCGTCATAGCCCTTGGAGGAGAGCTCGCCGAGAATGCGGGAAAACGCCGAATAGTTGCGGCGGGAAAGCGCCCCCGAAAGCTCGTACAGCTTGTACTCCGAATCGGGATACACCGCCTCCTCCACCACCTCGTCCGTCAGCCGCGTAAGCCCCTTGGCCGCACAGTAAAGAAGCAGCTTTTCCGTCTCGCCCGCGATGCGGGACATATCGCACACGCAGTACTCGGCCAGCTTGCCGCAGGTGACGCCGTCCGCGTACACCCCCGCGCGCTTGCAGGTGACGAAGATCCACTTTTTGACCGTCTCTTCGTCCGAGCGGCCGCAGTCCACGTACGTTACGCCCGGCTTTTTCGCGAGCGCCGCCGTCCCCGCCTTGCCCTTACCCGCATTGGAAATGACGAGAACGCTGTCGGGGGGCGGATTGTCGAAAAGCTCTTTCAGATAAAACTCGTATTCCTTTTCCGTGGGATAAAATTCGGACACCTTGACGAAGCGTTTGCCGCCCGAAAAGGAAAAGCTGTTCAACGCGTCCGCGAGGTTTTTCAGTTTTTCTCCCTTGAGCGAAGGGCCGTCGAACGCCGAAAAATCCAGCACCGGGTCGCCGAGAAACCGCTTTTTGAGAAGCGCCTCCCCCCGTTCCCGGAAATAGGTCTCCTCGCCCTCGAAGAGATAGACGGGCCGGGCGCCGTTTTCGTCCGTAAATTTTCTGAAATCGACGTATTTCATGCCGCCCGAAAGCCCTCCGAAAAAAATTTTTCCCCGCGGCGGCGCGGCTCTCCGACCGCCGGACATAGCGCGAAAACGCCCGCAAACGCCGCGCGTCCGGACATTCTCGCTTCTATTATAGCATATCGAAAAGAAAAACGCAAGGGAAACGAGCGATTAAAGCGCGGGAATTATCCGCTTTATCCGCCGCCCGACGCCGGGGAAGCCGCAAGCAGGGAAGCGGCGAACGCGGCCAGAAAAATCGCGCACAGTGCCAGACGCAGTCCCCTCCCGGCGTTCACCTTATCCGAAAGCGCGAGGAAAAACCCGACGAAGGGCAGGGCGGCGACGCCCATGCGCATTCCCCTTATCACCAGGGAGAAATCGAAGGCGTGGAAGAGCAGAAGCGCCGCGGACCACACCGCGGAGGGAAGATACAGCAAAAAAGGCGCAGCCGAAGCGGGCAGCAGACAGGCGACGAGCGCCAGGGCCAGCAACAGGGAAAAGACCGCGTCTACGAAGGGGACGAAAATGCAGTTGAGCGCGAGGCTCCAGACGGATATGTAGCCGAACGACCCGAGCAGCAGCGGCAGCGTCCCCGCCTGGGCGGCCAGGGATACGGCGAGAAACTCGATACTCCCTCCCCTTATTTTCCGCAAAATGCCCGCCGGTCTGTCCTCCGGGCGCCCGCCGAAGGGCAGGAGGGCGTCCAGGCCGTCGCGGAAGGTGCGGGAAAGGACGCCGATGGACAGACAGGCCGCAAAGGAGAGCCCGAAGCCCAGGTCGAACAGCTGCACGGGGTGCAAGGCGAGAAGGAGCAGCGCCGCGATCCCCGTATTTTCCAGCATATCCGATTTGACGCCGAACAGGGAAGACGCGTACAGGACGAGGCACATGACCGTCGCGCGGAGCACGGAGGCGGAAAAGCCGCACACGCCCGCGTAAAAGACGAGCGCCCCGCCCGTCATCGCAAAGCGCAGCCCCGCGGGCAGGCGGCGGAGGCGGGTCTTGTCCGTCAGGGCGCGGAAAAATACGTACAGCGACCCGATATTCAGCCCCGAAACGGAGAAGATGTGCGCGATGCCGCCGTAGCGGATGCTTTCGAGCAGCCCCGCCGAAATGCCCGAGGTGTCCCCGATGAGCAGGGCGTAAGTCACCGCCGCGGGCTCCTCGTCCATGCCCCGATACAGGCGATCGCGCAGGCGGGAGCGCACGGCGAGGAACACGTCCTTGTCCTCCCCCGCCGCGCTCAGCGAATGCGCCTCGGCGGAATAGTAAATTTTCTTTTCCACGTTCTCGCTCTGAAAGCCGTATTCGCCGAAAAGGGACAGATCCGTCTCCACCCGCCCGACGAGAACGACGCGGCGGGAAAGCGCCGCTTTTTCGGAAAACTCCTCACCCAGGGTTGCGACGAGCTTTCCTTCCCTCCCCTTTCCGTCGATGATCAGATCGGATAAAACGACGCGGGAAACCGTCCCGTAATCGCTTTTTTCCGTCACCGTCCCCACTACCGTGCATTCCCCGGAAATCTGTTCCGCCGAAGAAAACGCGCGCACTTCCGCGCGAAAGCACAGCCCGCCGCAGACGAAGAAAAGGAGCAGCGCCGCCGCGGCGGCGAGGGAACGGAAGGGGTTTTCGGGAAAGAACGCGGGTGCAGAAATCAGCACGGGAACGCCGCACAGCAGCCACAGGAGAGACGCCCCGGAAAAGAGGCGGGCGCGGGCAAACCCGATGCCGAGCGCGAAAAACGCCGCCGCAAACAGCGCCGGGCGGAAATTGAAAAATCTCCCGCCCTTTCTGTTTCCGGCAGCGCCCGAAAGTTTTTTCATCTCTTTTCCCCCGCTGTTCCGCCGCTCCCGTGCGCCCCCGCCGAAATCAGGCGAGGGAAATGCGGTCGGAGACGGAACGGACGAACAGTCCCTTCTCCTCGCCGAGCGTGACGCAATTGTTGATATAGACGGCAAACTGATCGGTGGGCTTGCTCACGCGGAACAGATTGCAGACGATGACCATGATCTCGTCCATGTACAGCGCCACCTTGTCCTCGAGCGCACTGCGAATGAGCGCAACGACCTCGTAGGGAGTGAAATCCGTCTCGCTCTTGCGAAGGGTCTCCCCCGTCTCGACGCGGTACTTGTCGTAGCCGATGTTCTTGTCCGTCTTGCGATAATACGCCGTGCCGAAGATGCGCTCGTAGCGGAAGCCGCAGAGCGCGACCAGCGCCTGCATGCGCGCGTCCACCTTGGCGCCGTATTTCATGATACCCAGCCCCGACAGGCACCTGCGGACGAGGAAATCGTAGGAAATGGGCTCCTCCGCCGCGACGATGGCTTTCAGGCGAGAGATGATCTCCGCATCGTTGTCCCCGGAGGTGACGAACGTCGCGTTTTCAAACCGTTGTTCGAGCGCCGCCGCCTTATACGGCTTCTTGTTGCGGTTGAGCCCCGTTCCGCCCCGTTTGTCCGCCCCCGTGAGCTTGTCGAGCAAATCCTTGATCTTCTTGATCTCCCGCTTGGGATTGTTGTAATAATTGACCGAAAAGACGCGCACGACGTTCCAATTGTTGCGCTTGAGCGTCTGGATCTGCAGCACGTTGCGGTCCTTGACGGAAAAGGCGTTGGGCCCGTCGCACATGACGGCGAGGATAAACTTGTGGCGGTTTCTCGGGTCGGTGACGGCGACGTCTATCTTGAAATCGGACACGCCCACGTCATAGCGGCAGTCGTACCCGTAAGAGGCCAGCTCCTCCGCGATGTATTTGCCGATGCCCGGCTTCTTTTTGACGAGATTCCCGGCGGGGATCGCAAGCGTCGTCCGCCCCTTCTCCGCAAATTCGAGGAAGGCCTTCAACCCCGCCACCCCCTTGGAGCCGGTCTTGGACAAATCGATCATTGCGCCCGTCATCGACGAGAAAATGACCATCTCCTCCCGCGCGCGGGACACGGCGACATTGAGCCGCCTCCACCCCCCCGCCTGATTGAGCGGACCGAAGTTGAGCGAAACCCTGCCCTGCCTGTCCGGACCGTAACAGACGGAAAAGAGAATGACGTCGCGCTCGTCGCCCTGCACGTTTTCGAGGTTTTTGACGAAGATGGGTTCCTCGCGGTCGTAGGCGGGGCCGTCCAGCCTCTTTTCGGCGATGACCGCGGTGAGCTTGCGCTCGATATAGTCCTTCTGCACGTTGCTGAACGTCACGATGCCGATGCTGGATTTCCGCAGCGCGGGGTCGGACAGCCGGCGGACGACCTCCGCCACCAGCGCGTCCCCTTCCGCCTTGTTGCGCTTGGAAAATCCGCGGTCGTATACGCCGTCCTCCACCCGCACGAACTTCACGCGGCTGTCGGGCGCGTCCGGGGACGGGAAGGTGCACAGCTTGTTGCCGTAATACATGATGTTGGAGAAAGCGATGAGGCTTTCGTGCTTGCTCCGGTAATGCCAGATGAGATGGCGCTGGGGAATGCCGAGCGCGAGGCAGTCGTCCAGAACGCTCTCCATATCCTCGTTTTCGAGATTTTCTTCGTCCACGTACGTGGCGTTGAAGAAAGTGGTGGGCGGCAGCTGTTTGGGGTCGCCGACGACGACGGCGCACTTCGCGCGCGCGAGGGAGCCTATCGCCTCCGCCGTGGGCATCTGCGACGCCTCGTCGAAAATGACCATGTCGAACATGCCGTTTTCCGGCTGCAGGTATTGAGACACGGTGATGGGGCTCATCAGCATACAGGGTGCGATGACCTTCAGAAGCTCCGGGATCTCCTCGAACAGTTTTCTCAGCCCCATACCGCGCAGATTGCTCTTGGCCAGCCGCTGGAAATTGACCACCTCGAGGCTGAGGCTCCCCTCCGTGGAGGGGGTGGGCAGCCGGGAAATGAGCTTGGCGCGGATACTCTCGCGCGAAAGGCGCGCGAAATCGTCCATCGCCAGGCGCAGGGATTCCGTCTCCTCCTCCATGAGCGTGGCGGAGAAACGGGAGAGCACGGGGTCGAGCGGGATATTCGTCTGCAAGAAGTTTTTGTAGATATTCTTCTCGAAGCTGTCCACGATGTTCTCGCTGGTGACGGAGCCGCTTTCGAGGGCGTCCGTCATGAACGTGAGCCCCGCCTGATCCAGCTTTTCCGCCGTCGCGCGGTACATGCACCAATTGGCGAGCATGTCGATGTTGTCGATGAGCGCCCCCGCCTTGGCCGTATAATATTCCAGAACGTCCTCCTCGGGCACCTTTTTGCGGTCGGCGGCGGTGATGGAGAGGAAACTGTCCTCCGCGGCGTAAAAGCTGGCGATCGAGCGCAGCAGCCCCTTGAGTACGGGTTTGGTATAGCCGTTTGCCGCGCGTATGCACATGCTGTTGAAGCTGTCGGGATTGTAGTCCATGAACAGCTTGGCGCAAAGCCCGTGCAGGGCGTACAGATCGGAGAGGAACTGTTTCCTGCCGTCGAAGAAATCCACTTTGCCGAACGCGCCCGTGAAGTTGCGGGAAAGGCGGGTATTCGTGCGGATGAGCTCCATCGCCTCGTAAATTTCCGTCACCGTCTGGAGATGCTTGACGACGTCCTCCTCTCTGAGCGGGGAAATTGCGACTTTGGAGAGCTTTTTGGCGACCGAAGCCGCGGTTTTGTCCCGCGCGTAATCGACGCCGCCCGCATCCAGCCAGGCGCCGAGCTCCTTGTATTCCTTCCCGATGTCGACGAGCTTCTTAAAGCTCTTGAAATAGGCGTCGAGACAGGCGTCCAGCCGACGGTTGGCGTTGAAAAAGGCGTAAAACTCCTCCTCGTTTTCGAGGAAATATTTGTCCAGCGTCCCGCCGTCCAGAAGCTTGGCCGCCTCCGCCAGCCACTCCAGCTTTTTCCTCGTGAGGGTGCTGATCCGCTGGCGGTACAATTCGAGAAAGAGGGCGACGTAATTTTTCAGGTGCTTGATCTCCGCGATGACCACCTCGGACGAGCAATAGATGGCGTCGCGCAAATCCCGCGAGTATTCGGTGAGATTGACGTTGGCGAAGGGAGAATTGTACACCCCGCCGCACTCCTTTGCCGCGGCGGCCGCCTGCACCATCATGCTTTCGTACGCCTCGATCTTCTCCTTGGTGAGGCTGTCGTAGAAGGTGCTTTCGATATTCATGATATCGGGCGCGTTCTTGTTTTTCAGGCAGATGAGCAGCGCCTCGTACACCGAAACGCCCAGCCGGCGCTTTTTGTGCAGCGCCGCGAGCGGCTCCGCGAGGTCCTTTTTCAGCTGGGAAATGGAGGCGGACTTCTCCGCGAGGGAAACGCTCTCCTGCGCCCCCGCCAGCGCCAGCGTCGAGGTCAGCTTCTGCAAAACCTCCGCCTTGTTGGTCTTATTGGAATGCAATTCGAGGCAGAAATCCCCCAGCCCCAGCGAATCCAGCCGCTTTTTGACGACGGACAGCGCCGCCTGTTTCTCCGCGACGAACAAAACCCGCTTGCCGTCGTTGAGGGCGTTGGCGATCATGTTGGTGATCGTCTGGCTCTTGCCCGTCCCGGGGGGGCCGTGCAGGACGAAAGTCTTTCCCGTCTGGGACAGCGCCACCGCCTCCCACTGGGAGGAATCGGCGGGAAGGGGCATCAGCGTCTGCGTCGGCGGACACTCGTCCTCCTTGAACAGGACGTCCTTGGTATCCTTGATTTCGCAGCGGTTGTGCAGCAGGGAGGAAATCAATTCGTTTCCGGCAAAGACGTCCATGTTGTGGCGGAGGTCCTGCCACATCTGATAGCGGGCGAAGGAAAAGGCGGCGACGTATACGTCGTCGAATACCTGCCAGTCCTTCATGTTGACGACTTCCATGCGGACCATCGCCAGAATCTCCGAAATTTTCAGGCCCTGCAGGGCGCCGTCCAGCCCCCGGATATCGATGTTGAACTCCTGCTTGAGAAACTCCAGCAGGGTGGAATTGACGGAAAATTCCTCGTCGGTGGCGGAAATCGCGTAGCCGATCCCCCCCTTGCCCTTTTTCAGAGAAATCGGTTTGAGGACGAGGGGCGCGTAATTGACCTTGCCGTCCTCCCGCGAATACCAGCGCAGAAACCCGAGCGCGAGATAGAGAATTTTCGTCCCCGACTCCTCGTCCGCCTCCTTGCTCCGCTTGATGAGGCGGTTTACCGTTTCGTTTAAGACGACCTCCTCGGAAAAGGTGCGCATAATTCCGCTCGAAATCTCCAGCCCGATGAGCTCGCGCATGCCCTTGGTCTCCTGCGAGACGCCGAAAAACACTTTCTTGCGCGCGATTTCGCTCACGGCCGCCGTAGCGCCGCCCAGGCGCATTTCCTCCTTCCCCTCCAGCGCCGCGAGGGTGGAATCGGGGTCGGCGGACAGGACGTGCAGCACCATTTTCTCGGGCGAAAAATTGAGCAGGGTATTTTTCAGCGACAAATCGAGAAGGCGGCGCTCCCACTGCTTATCCTTGGTCTGCTTGCCGTCGAGGCTGAGCTTTTTCGCCTCGGTGAGCATCTTGGGCGCCGCGTCGGGGGACATGTCCTCCTCGGACAAAATCTCGTACCCTTTCAGATTGCGCGCGCGCAGGGGCAGCGGACGGATATGCGCGATGCGGCAGCGGCGGATATCCACGTATTTGTCGTAGTGTCCGCCCGCGTTCAGCCGCTGCAGAAAATGCGCTTCGGAGGTGGAATACGCCACGTTTTTGTCCGAAAACAGGTCGTTCACGTCGAAGCAGCTGAGATTGTTGATGCCGTCCGCAACGTATTTCCCCAGCCGCTGCACGTCGTCGGAAACGGTATCCATAAAGCAGCTGTCATACAGCCAGACGCCGCAGGTGATCTCCCTTTCGCCGAGCACCAGCACGGGATGGAGCCCCAGGCTTTCCATGCAGGCGGAAAAGAGCAGGGCGAGTTCCAGCGGCGTGGCCTTGCGTTCGGCCAGCAGCTTCACGCCGCCGCCCGCCTCCACGGGCGCGGAAATATCCGCCTCCTCCCGCTCGAAGGCGTAGCGGCGGATACAGGCATACAGCGCCGCCGCCGTCTGGCGCACGGCGTTTTTGTCGCTGCCCTCGTAGCCGCCCAAATCGCTCGCCGCCCCCCATTTTTTCAGCTGCGCCGCGATCTCCGTCTTCAAGCGCTCGCAGTCGGCCAGTTTGGGCCGCACGAAGGAGGCGAGCAGCTCCGCATTGCCCGAAGTCCCCTGCCAATAGTCGAAAGGCAGGGCCGTGACCGTCAGCTTTTGCGAGGCGATTATCTGCTTGTCCCGCCGCAGCTCCACGAAGATATCCTCCGTCTTTACCTCTTCCAGCCCCACGAAATAAAGGGGGGAAAGGATGTTGCCGAGGTCCACTTCCACCGCGCTTTCAAAGGGCACCTCCTCTATCGGCCGGACGCAGGAGACGAGAAGGCCGTGGTCGTTGGAGACGGTCAGGGTCAGGTCGGCCAGCGCCTCCGAACCGCCGTTTTCTATCCGCAGATTGGTGAACAACGGCGTCTGGGTGAAATAATCCGCATAGGAAACGACGCCGAGCGCCTCGGCGACGAGGGTGACGATATCTTCAAGTTTCTGCTTTTTCTGTGCCATGATCGGTTTTGCGCTCCGCCTGAAATTTTTCCCTTTTATTATACACTTTTCTCATCGAAAAATCAACCTTTGCAACCCGTTTTTCCGCGAAAGGCTTCATAAATGTAA
>CALWAU010000120.1 GCA_944375795.1 uncultured Clostridia bacterium | reverse complement strand
TCGGGATGTTCGGCAAAATGCTGCCGCACCGCCGCCGTGAAAGACACGCGCAGGTCGGAATCGATGTTTATCTTGCAGACCGCCATCTTCGCCGCCTTTCTCAGCTCCGACTCGGGAATGCCGATGGCGTTGGGCATGCTGCCGCCGTATTTATTGACGAGCGCCACCTTGTCCTGCGGAACGGAGGAAGCGCCGTGCAGCACGATGGGGAAGCCGGGAAGGCGCTTGCCCACTTCTTCGAGGATATCGAGGCGGAGCTTGGGGTCCTGTCCGGGCTTGAACTTGTAGGCGCCGTGCGAAGTGCCGATGGCAATCGCCAGAGAATCGATGCCCGTGCGGGAGGTAAATTCCTCCACCTCGTCGGGGGAGGTGAACAGCGCGTCGTCCGCTTCCACGTGCACGTCGTCCTCCACGCCTGCCAGCTTGCCGAGCTCGGCCTCGACCACCACGCCGTGATCGTGCGCGTATTCCACCACCTTTTTGGTGATGGCGATATTCTCCTCCCAGGGCTTGGAAGAAGCGTCTATCATGACGGACGTAAAGCCGTCGTCGATGGACGCCTTGCAGATGTCGAAATCGGCGCCGTGGTCGAGGTGCATGACGATGGGGATATTGGTCGTTTCCACCGCCGCCTGCACGAGGTGGCGAAGGTACACGGGATTGGCGTACTTGCGCGCGCCCGCGGAAACCTGCAGAATGACGGGGGAACGGCATTCGTCCGCCGCCTCCACAATCGCCTGGACCATCTCCATGTCGTTGACGTTGAAAGCGCCGACGGCATAGCCGCCCGCATACGCTTTTTTGAACATTTCGGTACTGGTAACTAAGGGCATAAACAAATCCTCCGTTGATATCTTTGCGGGCGGGGTGAACCCGTCCTCGTCTTTCCGTACCTAATTATATACGATTGCGAAAAAAAAAGCAAGGAGTTATGCGGCGGATTTTTCATTTTCGGAAAAAAGTCTGTCCCCTCCTTTTCGTCCCTTCTATTCGCCCTCCCGCTTCTCCCGTCGCAGGTCCACGAAAATCCTCTCCCCGTCGAACGTCGCGGGAAAACGCAGCCCGCCCCTCGGCCGTCCGCCGAACAGCGATTTCAGCTCCGCTTTCAACGCCGCCGAAGAAATCATCACCCGCCCGCGCGTCCGTCCCTCCGGCGCAAAGCCGAACCCGCCGCCCTCCGCCAGCGGCTCCACCGACAGCCGCCGCGCCTCGCGGTCTATTTCCAGCCGCACCCGCCGCGGATAGCCGAGCAAACGCGCACATCCGTCGCAAAAACTGAGCCCGCTCGCCAACCACGTCGCACAGAGGGCCTCGCCTTCCCCCTCCAAACCGCATTTCTTCATTTCCGCCTCCTTCCCTACTATTATATCCCAGAATTGTGCTGTTTGCAAGTTTTTTGAGCACTTTTCTGGGATAATAATAGCATACCGGAGCAAAAGGCGGGACGGGGAGGATAAATGGAAAACGCGACGATTTTCGGGGAAAGACTGACGGAATTGATGCTGACGCAAAACGTAAGCACGCGGGCGCTGGCGGAAGGGATAGGCGTGCACGTGACCACCGTTCAACGCTGGAAACGGGGTTCCAAACAGCTCTTTTTGAGTTCGCTTCTGAAAACGGCGGATTTTCTCGGCTGTTCCCTGGACTTTTTGTTGGGCAGGTCGAATGCGGTGCTCGACTACGTACCCCGTCCCTGCCCGCCCTTTTATCCGCGCTTCCGCGAGGTACTTGCGGAGCACGGCATCACCCGCTACCGTCTCAGCCGGGACACGAAGATCAAAGATTCGTATTTTACGGCGTGGAGCAGGGGCACCGACCCGCACGTCCTTTCCCTGGCGGAAATCGCCGACTATCTTTGCATCTCGGTGGATTACCTCGTGGGGAGAGAGCGGTGATCAAAACCCTGCCCCTTCCGTTTTCGACGGCACCGAATTGCCGGATACAAAAAGCCGCGCTGCGATTGCAGCGCGGCCGGCGTTTACGGTCTGTAAAATTGTCGGTTTAGACGGAGGAAGAAGTTTCGCCGTCCTCCTCCGCGGATTCTTCGGAAGCGTCCGGCTCCGAAGCGCCGTTCGTCTCGCCCGAACCGCCGTCCGACCCGACCGCGACGCTCGAATACCCCTCGTCCGTCATGCAGCCCGCACCGTCCTGAAAACCGGCGTTGCGCCCGGAGCCGAGCGGATCGCCGAAAATAAACACCCCGACGGCGCAGAGCAACAGCAAAGACGCGGCGACGGCGGAAAAACGGCGCAGCCGTTTCAGGCGGCGCACAGGGGCGCGGCGATGGGCCGCGCGCCCCGAAGAAACGGGGATATCCGCTTCCGAGATATATTTTTCGTCCATCCGTCCGAGCACGGAAAAATTCTTTTCGTCGTTCCCGTTCATGGGCCAATCCCCTCCGAAATGAGTTTTTTCCGAAGTTTTTTCCGAAGGCGGAAAAGCATGGATTTCACTTTGCTTTCGGAAAACCCCGTGCGCGCCGCCACTTCCCTGACGTCGTCCGCGTACCAATACCGACGGACAAACACAATCCGCTCCGCCCCGGCAAGCGTCCCCAGAAACTCGTTGATGACCTCCGCGGCGGGGCCTTCCTCGTAATCCGCTTCCGCGGGCAGAAATTCCGCGATTTCGGAAAGCAGAATTTCCGTCCTTCCGCCGCCGCGCTTTTCCGCGTGCAAACGCTTGTAACGATCGAGAGAAATATTGCGGCAGAGGGCACCCAGGTATGCTTTCAACGAATTTGGACAGGCGGGCGGAACGGTATTCCAGCAGGCGAGATATGTATCGGAAACGCACTCCTCCGCGTCCGCGCGGCTGTGCAGGACGTTCATGGAAACCGCAAGCAAAAAGCCGCCGTATCTCTCCGCGGTGGCGGAGAGGGCGGATTCGTCGCGCGAAAGGTATCTTTCCACGATTTCCCCGTCGGTCACCCGGGCCTCCTTCGCACGCAAACGCACGCCGAGGTCCGTTCGCATACATAGTCGTCTTTTTTCCGCCGTCGGTTGCATTTCGGGGGAAATTTTTCCGGGTTTTCACGAAAATTTCTCCTTCCGGCAGTTTCGGGCGCGTCGCCATATATTCATTATACCCGCCCGGCGAAAAAATGCAAGCGAATGGGGCCGATATGCCGAAAAATCCCTTTTCTCAATCCGCGGCCTCGCACGCCGCACAGAGGTCGGCAAGGGCTTTTCCCATATCCTCGCCGAAAGAAAGCGTCTTAGAGCGGTTTTCGGCGAGCGGCTCGGGATAATCGCGGTTCATGCGGACGAGAACGGCGTCCGCCTCGCGATAGGTCAGGCGCTCGAAGGGAATGCGGATGATCGTCGGGGTGTTGTAGCCGACGCCCAACTCCAGAAGCACCGTCCTGCGCCCCGCCGCCCCGGCGATGAAGTTTTCGTAGCGGTCGGCCGCCTCGTACCAGGCCTTATCCTGCACGAAATACCCGTCCTTGCGCACGTGCACCTCCATCGGGCCGCCGCAGACGGG